>NZ_CP134228.1:1400000-1750000 GCF_031656215.1 Mesorhizobium koreense | reverse complement strand
CAGGCATTCGCCGATTCCGGCTATGCGGAAGAGGATGCAAGAGGCATGGCCGACGCCATCGCCAAGCTGCTCGACACTTCGACGCTTAAGGCCGGCAGCGTACTGCGCGTCGGCGTCGAAACCAAAGACGGCAGGAGCCGCATCGTCCGCACCAGCGTCTACGATCACACGCGGCATCTCCTGACGATAGCGCTCGACGACCGCCAGCAATATGTGCCGGCCGACGAACCGGAGCCCGACCCGGATATCGCCACCGCCTTCGACACATCGCCTCCCGTCAGCGTAAGGGGCGACCTTCCGACGATCTATGACGGCATCTACCGATCCGCCTACTCCTACGGCATGTCGGAAAGGATGACCAAGCAACTCATCAAGATCCTGGCGTCCGACGTCGACTTCCAGTCGCGGCTGTCGCCCGCCGACCGGATCACCGTGCTGTTCTCGCAACCGGATGAGGACGGCAAGGCTTCGGACGAATCCGAATTGCTCTACGCCAACGCCACCTTCGGCGGCACGGCTCACACCTATTATCGCTTCCAGATGAAGAACGGCTCGATCGACTATTTCGATCAGGACGGCAAGAGCGCCCGGCAGTTCCTGTTCAGGAACCCTGCTCCGGGCGCCCGCATTAGCCGCGGCTTCGGCATGGAGCGCCACCCGATCCTCGGCATCATGCGCATGCATACCGGCGTCGACTACGCCACCCGGCGCGGTACGCCGATCCTTGCCGCCGGTAACGGCGTTGTGGAGAAGGTCGGCTGGGCATCCGGCTACGGCAAGGAGACCGTCATCCGCCATGCCAACGGCTACGAGACGCTCTACGCACACCAGAGCGCCTTCGCTTCAGGGATCGAACCGGGTGACCATGTCCGCCAGGGTCAGGTGATCGGCTATGTCGGCTCGACCGGCCTGTCGACCGGCCCGCACGTCCACTTCGAGATCAGGATCAACGACCGCCCGGTCGATCCGCTTCGCGTGCGCCTGCCGGTCGGCCACTCGTTGAAGGAGAAGGAACTCGTTGCGTTCAAGAAGGAGCGCGACCGCATCGACGCGCTCCTGAAGGAAGAGGACAAGGGCACCATGAAGGTGGCAAGCCAGTCCTAAGCGCCCCGCTCGAGCGAATGCGTCGATCCGGCCAAGCAGGACTCGAACAAGAGAGCACCCCACTCCTTTCTCCCCACAGGCGACGGCCTACCGCCTACGGCAAAATGCCCCCACTCCGTCCCGCTACGCGGGCCACCTCTCCCCCACTTTCGTGGGGTAGAGGAAGGGCGCCAAGCGTTGCGTCCGGCGCTTCCTCTACCCCGTCGAACGAGGGAGAGGTAGTCGGCGCAGCCGATCGGAGTGGAGGTCGAACTTCGTATGCGGTTGGCCCTGGTCGACCACCCGGACAAGCTCAGTCGATAAACTGCACCCACACGCCGGGGCTCACCATTTTCGCCAGTTCCTGGGCATCCCAATTGGTCAGCCTGACGCAGCCATGCGAACTGGTCTTGCCGATCTTGTCGGGCTCGGGCGTACCGTGGATGCCGTATGTCGGCTTCGAGAGCGCGATCCACACCGAACCGACCGGCCCGTTCGGTCCCGGCGGAATGGTGAGGACCTTGTCGTTGTTGCCCTGCTTGAAGTTGATCTTCGGATTGTAGGTATAGGTCGGGTCGAGCGTGACACTCACGACCTTCACCGTGCCGGAGGGCGACGGCGTATCCGTTGAGCCGATCGTGGCGGGATAGGTTGCGATCAGCTTGCCGTCCTCGTCATAGGCGAAGACCTCTTCCAGCTTCTTGTTGGCGACGATGCGGGCGACCTTGCCGATCTTCGGCGCGCCAATATTCGCTACGCGGATCACCGTTCCGGGCCGGTTGAAATTGGCCGTCGGGTTGAGCTGCTTCAGATAATTCTCGTCCATGTGGAAACGCTCGGCGAGCATCTCCGACACCGATGCATAGCCCAGCCGGTCGAGCTTCGCCTTGGCGCTGTAATCCGACGGGACCGAAGCGATATAGGGGCCCGCCGCGTCCGCGTTGGTGATGGTGTAGTTCTGGAAGGCCGGTCCGCCGCTCGCGTCCAGCGCCTTCTTGATCGCCTGGCCATCCGCCGTATCAAGCTCGTGCCCCGTGATTTCCTTGTAGGCGGCGAGCGCCTTCCGCAAATTACCACCGAAGCGCCCGTCAATCACGCCCGGCGAAGCGCCGGCCCGATCGAGCACGATCTGGACGCGGGCGATCGATTCGGCCGAGATGATGGGGCTGAGCGCCGGAGCCTGCTGCACGAAAGGCTCATGGTTAGCCGGCGGCTGTGCCAAAGGCGGCGGCAGATCGCCGAAGCCGCGCCCGGTCGCGTTCGGATTGCCTTCCGGCGGCTCCTGCGACGCCATGCGCGAATCGGAACCGGTGCCTTCGTCCGGAGGCAGTGGTTCCGCATCGTTTCGACGCGAAGGCGCCAACTCATAGAGGCCCGGCCGGGTTTCCTCGAAGCGCGGCGCCGGGCGCGACGCCTCGATCGGCGGTGCCGGCTGCCTCCTTATCGGACGGTCATAGTCGGGCTGGGGCAATTGCCGCGGCGCATCGTCATAATAGCCGTCGTCATAGAAACCGTCGTCTTCATGCGCATAGACCCCGCGGTCGCCATAGCGACGCACGTCGCCTTCCACGATGGAGCGGCCATAACCGGCGCGTGGTCGCTGTCGTTCGGGCGGCAGCACGTCGATTACCTGCCCCGTATAGGCATCCACGACCACGCGACGCCCGGAATCGTCGGTATAGACATCGACCTCACGCGCCTGTGCCAATTGCACGCCGCTCGCCGGCCGCACCGTAACAGGAGCAGTGCTTCCGGCTTCACTGGACGCAAAGGCCGGGCCGGCGGCACCCGCCAGCACGAAAAGGCACAGGGCAAGAACAGGCTTCATCCGCTAAAAACTCCCAAGCCGACATCCGGTTGCACGACCGCTTCGCCGTGCCTCCGCCCGAACTACTACCTGCGCGATGAACCGGGCATGAAAATGACCGCGATGTGGCGGGATCCATGGGATCTCTTCAAAAGAAAACGCCCCTCGCGCGATATGCGGAGGGGCGTTCGATGGTGGAGGAGAGCGAACGCTTACGCTGCTTCTTCGGTCTCGACCGTTTCGGCTTTCTTGCCGGCGGGCGTCGCCTTCGCGCGGAAGTTCAGCCGATCGGAGCCCGCCGTGATAACCACGGTCGAACCGTCCTTGATCTCGCCGCCGAGGATCTTTTCAGCGAGCGGATCCTGCAGTTCCTTCTGCATGACACGTTTCAACGGCCGCGCGCCATAGGCCGGATCATAGCCCTTGTCGGCCAGCCACTTGATCGCCGTCTCGTCGAGATCGAGGGTGATCTTGCGGTCTACCAGGAGCTTCTCCAGCCGCTTGAGCTGGATCTCGACGATCTGGCCCATATCCTGCCGGCGCAACCGATGGAACAGGATAACCTCGTCCACACGGTTCAGGAACTCCGGCCGGAACGATGCCCGCACCACGGCCATCACTTCGTCGCGTACCTTGTCGACATCCTCGTTCTCGCCGAGATTGACGAGATATTCGGCGCCTAGGTTCGACGTCATGATGATCAGCGTATTGCGGAAGTCGACCGTGCGACCCTGCCCGTCTGTCAGGCGGCCGTCATCGAGCACCTGCAGGAGCACGTTGAACACATCCGGATGCGCCTTCTCGATCTCGTCGAAGAGCACGACCTGATAGGGCCGACGGCGGACGGCCTCGGTGAGCGCTCCGCCTTCCTCGTAGCCGACATAGCCGGGAGGCGCGCCGATCAGCCGCGCGACCGAATGCTTCTCCATGAACTCCGACATGTCGATGCGCACCATGGCGCTCTCGTCATCGAAGAGAAAGCTTGCCAGCGCCTTGGTGAGTTCGGTCTTGCCGACGCCGGTAGGGCCGAGGAACATGAATGAGCCGATCGGCCGGTTGGGGTCCTGCAAGCCTGCGCGGGCGCGCCGGACGGCTTTCGACACCGCCTGAACCGCTTCGCCCTGGCCGACGACGCGCCTGGCGATCTCGTCCTCCATGCGAAGCAGCTTCTCACGCTCGCCTTCCAGCATCTTGTCGACCGGAATACCGGTCCAGCGCGACACTATATGCGCGACGTGGTCGGGCGTCACGGTCTCTTCGACCATGGAACCCTTCTCGCCGTCATGCGCCTCGGCGTCCTGAAGCTTCTTTTCCAGTTCCGGGATCCTGCCATAGGCAAGTTCGCCGGCACGCTGGAATTCGCCCTTGCGCTGCGCGATGGCGAGTTCGTTCCTCGCCGCGTCCAGCTCCTTTTTCAGGTCCGCCGCTTCGCCGAGCTTGGCCTTTTCGGCCTGCCATTTGGCGGTCAGCGCATCGGACTCTTCCTCGAGGCCCGCGAGTTCCTTTTCGAGCCGCCCCAGCCGGTCCCTCGAAGCATCGTCCTTCTCGACCTTCAGCGCCTCGCGCTCAATCTTGAGCTGCATGATGCGCCGGTCGATCTCGTCCAGCGCCTCCGGCTTGGAATCGACCTGCATCCTGAGCCGCGACGCGGCTTCATCCACCAGGTCGATCGCCTTGTCCGGCAGGAAGCGGTCGGTGATGTAGCGATTGCCGAGCGTCGCCGCCGAGACGAGTGCCGAATCGGAGATGCGCACCTTGTGGTGCTGTTCGTATTTCTCCTTCAGCCCGCGCAGGATGGAGATCGTGTCCTCGACCGTCGGCTCGTCGACGAAGACCGGCTGGAAACGGCGGGCGAGCGCGGCGTCCTTCTCGATATATTTGCGGTATTCGTCGAGCGTGGTCGCGCCGACGCAGTGAAGCTCGCCGCGCGCCAGCGCCGGCTTCAGGAGGTTGGACGCATCCATCGCGCCGTCGGCCTTGCCCGCGCCGACCAGCGTGTGCATCTCGTCGATGAACAGGATGATCTCGCCATTGGCCGATGTGACCTCGTTGAGCACGGCCTTCAGCCGCTCCTCGAATTCGCCGCGATATTTCGCGCCCGCGATCAGCGCGCCCATGTCGAGCGCCATCAATTGCTTGTCTTTCAGGCTCTCGGGCACGTCGCCATTGACGATCCTGAGCGCCAGGCCTTCCGCGATCGCGGTCTTGCCGACGCCGGGCTCGCCGATCAGGACGGGATTGTTCTTGGTGCGCCGGGAAAGCACCTGGATCGTGCGGCGGATTTCGTCGTCGCGGCCGATGACCGGATCGAGCTTGCCCGCACGGGCATCCGCCGTCAGGTCGCGCGCATATTTCTTCAGCGCGTCATAGGCCTGTTCGGCCGAGGCCGAATCGGCGGTGCGCCCCTTGCGGATTTCATTGATGGCCTGGTTGAGGCCCTGCGGCGTCACGCCTGCCTTGGCGAGGATGTCGGCGGTCTTTGCCGACTTCTCCATGGCGAGCGCCTGCAAGAGCCGTTCGACTGTGACGAAACTGTCGCCGGCCTTCTTCGCCAGTTCCTCGGCGGTGGAAAAGACCTTGGCGAGCGGCTGCGCCATATAAAGCTGGCCGTTGCCGCCCTCGACCTTAGGCATCGCGTCAAGAGCGGCATCGACGCCCATTTCGACGTCGCGCGGCCGTCCGCCGGCGCGCTCGATCAGCGATGCCGCAAGGCCTTCGTCGTCGTCGATGAGAGCTTTGAGGACATGCTCGGGCGTGAATTGCTGGTGATCGCGATTGAGTGCGTATTGCTGCGCGGACTGGATGAACCCCCGGACGCGCTCGGAGTATTTCTCAATATTCATTCCTGTCTCCATTCCCCGAACGGCCCGCTTTGCGGCACCGACCGGTTTCCAGATGACGGACTCCCCCGTGCGATGAATCAAATGTCAAAGGATCGCGGGCTTTCAGGCTCCCGATCGAGGCAAGTCCATTATAGCGCAGATATGGGAAGGGAACGCCTACCCCTCAAGATAGGGCTGAGAGAAAACGCAGGCACGAGTTGGACCTGATCCACGGTTCCGCGCTTCCGTCCACAAGGCGGCCGATAGACAGAAACGGCGACCGATGGCCGCCGCTCCGTGAAATCCATTGCGAGAAGAGAAAATCCTATTCCGCCTGCTCTATCGCTCCACCGCTTTCGCCGGAGGGCTGCTCCGCCGAGCCGGCGGCTTCGGCTTCAGTGGGCTGGGCGCCATTGGTCCGGCCTTCCTCTTCGCCGCGGCCGTTGGTCCTGCGGCGCGGCCGGCGGGCACGGCGCGGAGCGCTTTCCTCTTCCGCCGGCGCGGCCTCGGCATGGCTGCTGCCGTTTATCCGCTCGCCCCGCGCATGGCCGTTGTCGGCGCCATTCGCGGCAGGCTGCGGCTGATCGCCCGCGCCGTTCTGGTGATTGTAGGCAATTTCGGCCGGGGTGCCCTCGATGACCGGCTGTGGGCCGCTGCCGTCATTGGCATAGTGCTGGCGATGCTCGCGCGAGCCGTTGGCGCCCACGCTGTCCCCACGCTGTCCATCGCCATGCTGATCGTCTTCGCCATCCTCGTCCGTCTCGTCGCGGATGTCGCGAGCCTGCTGGATAGCCAACTGCGCCTGCGCCGCCGCGATGATGCGGTTGTAATGCTCGGCGTGCTGCAGATAGTTCTCGGCCATGACCCGGTCGCCCGAACTCTGTGCGTCGCGGGCAAGGGTGGCGTATTTCTCGGCGATCTGCTGGGCGGAGCCGCGGATCTTCACATCGGGTCCGTTACTCTCGTAGCTGCGCGTGAGGGGATTGGGTCCCCTGCGGTTATTATTATTGTTATTATTATTGTTGTTGCGCCCACGCATGCGCCTGTTCTGCTGTCCTGGCCTCATACCATTCTCTTTTTTGAAAACTGTCCGGGCATCGGAGAACGCGGATCTCTTACCGTCCGTATCGCGTTGCGTTGTCGGCTTTCAACTGCGCCCAAAAGGCAGCCGCCACGTGCCAAATCCAAAAGTCGTTTCATGTCACTTTGCCGGACGATCCCCGCACGACGACAAGGCGTCTTTCACGCAAGAAGGCAGCTTGTTTCAACGGGAACCGAATCGCCTAGAGCACTGCCTGCTTCGTCTCATCCGGTTGCCGGAACCTAGCCGCATTCGCCATGAATGCCAAGCCTTTTTTCGCAGCCGCAAAAACCTCGATCAAAGCCGTGCGAACATCAGCGCCCGTTCGTTTCCGCCGAGATCCTTCGCACTTCCTTTCAGCGCAAATCCTCCGGCCTCGAAAATCCCGATCACGTCCTGCCGCTGATCGAAACCGATCTCGACCGCCACGCGGCCAGCCTCTTCCAGATGTCTCCCGGCTCCGGCCGCGATGCTGCGATAGGCATCGAGCCCATCCAATCCGCCATCGAGTGCCATCACCGGATCATGGTACCGGACTTCCGAAGCCAGCATTCCGATATCCCTCGTCGGGATATAGGGCGGATTCGACACGATGAGCGTAAAATTGCCGTCAACGGCCTCGAACCAGTTCGACACGATACCGCCGAAACGGCCCTTCATGCCGTTGATATCGGCATTGGATAGCGCCGTTTCAAGCGCTTCGGCCGAGATATCCGTGCAGAGTGCCGTCGTTTGAGGGATTTGCGAAAGAAACGCGAGCGCGATGGCGCCTGTACCCGTACCGAGATCGAGGATGCGACTAACACCACCGGCAGCCGCCCGTTCTCTCAGGAAAGGCAGGCAGAGATCGACCAGCGTTTCCGTATCGGGGCGGGGCTCCAGCGTTGCCGGAGAAAGCTTCAGATCGAGGCCGTAGAATTCCCGCCGGCCTAGGATGCGGTGGACCGGCTCACGCGCGATACGGCGGCGAAGCGCGTCGCGAACGGCAGTGGCAATTCCGGGATCGAGCGTTCGATCCGGAGCCCGGATCGCATCGACGCGCCGTGTAGCGGTGAAATGCTCGACAATCAGACGCGCGTCGAGCGCGGCGTTCTCGATGCCGGCTTCGGCGAGTCGATCCCTCGCTTCACGATGAAGGGCGCTAAGTGTGGTCATCGAAGCACCCTGAAGGGAACGCGGCGGAACAGGGTCACCCCTCCGATTCGGCCGCCATCAGCTTCGACTGGTGGTCGGCGATGAGCGCGTCGATGATCTCGTCGAGATCGCCTTCCAAGACCCGATCGAGCTTGTAGAGGGTAAGATTGATGCGATGGTCGGTCACTCGGCCCTGCGGGAAATTATAGGTACGGATGCGCTCCGAGCGGTCGCCCGAACCCACCTGCAACCGGCGCGCCTCCGAGCGTTCGTCATCCGCCTTCATGCGTTCCATGTCGTAGAGCCGTGCGCGCAGGATCTGCATGGCGCGTGCCCGGTTCTGGTGCTGCGACTTCTCCGCCTGCACCACCATGATGCCGGTCGGCAGATGTGTGATGCGTACGGCCGAATCTGTCGTGTTGACATGCTGGCCGCCCGAGCCCGAAGCCCGCATCGTGTCGATGCGGATTTCCTCTGGGCGTATCTCGATATCGACTTCCTCCGCCTCCGGCAGTACCGCCACCGTCGCCGCAGAGGTGTGGATGCGTCCACCCGCTTCCGTCTCAGGAACGCGCTGCACGCGATGCGCGCCCGATTCGAACTTCAGCCGCGCGAACACGCCCTTGCCGGAGACCGTAGCTATGATTTCCTTATAGCCGCCGACCTCGCTTTCGCTCGCCGACACGATCTCGATCCGCCAGCCATGGCCAGCGGCATAGCGTTCATACATGCGAAACAGATCGCCGGCGAAAAGCGCCGCTTCGTCGCCGCCCGTTCCGGCGCGTATCTCCAGGATGGCGTTCTTGTCGTCGGCGGCATCCCTGGGCAGCAGCAGGATGCGGATATCGCCCTTCAATCGCTCGATCTTCTCCTTGACCTCGTCGATCTCGGATGCCGCAAGCGCGCGCATCTCCCCATCCGATCCCTTGTCGTCGCGCATGGTTTCGAGGTCGGCAAGTTCTTTCTCGGCGGCGCGCAATTCGCGGATCTTCGTCGCCAATTCCTGAAGCTCGGCATATTCGGAGGCGAGTTTGACATAGGTCTCCGGATCGGAGCCGGCCGACATCCTCGCCTCGATCAGGTCGAAGCGTTTCAGCACCTGGTCCATCCGTTCGGCAGGTAGATCGATCATAGTGGAATGTCGTGTTTCCCTGCGAACTCTTCGAGCAGGCCGCGCACATTCGTTCCGCCATCCGGCCGGGCAAGGAGATCGGTCAGCATCGCCGCCAATTCCTCGGCAGGCAGTTCGGCCAGCATTGCCTTCACCGGCCCGATCGCCGCCGGCGACATGGAGATCGAGCGATAGCCGAGCCCGACCAGCGCCATCGCCGAAATCGGGCGGCCGGCAAGCTCGCCGCACAGCGTCACCGGCGTCTCGGATTTTCTTCCCGCATCGGCGATCCCTTTCAGGACTCTCAGGAACGGTACCGAAAGCGGATCGAAGCGGTCGGAAAGAAGGGTGTTGCCGCGGTCGGTGGCCATCACGAACTGGAAGAGATCGTTTGAGCCGACCGAGACGAAATCCACCGCCTTCATCAATTCGTCGAGTTGCCACATCAGCGCCGGCACTTCCAGCATCGCGCCGAGCTTCAGGCTTGTCGGAAGGTGATGGGCGAAGCGCGACAGATAGCGCACCTCGCGGTCGATCAGTTCGCGCGCCTGCCGGATTTCGCCGATCTCGGTCACCATCGGGAACATCACCTTGAGTTCCCGGCCGCCCGCCGCCTTCAACAGCGCACGGATCTGTGTCCTCAAGAGCGCCGGCCGGTCAAGCGTCAGCCGGATCGCGCGCCAGCCGAGCGCCGGATTCTCCTCCGGCTTGGCGCTCTTGAAATAGGGCAGCACCTTGTCGCCGCCAATGTCGATGGTGCGGAACGTCACCGGCTTGTCGCGCGCCACGTCCAGCACGTGCCGGTAAAGCTCCTCCTGCTGTTCGGCGCGCGGGAAGGTCGCCGCGACCATGAACTGGAGTTCCGTGCGGTAGAGCCCGATTCCCGCGGCACCCGATTCGGCCAGTTGCGGCAGGTCGACGGCAAGCCCGGCATTCATCATCAGGTCGACATGGACGCCGTCCCTGGTCACGGAAGGCCTGCCGCGCAATTCGCGATAAAGCTCCTGCCGCTTGGCGCGGAAGCGAACCTTTTCCGCGTAGGCGGCCTCGACATCCGATTGCGGCCTCAGATGCACACGCCCCGCGTCACCGTCGACGATAATCGCGTCGCCGTTTTCCGCCATGGAGACGGCGCCTGTCACCTGGCCGGCGACCGGTATCCCCACCGCGCGCGCCACGATGACGATGTGGCTGGTGATGGCGCCATCCTCAAGCACCAGCCCGCGCAGCCGCTCGCGCGGATAGTCGAGCAGTTCAGCCGCGCCCATGGAGCGCGCGACGATGATCGCATCCTTCGGCAATTGCTCGGCGAGCGCCTCGGGTCCGCGCCCCATCAGCTGCCGCAAAAGCCGATTGGCGAGATCGTCGAAATCGCTCATGCGCTCGCGCATGTAGGGGTCGGTCATGTGCATCATGCGCGCGCGCATGTCCGACTGCACCTTCTCGACCGCCGCTTCCGCCGTGAGGCCGTTGCGCACCGCCTCCTCGATGCGCCGGACCCAGCCCTGGTCGTGCGCGAACATCCGGTAGGCTTCGAGCACGGCGCGGTGCTCGCCCTCCGATGCCACTTCGCGGCGCGACAGCATGTCGTCGATGGAAAGCCTGAGCGAGCCGAGCGCGCTTTCCAGCCGTCTCACCTCCTCCTCGCTGTCCTCGTTGAAGAGGTTGGTTACAACGATGCGCGGTTCGTGCAGCACGACATGACCGAGTCCGATGCCCTCGTTGAAGGCGAGGCCGGTGAAGGCGACCGGCCGACTGAGGTCGAGATCGAGGCCGGGCCTGGACAGCCGCGCCAGATCGCCGGTGGCGATCATCTCGGCGATCACCATGGCCGTCGTCTCGAGCGCTTCCAGCTCGTCCTCGCGATAGTTGCGCTTGGTGCGGTTCTGGACCGTCAGCACGCCGAGCGTGCGGCCCGCGCGCAGAACCGGCACGCCGAGGAAGGAATTGTAGATCTCCTCTCCCGTCTCCGGCAGGTAGGCGAAGGCCGGATGCTTCTGCGCGTCGGTCAGGTTGAGGGAGCGGGCACTTGCGGCAATCGTGCCGACGAGGCCCTGCCCGATCTGCAATTGCGCCCGGTGGACGGCGGTCGGGTTCAAGCCTTCCGTCGCATAGAGTTCGAGGACCGAATCGGCGCGCAGCACATAGAGCGAGCAGACTTCCGCCACCATGTTTGAGGCGATTTCACGCACGATGCGGTCGAGCCGTTCCTGCGGCTCCAGCGGCTCCGCCATCAATTCGCGCAGCCGCCGCAAGAGCACGCGGGGACCGCCGCCAACCTCTCGCATCATGCATTTTCTCCAACGGGTCCGGAGCGGCGCCAGCTTGCCGCGGACACCGCCGGAATCGAAACGAATGGTTCGCCTGTTCTAGAGCAATTCCAGGAAAAGTGGGAACCGGTTTTCCGTCCGGAATTGCGTAAAACAAAACGATAGGGCGTTTCCGCGATTCGAAGAAAAGCGGAAATACTCTAGACGATGGATTAATGCTTATCGAGCCCGTAAACGGAATGCAAAGTGCGAACCGCAAGTTCCGTGTAGGGCCCGTCGATCAGGATGGATATCTTGATCTCGGACGTGGTGATGGCGCGGATGTTGATCGCCTTCTCGGCCAAGGCCTTGAAGGCGGTCGCCGCGACACCCGCATGGCTCCTCATGCCGATGCCGATGACCGACACTTTCGACATGCCGTCATCGTGCTGGACGGCATCGAAGCCGACCTTGTCGCGCACCGTTTCGAGCACGGCAAGCGCGCGGCCGACATCGGCCGAGGGAACGGTGAACGTCATGTCCGTGCGCGAACCGTCCTCGGAGATGTTCTGCACGATCATGTCGACATTGATGCCGGCATCGGCCAGCGGCCCGAATATGCCCGCCGAGACGCCGGGGCGGTCGGCGACGCGCCTCAGAGAAATCTGCGCTTCGTCCTTGGCGTAGGCGATACCGGTGACGACTTGCTGTTCCACGATTTCATCCTCATCGCAAATGAGCGTTCCGGGCGGGTTTACGGGGTCGCCCATTCCAGGCGCGTCCGGATCGTCGAAAGACGAACGCACGAAGGTCCGCACGCCATGCACCATGGCAAGCTCGACCGAGCGGACCTGCAATACCTTGGCCCCGAGCGAGGCCATTTCCAACATTTCCTCGAAGGAAATCTTCGAAAGGCGCCGCGCCTTGGGCTCGATGCGCGGGTCGGTGGTGTAGACTCCGTCCACATCCGTATAGATGTCGCAGCGGTCGGCCTTGACCGCCGCCGCGATCGCCACCGCGCTGGTATCGGAACCGCCGCGGCCGAGCGTCGAGATGCGGTTGTCAGGCGCCAGCCCCTGGAAGCCGGCGACCACCGCGACCTGCCCCTCACCGAAACGCTTGATCAGGAAGGAACCGTCGATCTCCTTGATTCGCGCGGCGCCATGTGCGTTGTCGGTCCGGATCGGGATCTGCCAGCCCTGCCAGGAACGCGCATGGACACCCATCGACTGCAACGCGATGGCGAGCAGGCCGGACGTGACCTGTTCGCCCGAGGCAACGATCGCGTCGTATTCGCGCGCGTCGAAAAAGGGGCTGTTCGCGCCGGTTGCCTTCGGCATGCCCTTGACCCAGCCGACGAGTTCGTTGGTCTTGCCCGACATGGCCGACACCACGACCGCCACGTCATGGCCGGCATCCACCTCGCGTTTGACATGCCGCGCCACATTATGGATGCGGTCAAGGTCGGCGACGGATGTCCCGCCGAACTTCATCACGATGCGCGCCATGGACGGAAGAACGCTTTCTTGGCAGCCTGCTTGGGCTTTTCTGGAGATTCGAAGGAAAGCACCCCGGCTCACCGAGGCGCGAAATTCGCCGGTTCCATAGCCAAATCGTCCGCGCTTCGCAAGCAATCCTGGCGTTGGTCAGCCAATCGATGTCAATCGTTCGCTACGAGCACCACGCTTTCCGGATCGAGATGCACGGACACGGTAGAACCGGTCGCGTGCGGCCTGTTCACGTCGGCGTCAGTGGCGAAAAGCTCCGCCTCGGGCGAAACGGTGGTGACGGTATATTCCATGTGGTCGCCGAGATAGGCGGCCTTGGTGACGCGCCCTTCGATCCCGCCCTTGTCCACCGGCCCTGCCGCCAGCCGCACCGAATGCGGGCGGACGGCGAGCGCCGCCGCGCCTGGGCCGATGCCGCGATGCGGAAGGTCGAGCGAAAGCGGCCCTACCTTCACCTCGGCCGCTCCGCCATGATGCTCGCCCACCATCGCTTCGAGCAGGTTGGCGTCGCCCATGAAATCGGCGACGAAGCGGCTGGCCGGCGCGTTGTAGAGTTCGCGCGGCGTACCGTCCTGGGCGACGCGCGCCGAGCGCATGACGATGATGCGGTCCGACACCGCCAGCGCCTCCTCCTGGTCGTGCGTGACATAGACCACGGTAAGCGCCAGATCCTGCTGCAACCCTCGGATCTCGTCGCGCACGTGGCGGCGGAGCTTGGCGTCGAGATTGGAAAGCGGCTCGTCGAAGAGCAGCACCTTCGGCTCCAGCACGATGGCGCGCGCCACGGCGACGCGCTGCTGCTGGCCGCCGGAAAGCTCGCTCGGCTGGCGTTTCTCGTAGCCGGAGAGGCCGACCAGCGACAACTTCTCCGCTGCGCGCGCCTCGGCCTCGGCCTTCTTCAGCCCCATGGCGCGCAGGCCATAGGAGACGTTCTCCATGACGTCCATGTGTGGAAAAAGCGCGTAGGACTGGAACACCATGGAGACGTCGCGTTCCGCCGCCGACAGCGCCGTCACGTCGGTACCGTCGATCAGGATGCGGCCGTCGGAGGCCTGTTCGAGCCCGGCGATCAGACGAAGGGTGGTCGTCTTGCCACAGCCGGAAGGCCCGAGCAGCGTCACCAGCGTGCCGGGCGCGATATCGAAGCCGACCTGATCGACGGCTACCACCTGGCCATAGCGCTTGGTCACGGCTTCGAACCGGACCGCCGGATGCGCGGCCGTCGCGCCAATCGATGCTGTGGAGCTGTGATTCATCCCGTCTCTCTCATCTTCAGGCCGCAATCGGCAGCGCTTCGGAGCCGGCTCGCCGCCGCCCGAGGCTGCGTTCGCCGACAAGCAACTGGATGCCGACCAGAATAACCATCATCAGGACGATCATAACGGCGGCATAGACGATCGCGATACCGTATTCGCCGACATCGGCGCGGCCGACGATATAGACGGTCGAGAGATTGAAACGGCCCGTCGCAAGGAAGATCACCGCGCTCACCGCCGTCATGGCGCGCACGAAGCTGTAGATCATCGCGGTTACGATCGCCGGCTTCATCAAGGGCAGCATGACGCGCCTCAGCGTGGCGAAGGAGCGCGCGCCCAGCGTCAGCGAAGCCTCGTCGAGGCTCCTGTCGATCTGGCCCAGATTGGCGAGCCCCGCGCGGATCGCGACCGGCATGTTTCGGAAGACGAACGAGATGATGATGATCAGCCCCGTGCCAGTCATCTGGATAGGCGGCACGTTGAAGGAGAGGATATAGCTGATGCCGACCACCGTGCCTGGGATGGCAAAGCTCATCATCGCCAGGAACTCGAACAGCGTGCGCCCGGCGAAGCGCTGCCGGTCGAGCAGGTAGGCGGTCAAAAGGCCGATCGCGGCGGTGAAGGGCATCGCGATCAGCGCCAAGGTCAGCGTCATCGTCAGCGACGGCCACGCCGAGCCCGAGAGGAACCAGCCGCCGACACCTTTCTCGATGGAAAAAGCGGTCAGGAAATATTCAAGTGTCGGCGTGTTGTCGCGTCCGATCTGATGAACGAAGCCGCCGACGAGGATGATGGCGTAGACGACGACGGTCAGCACCAGCCACGGTACCGCGATGCCGTAGGCGCCGAGCCTCAAGCCTCCAGGCAGCGGTGCCGGCATTCCACCATCACCCTTGCCGCCGACGGTGACATAGCTGCGCTTACCGATCCATTGCCGCTGGATGAGGAAGGCAGCGAGTGTGAAAACCAGTAGGACGATCGCCAGCACGGCCGCGCGGCCCTGGTCGTGCGCCGCTCCGACGACAGCGAAGAAGATATCCGTCGACAAGACGTTGAAATTACCGCCGATGACAAGCGGATTGGCGAAATCCGCCATACTCTCGATGAAGGAGATCAAGAACGCGCTGGCGAGCCCCGGCCGGATCAGCGGCCAGGTCACGGTGCGGAAGGTACGCCAGCGGCTGGCGCGCAAGGTCTGCGAGGCCTCCTCCATGCTCGGGCTGACGCCTTGCAACACCCCCACGAGAACGAGGAAGGCGATAGGGGTGAAGGCGAGCACCTGGGCGATGGTGATGCCGGCGACGCCGTAGATCCAGCGGCTGCGCGGGATGCCGAAATGGTGCGACAGGAATTCGGTCACGATGCCGGCGCGGCCGAATAGCAGGATCAGCGCGAGTCCGATGACGAAAGGCGGCGTGATGATGGGCAGGATGGAGAGCCCGCGCAGGAGCCATTTGGCGCGAATCTGGGTTCTAAGCGCGATCAGCGCTAAGGCTAGCCCGAGCACGGTCGAGAGCAGCCCGACCAGCACCGCCACGAAAAGCGTGTTCCATGCCACCCCGCAATTGCGTCCCCCCGCGAGACAGTCGAGGCTCCAGATATTGCCGTCGAAGAGCTTCTGGCGGAACATCGCCGGTGCGAAATTGCCGGAATTGTCACGGACGGCCGAAGACAGAATGGAAAGGAGCGGATAGGCGACGAAGATGACGAGCGTCGCGATGACGATGAGCAGCGAGCCGACGACGAAGCGGTCGCCTTTGCACCAGCCGCGACCGGCGAAATCCGCTGCGACCAGCATGAGCATGGAAAGGGCATAAACCACCGCTCCCCAGCCCAGACCCGCCTGCACCGGGCCTTTCGTCCCGGCAAGCTGGGCGAGCCAGGAAAAGCCCCAGCCCGAATGAACGATCGCAAGCCCCTCTATCGCCATCCAGGTGAGCGCAAGGCCGCCTGCTAGGGCAAGCCCCCGCGTCCGCCGCCGCCCCCACAGCCATGTGGCGGCGAGAAGCGGTAAGACGAGCGGCAGGAGCCACGGCGCGCCGTCCACTCCTTGCAGGACCGCCGGGCCGTGGGTCGCGAAATCCGCCAGCCATCCGAAGGAGAAGAAACCGCCCTCGACCAGGTACCAGGGCAGGATCAGGAACCCCACCCATGCGAGAAGCAGCCAGGCGCCGACATTGCGGGCCGGGAACGTGCTTTCGGGATGCGGTGTCGGCCGCGTCATACCGCGCCTGTTTGAAGGCGTTGCTTTGGGCGCAGCGCGATTGCGCATGAACGTCGTGCGTAATCGGGAAAGCTGATACCCCCACTCCTAACTCCTCCCCACAAGGGGGAGGGAGGCGCCGACATCGCCTCATCGGACATGAACGTCAGGTTTCGACGCCAAGCGTCGCCGCAGAATCCCCCTCCCCCTTGTGGGGAGGGGTTGGGGGTGGGGGTAAACCTCATACGCGATCGCCCTGCCGACAAGCGGGAAAGCACCACCGGCCACAAACGCGACCGGCGGATACGCTGGATCAGCCGCCGTTGCGGACTTCGTCGGTGAAGCGCTTCAGAAGCTTGGTGCGCACTTCCGAGGAGCCGTATTTGGCGAAATCATAGTCGATCAGCTTGATCTTATCGAGATCCGGCGCTTCGGGCGGGACCGGCGTCGCCTTGTTCGACGGGATCTGATAGCTGCCGTTCGGCGCGGCGAGTTTCTGTGCCGCCGGCGTCAGCGCCCAGTCGTAGAACTTCTTCGCCTCGTCGGGGTGCTTGGCGCCCTTGACGATGCTCATCGAACCGATCTCGAAGCCGGTGCCCTCGCAGGGCGATACGACCTTCACGGCCGGGTTCTGCTTGGCGGCGAAGATGATGTCGTGCTGGAAGGCGATGCCGACCATGGTCTCGCCCTTGGCGATCGCCTGTGCCGGCGCCGCGCCCGCCTTGGTGTATTCGGCCATGTTCTTGTCGAGTTGCTTGAAATAGTCGAAGGCCTTGTCCTCGCCCATCAACTGCACGATGGTGGCGAGCGCTGTCCACGCCGTGCCCGACGAATTCGGATCGGCCATCTCCACCTCACCCTGGAATTCAGGCTTGACGAGGTCGGCCCAGCATTCCGGCGCCTTGAGGTTGCGCTGCTTCAGATCCTCGGAATTGTAGCCGAAGCCGAGCGCGCCGAGATAGATGCCGACGGTGCGATACTTGGCGCGTTCCGCCTGCTTCTGCGCCCAATCGTAGAGTTGCGGCAATTCGGCCGACTTGTATTCCTCCGTCAAGCCTTCCTCGGCAGCCTGCAGATGCGGATCGCCCGTACCGCCCCACCATATGTCGGCCTGTGGATTGGCTTTTTCCGCGCGCAGTCTCGCATAGATCTCGCCGGCGCTCATGCGCGTCATGTCGACGTTGACGCCGGTCTCCTTCTGATAAGTGGTCGCCATTGCGCGGCACCAGGCCTCGTCCACCCCGCAATACATGGTGAGCTGGCGGTCGGCGGCGTGTGCGCTGGCGCAGAATCCGACGGCAGCCAGCACGGCGGTGAGCGCCAATCCCGGCAGATGGCGAAGGCCGGAGCGGCGCGGATCAGAGGGCATTTTGGTGATCATCAAGATTTCCTCCCTTGAAAAGAAGTGGCGGAGGCCATTGAAATAGCAAGCGCCGCCGTCGATTCCGATGGTTGCACACGCGTGCACCGTATTCAAGCCGGCTAACAAGCTAACAAGAAGTGGAATTGACCGTAACTGCACCTTGGCCTTACCAGCGCGACTGGCAAGGAAAGAGATCGCATAGGAACTCGGAGGAGCTATGTCGCAGAAAGCGGCAAACGAAGGGAAAGCGGCCGGATCGCGGCAGGCGGACGAGGCTCGCCCCGCTGTCCGCCTCGATCATGTGACGATCGAGTTCGATATTTCGGGCGGCCAACGGTTTCGCGCCGTCGAAAAGGCGGATATCGCCGTCGGCGCACGCGAATTCGTCGCCATCATCGGACCTACCGGCTGCGGCAAGTCGACTCTTCTCAATGCGTCGGCGGGATTGCTTACTCCGGCTGATGGCGGCGTGGAGATATTCGGCGATCCGCTTTCAGGTATCAACCGCAAGGCCGGCTATCTCTTCCAGCAGGATGCGCTGATGCCGTGGAAGACGGCGGTGGAAAATGTCGCGATCGGGTTGGAGGTCGCCGGCACGGCAAGAAGCGAGGCGAGGGAGCGCGCCCGCTCATGGCTGACGCGCGTCGGCCTCGCTTCCTTCGGTGAACGCTATCCGCACATGCTTTCCGGCGGCCAGCGCAAGCGCGTGGCGTTGGCGCAGGTCCTGATCCGCGATCCCGAGATCATCCTGATGGACGAGCCCTTCGGCCCTCTCGACGCACAGACGCGCCTGATCATGGGCGACCTGCTCCTGAAATTGTGGTCGGACGACCGCAAGGCGGTGCTGTTCGTGACCCACGACCTCGAAGAGGCGATCGCGCTTGCCGACCGTGTGGTCGTCATGTCGGCCGGCCCCTCGGCGCGCATCATCGGCGATTTTCCGATCACGCTGCCGAGGCCGCGCGACATTTCCGAGATCAAGGTGGAGCCCGCCTTCCAGGCGCTCCACCGCGACATATGGCACATGCTCAAAGGCGAAGTGCTGAAGGCCTACGGCACAAATGAGACGGGAAGCAAAACATGAGCAGGACCGGCCTTTTAGCCGCGCAGGTCGCCGTTGCCGCAATCATCGTCGTCGCGTGGCAGATCGCCTCGACCACGCATATCGTCGGCGATCCCAACAACATCTCCTTCTTCTTCTCGACGCCGTCTGCCGTCGTCAGCCAGATCTGGCTCTGGGTCGTCGGCGGTTCGATCTGGTATCATCTGTGGATCACGCTGCTCGAATCCATGCTCGCCTTCGTCATCGGCTCGGTGGCGGCGATCCTCATCGGCTTCTGGTTCGCTCGCAAGCCAACGCTGGCCGCAATCTTCGACCCTTATGTGAAGGCCGCCAATGCGCTGCCGCGCGTCGTGCTGGCACCGATCTTCACGCTCTGGTTCGGGCTCGGCATCTGGTCCAAGGTCGCGCTCGGCGTGACGCTGGTATTCTTCATCGTTTTCTTCAACGTCTACCAGGGTGTGAGGGAGGTGAACACGACGGTGCTGTCGAATGCCAGAATGCTCGGCATGAGCGAGCGGCAATTGCTGCGCCATGTCTACTGGCCGTCGGCGTTGTCGTGGATGTTCTCCTCACTGCACACTTCCGTTGGCTTCGCCGTGGTCGGTGCGGTCGTTGGTGAATATCTCGGCGCCGCCGCCGGCCTCGGCTATCTCATCCAGCAGGCCGAAGGCGTGTTCGATGTGGGCGGCGTCTTCGCCGGCATGTTCGTACTCGCCGCCTTCGTGCTCCTGATCGACTGGGCCGTGACGCTGGTGGAGCGGCGTCTCCTCGTCTGGCGCCCCGAGAACGCGAAAACCGGAAGATAGAAATCCAAGAATCATCAAGGAGGAAGAAATGAGAATTATCTCGAAACTAATCGCCGCCGGAGCGGCGCTTTTGATGACGGCCGGCGGCGCCATGGCCGCCGGCAAGGTGACGCTCGCCATCGGCGGCGCATCCTGCCTCTGCTACCTGCCGACCGTGCTCGCCAAGCAACTCGGCGAGTATGAGAAGGCCGGCGTCAACGTCGATCTGGTCGACTTCAAGGGCGGCTCGCAGTCGCTGACCGCCGTGCTCGGCGGCAGTGCCGATGTCGTCTCCGGCTATTTCGACCATACCGTCGAGCTCGCCGCCAAGAAGCAGCACCTGCAGGCTTTCGTCATTTATGACCAGTATCCAGGCCTCGTGCTCGTGGTGTCGCCAAAGCAGACCGGCAAGATCAAATCGGTCAAGGATCTCGACGGCAAGAAGGTCGGCGTCAGTGCACCCGGCTCCTCGACCGACTTCTTCCTCAAGTACCAGCTGGTCAAGGCCGGCCTGAAGAAGGATTCGGCGGCCGTGATCGGCGTCGGCCTCGGCGCCACCGCCGTCGCCGCCATGGAACAAGGCCAGATCGACGCGGCCGTGATGCTCGACCCCGCCGTCACCGTGCTGCAGACGAAATACAAGGATCTGACGATCCTTTCCGACACGCGCACGCAAAAGGACACCGAGGCGGTGTTCGGCGGTGACTATCCCGGCGGCGCCTTCTACACCCGTCCGGAATGGATGAAGGCGCATCCTCAGGAGACGCAGGCCATGACCAACGCCATGGTGGCGACGCTGAAATGGATCCACAGCCACAGCGCCGAGGAAATCGCGGCCAAGATGCCGGAAAACCTCGTCGGCCCGCACAAGGACGCCTATCTGGCGGCCCTCAAGAACACGATCCCGATGTATTCCACGACCGGCCTGATGGACCCGAAGGGCGCCGAGGCCGTGCTGGAGGTCTTCAAGATCGGCTCGCCGGACGTGGCCGGCGCCAATATCGACATCACGAAGACCTATACGAACGAATTCGTCGAGAAGGCGGATGCGACCGTCAAATAGGGAATGAAGGACCTGTTCCTCTCTGCCCGTCTTGCAGGCAGAGAGGAACGACGGATTCGAGTCCGGATCGGCGGCCGATCTTTTGGCTCCCGTATTGACATTCGCCCGCAGTCAACCGACTTCCTTGCGTTCGACGCGTCAGAGGAGCCGATCCCAATGGCCGAAGCCCGACGAACGACCATAGATCCCGGCGAGGTGGAGCGCTTTTCCGCGCTTTCCGCCGAATGGTGGAACCCGAACGGAAAATTCCGCCCGTTGCACAAATTCAATCCGGTGCGGCTTGCCTATATCCGCGACAATGTCGCCGCCCGTTTCGGCCGCGACCCGCGCGCCGCGCATCCCCTCAAGGGCCTCCGCTTTCTGGATATAGGCTGTGGCGGCGGGCTTCTGTGCGAGCCGATGGCGAGACTGGGCGCCGAAGTCGTCGGCGCCGACGCCTCCTCCACCAATATCGAAGTGGCGCGCCTGCACGCAGCCGAAAGCGGCGTCGAAATCGACTATCGCGCGACCACCGCAGAGGCGCTGGCCGAAGCCGGCGAGAAATTCGACGTCATCCTCAACATGGAAGTGGTCGAGCATGTAGCCGATATCGGGCTCTTCGTCGGCAAATGCGCCGAGATGGTAAAGCCGGACGGCATCATGTTCGTCGCCACCATCAACCGAACGCTGAAAGCGCTCGGGCTCGCCATCATCGGCGCGGAATACGTACTTCGCTGGCTCCCACGCGGCACGCACCAGTTCGGCAAGCTGGTACGCCCCGACGAACTGGAGCGCGCTCTTGCCGAGGCCGGCTTGCGCATCGCCGACCGCACCGGCGTCGTCTACAACCCGCTCGCCGACCGCTGGCAGAAATCCCGCGACATGGACGTCAACTACATGGTGCTGACGGAGCGCGTGCCGACGGTGTAGGTTCAGGCGGGCTCGATATCCGTCAGTGGGAAATCGCTTCCCTTGAAGAGAAGCGGCTCGCCAAGGTGCCGCGCGCAGGCATAGGCAAAACAGTCGCCCATATTGAGGCGCGCCGGATGCCGGCCCTTGCCGAACCGCTCGAATGCCTCAAGTGCGATCGCGGCTGCCTCTGGCGGCACGGCCGCGACGTGGATTTCAGCCTGATGGAGGTAGTCGACAACGACTTGCCTCGCGGCTGCTATCCGCACGCCACGTATACGAGCAACGGCAACCACCGTCTCCCAGGCGACAATTGGCGATATTGTGAGCGAACGGCCACGCTGCATCCGCCCGGCCAACTGCGAAGCATCCGCTTCGTCAGCAAGGATGGCCGTCAATGCCGAGGCATCGATGAACATCAGTCTTCGTACAAACTATCGATAAAGGCCTTGTCTGCCGGCATAGCCTTGGCTGGATCGCCCATCTCCCGCAGCTTCCGGGCAAATACGGCGCTGATCTCGACAAGCGAGGGCTTTCCTTGCTCGCGCTCCAGTTCGTTCTGAAGAGCGTCGTGAACGGCTTCGGTCAAGCCGACCTTCTTCAAAGCCGCGATCTTTCGCGCCAGCGCGTCCGTTTCAGGGTTCTTGATATGAAAGGCCATAACCGCCTCGGCTATCCGTACTGGTGTATCCGTATACATAAGAAAGAATACACCACGTACAAGCAACCGACAATCTACTGCCGCGCCTGCGCCTTGGTCGTCATGGCGACGCCGGCCATGATGATCGCAGCGCCCGCCCATGTCGCGAGTTGATAGCGCTCGCCAAGGAAGGCCGTGCCTGCAACCAGTCCGAGCGCCGCCGCCACATAGCCGATCTGGCTGAGATAGACCGGCCCGCCGACCGCCTGCAGGCGAAAGAAGAAGGCGAACATGGTGGCCGAGGCCGCTGCCTGCGCCAGCGTCATGAGCGGCACGGTCGCGAGCGGGCCGAACGGCACACCGCCGTTCAGTGCGAGGGAGATAATCACCAACATCGCCGCGGAGGCGAGATGGCTGCCGGCGGCAAGCTCGATCGGCCCGGCATTTTTCGGCCAGTCGAGCGTGCGGTAGATATTACCGCAGGCGAGGCTGAAGGGGATGGCAAGCCCGATGATGACCCAGATCGCTTCGGCCGGCCTTCCCGCCTCGCCGCGCGTGAGCGACACGATCAGCGCACCCGCGAACCCGACCACGATGCCCGCAATGCCGAGCGCGCTCGGCCGCTTCATGCCGAGCAGGACCGACAGCGTCAGCGTGATGATCGGCGAGAGCGTGAACATGATGCCGGTAAAGCCGGCGCCCAGATGCGGGATCGCCGACATGATGAGGAGGTTGGGGAAAGCGTAGGAGATCGCCGCGGTAACAGTAAAATAGCGCAACCGCGCAAGGTCCGGCCGCCGCGCCTCGCCTCGCATCAACAGCGCGGCGAGAAGCACGGCGCCGGCACCGAAGGAAATGACAAAGGCCCATATGACCGGCGCCACGCCCGCCGCCGCCGAAAGTTTGCCGAAGGGAAGCGAAAGACCGAGCAGCGTACCGGTGATGAAAAGCAGCCAGACGGCGGAATTCCAGATCGACGATCCCATTGCTTTTCCCGATCCTCGATCCCCATGGCCCCTGCTTGAACACCGGAGATCCGGCTTCCAAAGCCGTACATTCAATGTTAGTAGTAAGATATCAATAAGAATCTTTATGTCAAGATACTTTTCGGTGAGATAGATGGGGCGAGCATCGCGAGCGGTCGAACAATGGCGGAAGGAACGCCCGGACCTTGACGTCCGGCCGATGGCCGTGATCGGCCGGCTAAGCGAAGCTTCACAGGCGATCTCGCGCGACAGGCTTGTACCGCTCTTCGCCAGCTTCGGCCTGCAGCGGGGCGAGTTCGACGTGCTGGCGACCTTGCGCCGCTCCGGCGCACCCTATGCACTGACCCCGACCGCGCTCTACGAGGCGACGATGGTGACGTCGGGCGCCATGACCGCCAGGCTCGATCGGCTGGAGAAGGCCGGCCTCATCGCCCGCGCCCCGCATCCGGAAGACCGGCGTGGCGTGCTGGTGCGGCTGACCGACAAGGGCCGCGAACTGATCGACGAGGCGGTAACGGCGCATGTCGAGAATGAGCGCCGCATCCTCGCCGGTCTGACGGAAAAGGAGCAGGAGGTGTTGATCGAACTCCTGGAAAAGCTGATCATCGCTGCGAAGTGAGGAAGCAATGGATCAGTCGCGGGTCAGGGGACGACACCTCGGCATGCCCAGGCGACATTCGCGAAAGATCTCGGGCCGTCGGACCGTCCGGCTTCATAGGCGTCACGCACGGCGGCGCTGACGCGCTCCCTCTCCGCTTCGTCCAGCGTCGCCATATATTTGCCGAGCGGCCCCTCGCCCGCCGCGATCGGCGCCCAGTAGTCGTCGAAATCCCGATAGTTCATGCGGATCATCAACTCGGTTTCGGTAACCGCATCGAGCCCCCGCTCGACGAAGGTCCGCTTCATTTCACCGGGCTGCATCATCGGCTGGAAGCAATAGCGGCCGCGCAATTGGCGCCCTCCTTCGCTGAGCGCCGCCACCGTGTCGACCATCATACGCATGCCGGGCATGCCGCCAAGATGATCCCACACGACGGCTGCGACTATGCCGCCGGGCCGTACGACGCGGCGCATTTCCGATACGGCCTTGCCGGCATCCGGCACGAAGTGGAGTACGAGCAGCGCCAGTGCGCGATCGAATGCGCCGTCCTCGAATGGCAAGGCGCACGCATCCCCCTGCCGGATCGTGATGCGGGGGTTCGTATTGCGCCGCGCCGCCGCTTCTACGAAGACAGGCGAATAGTCGATGCCGGTGATCTCGCTAGGATCGGCGGCCTTGGCCAGCGCGAAAGTCAGGCTGCCCGTGCCGCAGCCGACATCGAGTATCCTTTCGCCATTGGCAATCCCCGCGAAGTCGATGAACAGGGGCGCGAGCTTTTGGCTCCAGCGACCCATGAGTTGCTCATAGCCGGCCGCGTCGTGCACGTTGAAGCTTGATGTCATCGAAGCCTCCATACGCTCCGCCGATGCTAGGCCACGATGGAATTGTTGCCAAGACGTGCGGCCCTACACCGTTGTTGGTATGGTACCGACAACGAGCAGACACGCACGGGAGAGGATTGCATTGCGCGCCGTATTTGTTGACGCCACCGAAACTTTGGCCGCCATCGCCGGGCAGCAATTGAAAGCAGGCGACCCGGCCGTCACGATAAACCGCCAGCCGGCGATTACGCCGCCCGAACTGCCCGGCGTTCTTGGCGATGCCGAGATCGCGATTATCGACCATACCCATCTGCCGATGGATATCGCGCTAGCCTGCAAGGCCTTGAAGCATGTCGTGTTTCTGGGAACAGGACCGCGCAGCTACATGGATGTCGACGCGCTCGCAGAGAGCGGCGTCACCGTCCATATCGTCAAGGGCTACGGCGATACGGCCGTCGCCGAATGCGCCTTCTCGCTGATGTGGGCCTCTGCCAAGAGCCTGGCAAAGATGGACCGCGCCATGCGCGCAGGAGAGTGGCAGCGCACCGACGGCATTCAGTTGACCGGCAAGACGCTCGGACTGATCGGCTTTGGCGGCATCGCCGCCGAGCTTGCTCGCATGGCGCTGGGATGCGGCATGAAGGTGATCGCCTGGAACCGCTCGCCGAAAAGCCGGCCGGGCGTGGAATTTGACGATCTCGATAGCGTTCTCGCGCATTCCGATGTCCTGTCGCTCCATCTCCTCCTTACCGACGAGACACGCGGGATGATCTCACGCCAGAAGATCGCGAAGATGAAGCCGGGCGTCATTCTGGTCAACACTGCGCGTGGAGCGTTGGTGAACGAGCACGCGATGGTCGAGGCCCTGCGGTCGGGACACATCCGGCATGCCGGCCTGGATGTCTACGCGGTTGAACCGCTACCCAAAGGCCATCTGCTGACAACGCTTGAAAACGTGACGCTTTCCGCACACTCGGCATTCCGCACGCCCGAAGCCAGCGAGAACCTGATCCGCAGCGCGCTCGGCCATTGCCGCCGCATCGCGGCGACCGGCCAGTAGAGACGACGGGTGAAATCGCCCGCCAGCCTCAGTTCCTGTCGTCCGGGAAAACCGGGATCGGCATGAACTCGACGCCATCTTCGGCGAGGCTTTTCGCTTCCTCCGGCGTCGCTTCGCCATAAATGCCGCGTGGATCCGTTTCGCCGAAATGTATCTTGCGCGCTTCCTCGGCAAATTTGTCGCCGACATAGTCGGCGTTCTCGCGCAGCTTTTCGGAAAGCGCTTTCAGTTGCGCCATCGCCTTCTTCTGCTCCGCGTTCATCGCCAGCGCCATCTTTTCGCGCTTGCGTCCGGTGGATACGGAGGGCGCCATCAGCGCCTTGCCCACTTTGTTCGAGCCACAATTCGGGCAGGCGATCAGCCCGCGCTTCTTCTGCTTCTCGAAATCCTCGGAATTGCGGAACCAGCCATCGAAGGAATGGTCATTCTGGCAGCCAAGCGAAAACCGGATCATGATGCCTTCCGCTGCTCGACCGGAACGGATCCGGCCGTGCGCACGGTGAATTCCCGCGCGTTCCTGAGATTCGGTATCTTCGCGCGCGCCTTGGCCGAAGCCGAAACGTCGATGTCGGCTACGATCACGCCGGGCTCGTCATGATCGGCTTCCGCGACGATACGTCCCCACGGATCGACCACCATCGAATGGCCGTACGTCTCGCGCCCGTCCTCGTGCCGCCCCCCTTGCGCGGCCGACACCAGCCAGGCGCCGTTTTCGATGGCGCGCGCGCGCAGCAACACATGCCAGTGCGCCTCGCCGGTCTGCCTTGTGAATGCCGCCGGCGCGGTCAGCACCTCGGCGCCGGCAAGCGCCTGAGCCCGGAAGAGCTGCGGGAACCGCAGGTCGTAGCAGACCGCGAGCCCCAGCCGCGCCTCCGGCAACTCCGCGATCACCGTTTCGCGACCCGGCTCGTAGGTATTCGATTCCCGCCAGCTCTCACCATTGTCGAGATCGACGTCGAACATGTGGATCTTGTCATAGGTGGTAACGAGATTACCCGCCGGGTCGAAGAGGAAGGCGCGGTTGGCCACCTTGCCATCCTCGCGCGCGATCGCGGTCGACCCGACATGGACATAGATGCCAAGCTCGCGCGCAAGCTTCTCCGCCGCGCCGACCACTATGTCACTCGCCTGCGGCCTGAGCGATGCGAAGAGCGATTTGCGGTCGCGTTGCAGCGCGCCCGTCATCTCCGGCGACTGCACATAGCGAGCGCCCTTCCCTGCCGCCTCGCGCACCAGTGCCTCGAAATCGGCGGCGTTCCTCGCCGTGTCTGTTCCCGAGCGCATCTGCAGCGCCGCTACCCTGAAGCCAGCCATCGCTCACTCCTTCCGTTCGGAATCTACGCCGCTTCGCCGGCAAGCATCGCGTCCAGCCTCCCGGCGGCGTCGAGCTCGTGCAACTCGTCCGAGCCCCCGACGGGGCGGCCGTCGATAAAAATCTGCGGGAAGGTCCTGCGGCCACCCGACCGCTCGACCATCTCCTGACGCAGTTCGGACGAAAAACTGGCGTCGTGCTCGGTATAGGCCACGCCCTTCTTGTCGAGCAGGCGCTTCGCGGCCATGCAGTAGCCGCACATCGCCCTGGTGTAGATCGTCACTTCGGCCATCGCCGTCCTTCAAACCCCGTTGGCAAACCCGTTGGCGCCTATCTCATTGTCCAGTCTATATAGTCGCTGGTTCATCCCGCCGGAAGTCCCCAGGGAGGATGCGCGCAAAGGTAAGCACGTCGACTGCCGCCGCCCCGCCGTGCTTCAACGCGCGCGCCGCCGCCGAGACGGTGGCGCCGGTCGTATAGACGTCGTCGACCAGGAGCACGCGCCGCCCGCGCACCTTGATGTCGGCCTCTGGCGGCACGCGGAAAGCACCGCTCACATTGTCGTGACGCTCGCTGACGCCGAGGCCGACCTGCTGGCGCGTCACCTTCACGCGGGCAAGCGCCGTCGGCTCGAACGGTTTGCCTGCACGGCGCGCCAGGGAACGCGCCAGTTCCGCCGACTGGTTGAAGCGCCGCCAAAGAAAACGCCTCCGGTGGAGCGGCACCGGCACGATCACCTCGGCATCGGCGAGCAGTTCCGCGCCAGCGCGCGCCATCCACCCGGCCATCCACGGCGCCAGATCGGTGCGGTCGCTGTATTTCAGCCCCTGCACCATGCGCCGCGCCACACCGTCATAGGAGACGGCGGCGCGCGCACGGGCGAAAGGCGGTGGATTGGCGATCGCCTCGGCTGAAAGGAAACCCTCGCCCATGTCATGGGAGAAAGGCGTTCCCATCACCTCGCACCACGGCCGTTCGAGGAAACGGATGTTGGGCCAGCATTCCCCGCATAGCGTGCCCGGTTCGGCGACGATACGGCGGCAGCCGGCGCAAAGCGGAGGGAAGAGCATGCGCACGCCGAAACCGCTCGCTTTCGTTGCGACCCCCTTGATATCCGTGATGCGATCCGTAAGTGCATTCATCGGACCGCACATAGCAGAATTTTCATCTCTTATCGATGCGGGCAGGCACCGCTTATGGAACAGGTCTTCGATACCGGCCTTCTGGTCGAGCGCAAGAAGCGCGCGCTTCGCGCAGGCACTGCCGACGCCGATTTCCTCATGCGTCGCGTGGCGGAGGACCTTGGCGAGCGGCTGTCGACGGTCGGCCGTGATTTCCCGGAGGCGGCGGCACTTTTCTGCCAGACGGCGACTGCCGGCGATGTGCTGAGGCAAAGCGGCAAGGTCGGCAACGTCCACCGTATCGAGGCGGATGCAGCCCTGCTCGGCGACAGGCAAGGGATGATCGCCACGCCCGAGACGGTTCCCCTGCCTGCGGAAAGCCTGGATCTCGCGGTTTCGCTCCTTTCGCTCCATTCGATGAACGACATTCCCGGCATGCTGATCCAGATCCGGCGCGCTCTGAGGCCCGACGGGCTCTTCCTCGGCGCACTCGCCGGGTCGGGCACGCTCGCCGAACTGCGGGAATCGCTCCTGCTTGCCGAGACGGAGCTTTCCGGCGGCGCCAGTCCGCGTGTCGCCCCTTTCGTGGACGTGCGCGACGCCGGCGGCCTGTTGCAGCGCGCCGGTTTCGCGCTTCCCGTCGCCGATACGGAGACGATCCGCGTGCGCTACCCCTCGATGTTCGAACTGATGCGCGATCTGCGCGCCATGGGCGAGACCAGCATTCTGACGGCACGCCCCCGCCGGCCCGTACCGCTTCGCTTGTTCACACGGGCGGCGGAGATATATGCGGAACGGCATGCCGAGGCGGATGGCCGTATCCCCGCGACATTCCAGATCGTGTGGCTGTCGGGCTGGGCGCCGCATGCCTCACAGCAACAGCCGCTCAGGCCCGGCAGCGCAACGGCGCGGCTGGCGGACGTTCTGGCATCGGGCGGCAAGAACGGAGGATAGAAGAGCGCCGTTAATTGGTGTTAAGCGCGTTGGCGAGCAGGCTGTGATCGTTGCCGAAGAGGTTCTGGAGGGCATTGGCCGCCGTCCCCACACCTGCGATGATCGCCAGCGACAGGACCGCGACGATCAGACCATACTCGATAAGCGTGGCGCCGTTTTCGTCTTCTACGAATCGCCGAAGCATTCCAGGCCTCGCTTCTTCCCTCATAGCGGTAAGCATAGGCCCCTCGCGTTAAAAAAGGTTAACGCGACTGGCTTAACCCGGATTTAACGGGAGCAAGCGATTTGCCGTCGCATTTCTCCGACCATGGCCTTCGTCGCTTCAGCAATCGCCCGTGCGCGCGCCATTGAAATGAATGACGCATACGGCGTTAGGCGAACTCTGCAGCACGCTGCGATGCAGCGTGTAGACGCCCTGGGTGGCAATCGAACCCGTGACGGTGCGGTCGATGCCGAGCGCATTTATACGCGCCACGCGTGTTTCCCTGTCGAGCACCGGCGTCAGGAGCAGAGCGATCGCGACCGCGACGGACCCGAACAGGAGCGCGATGCGGAGCGCACCGCTCTGCACCACCTCCAAGAGCGGACCCCGTTCCGAGAGGAATTTTTCCCATTCGCCATTGCCGAACATCGCTTGCCCCGTCCGTGCGACGCCAGTCCGCGCACCGTTTTCTAAACTTTTCATACCGGGCTAAAGGATTGATTAATGCTCGCCCCGACGCGAGCACCGGAGCGCAGTCGGGCGCCGTTGCAGGCCGGTGGGTTTCTCAAACGGTCTCTCAGAGCAGGTCCATGAGATGCGCGATAAGCGGCTCGTCGGCCGGCGGCATGGGATAGTTGCGCATGTCGTGCGGGCGCACCCATTTCAGCTTCTGCCCTTCGCGCGGCATGGGCGTGCCCCAGAAGCGGCGGCAGACATAAAGCGGCATCAGGAGATGAAACGTCTCGTAGGTGTGGCTGGCGAAAGTCAGCGGTGCGAGGCAGGCGATCTTCGTTTCGATCCCGAGTTCTTCTTCGAGTTCCCGTACCAGCGCTTGTTCCGGGGTCTCGCCCGGATCGACCTTGCCGCCGGGAAATTCCCACAGCCCTGCCAGCGTCTTGCCCTCCGGTCGCTGCGAAAGAAGCACGCGCCTATCCGTATCGACCAGCGCGCAAGCGACGACGAGGACGAGCGGCAGGGAAGTCGACCCCAAAATCTACTCCTCCGGCGGACGGCGGTAGTGATAGCGATAGGCTTCCCTGAAGCCGAGCGAGTGGTAGAGGCCGAGCGCGGCCGCATTGTCCGCCTCGACTTGCATCCACGCCTCGCGAGCACCGTGCGAGCGCGCCCATTTGAGCGCCGAGAGGATGGTACGCCGGCCATGTCCCTTGCCGCGCTCCGCCGCCGCCGTGGCGATCTTGAACAGGCCGGCGAGATCGCCATCCTGCACGCAGATGGCCGTGGTCACCGGTTTCCCGCCTTGCTCCAGCACGAACAGGCCGGTGCGGGGCTCGATCGAGCCGATGATCTCCGACAGGCCCGGTCTCAGCGTCGGATCGAGGTCCTCGGTGCGGATTGCCGCATTGATGAAGCGCGCCACGTCCTTCAGCGGGATCTGGTCGAGTGCGCGATCGATGGCGGCGCCGGCAAGCGGCATGCGCATGATGAGCGACTCGTCGAAGCGCGACCAGCCTTCTTCGTCGAGATAGCGCGAGAGGACAGCGCCGGAAAGCGGCGACATGCGGAAAGTCAGCGGCCTTCCATAAGCCTCGAAGCGCCGGGCGGCACGGGCGATACGATCGCGCAGGCTCCCGACATCGGACGGATCGAGCGGATTGATCGAATTGAGACGCTTGGCCGGGCTGCCCGCCGTCAGCCGGATCAGCCAGGTGCCGTCATAGTGCACGGAAGCCGCAGGCCATGACCGGAAGCCTGCCGCCTCGTAACGGCGAACGGTTGCCAGTTCGGATGGGGCGGGGCGTTCGGAATCCATCGGGACCGGACGCTCCATCAACTCCGGTAGTCGCCGTTGATGGCGACATATTCCTTGGTCAGGTCGCAGGTCCACACCGTCGCCCTGCCGGAACCCAGGCCGAGATCGACGCGGATGCGGACGGCGTCGCGTTTCATGTAGTCGGAAGCCTCCTGCTCCGAATAATCGGGGTCGCGCTCGCCTTCGTGCGCCACGCGGATATCCCCGAAGAAAACGGAAAGCCGGTCGCGGTCGGCAGGCTCGCCGGCCTTGCCCACGGCCATTACCACGCGGCCCCAATTGGCGTCCTCGCCGGCGACCGCGGTCTTCACCAGCGGTGAATTGGCGATGGCCAGCGCGATGCGCTTCGCCGAGCGCGACGATTTCGCGCCGGTGACGGAAACCTCGATTTCCTTGCGCGCCCCCTCGCCATCGCGCACGACCTGCAAGGCGAGGTTCCTGAGCAACCGATTCAGCGCACGCCGGAACGAAGCGAGCCGCGGATCGCGCGGATCGTCGATCTGCGGAGCGCCGCGCCCGGCGGCAGCGCCCGTGGCGAAGAGAAGAAGCGTGTCGCTGGTGGAAGTGTCGCTGTCGACGGTCACCGCATTGAAGCTCTTGCCGACGCCCTTGCGCAGCATTTCCTGCAGGACCGGGGCTGCGATCGCTGCATCGGTCGCCACGAAGGAGAGCATCGTCGCCATGTCGGGCGCGATCATGCCCGCGCCCTTGGCGATGCCGTTGATCGTCACTTCCGTATCGCCGAGCACCACCGTGGCGGTAGCATATTTCGGGTAGGTGTCGGTGGTCATGATCGCCTTGCCGGCCTCCACCCAGCCGCCGGCCTCCGCCTTCTCCACCAACCCGCCAAGAAGATGGGCGAAGCGGCCGGCATCGAGCGGCTCGCCGATGACGCCGGTCGAGGCGAGGAACACTTCTCCCGCCCCGCAGCCGGTGGCCTTCGCTGCCGCCTCGCCGGTAAGCCGCGTGGTCTCGCGGCCCTTCATGCCGGTGAAGGCATTGGCGTTGCCGGAATTCACGACCAACGCGCGCGCCGAACCGCCACCGAGGTTCTGACGGCAGAAATCGACCGGTGCGGACGGGCATTTCGAACGCGTGAACACGCCCGCTACCGTCGTGCCGGGATCGAAAGCCATCACCATCAGATCGGTGCGGCCCTTGTATTTTATGCCGGCCTCGGCCGTGGCGATGCGTACGCCGGCGATAGCCGGCATCTTGGGGAACCGTTTGGGAGCGAGAGGAGAGATGGTGGCGGACATGAGGCGACGACCTGCGGCGTGGAGAAGATTGGCTTCGTTTGCCCGAGAGTAGCCCGATGCGCAAGGCTCATTCGCTAAGGCCGGGGGCAGGATCCGAACCTATCCCTGCGGCTTGGTTTTCATCCCGCCGTGCTCTTCCACGAAGAACTGGCTAAGCAGCGGACCGATGCGCGAAAGCTCGTCGAGATGAGCACCGGAAAGTTCCTCGAGGCATTCGTTGGCGCGCTCGGTCATGCCGAGCAGCACGCGCCGCTGATCGTTCTCGTCTTGCAGGCGCACGACAAGCCCGCTTTCGACAAGCCGGTTCGTCAGTTCCACGGCGCTATGATGATGAATGATAAGGCGCTCGGCAAGGTCGCCGATCGAGATCGGATCGCCGCCGCGATATCCCTTGATGACAAGCAGCGCCTGATGCTGGCGGGGCGTCAAACCGGCCTTGCGAGCCGCCTTTTCGCTAAAATCGAGAAAGCGGCGCAGCACGTAGCGGAACTCGGCAAGCGCCGAATAATCGGACTGGGTCGGTCGGGACCGTGGCATGGCAACAAACTCCGCCCTCTTATTGCCCTTTGGCCATTCTCTTGCCTGTTGGAAAGACAGTCGTCCAGCCTGAAACAGCGCTTGAATTTTTATATCGTATTACGATAGAAGGCGGCGATTCTCGGCGCAACGTCCATAACGTCGCGCATGTTCCCGTCCGGAAAGAAACCATCGTGTCAAAGTCGATCATGCCGGAGCATCGCCGCCTCGGCGATTTCACCACGGATAGCCGTGTCCTTTTCATTGCCGCCGTGGCGGTCGTCGTGGCAACGGCGGGCGTGGCCGTAGGCTTCGTGCTTCTGAAGCTGATCTATCTGTGCACCAACATCGCCTATTTCGGCGAATTCAGCCTCGCCCACTTGCATATCGAAGATCACAAACTCGGCCTGTGGGCGGTGCTGGTCCCGGTCGCCGGCTCGCTTGTCGTCGGCCTGATGGCGCGCTTCGGCAGCGACAAGATCCGCGGACACGGCATTCCCGAAGCTATCGAGGCCATCCTGCTCGGTCGCTCGAAGCTCAGCCTGAAGGTCGCGATCCTGAAGCCGCTCTCTTCGGCGATCGCCATCGGTACCGGCGGCCCCTTCGGTGCGGAGGGACCGATCATCATGACCGGCGGCGCGGTCGGCTCGCTCCTTGCCCAGATCCTGCCGGTCACTGACAACGAGCGCAAGACGCTGCTGGTCGCGGGTGCCGCCGCCGGTATGACCACGGTCTTCGGAACGCCGATCGCAGCCATCATGCTGGCCGTGGAACTACTCCTGTTCGAATGGTCGCCACGAAGCTTCATTCCCGTCGCCGTCGCCGCGATCGTCGCAGATGTCGAGCGCACCGCGCTCGGCATGCCGTCGCCGCTTTTCCCGTTCGACGGCGCGGTCGACATAACCCTCACCGGCCTCGGTTGCTGGGTATTGATCGGCCTGGCCGGCGGCCTCCTGTCGGGACTGCTCACCCTTTTCGTCTATGCCTGCGAGGACGGCTTCGAGAAGCTGCCGATCCACTGGATGTGGTGGCCGATGCTCGGCGGCCTCGTCGTCGGCCTTGGCGGCCTGATCGAGCCAAGCGCGCTCGGCGTCGGCTACGACAACATCTCGCGCCTTTTGACCGGCCACACGATTGCGACCGCCGCGCTCCTGCTGCTCGCCGTCAAGGCGGTGATCTGGGCGGTGGCGCTGGGCTCCGGCACCTCCGGCGGCGTGCTCGCACCGCTGCTCATCATGGGCGGGGCGCTCGGTGCCGCGTTTTCCGGCTATCTGCCGGCCGCCGATGGCGGCTTCTGGCCCCTGCTCGCCATGGCCGCGACCATGGGCGGCACCATGCGCTCGCCGCTGACCGCCACGTTCTTCGCCGTGGAACTGACCGGCAACACGCATGTCCTCGTGCCGCTGATCACCGCCTGCTCCGCCGCGCATTTGATGACGGTGCTCCTGATGAAGCGCTCCGTCCTGACCGAGAAAATCGCCCGCCATGGCCACCACATCACCCGCGAATACCGCGTCGACCCGTTCCAGTTGACGCGCGTCGGCGAAGTCATGACGCGCGAGGTGGAATCCGTGCCGGCCTCCATGACCCTGTACCGGGCGGCGGCCTTCCTTACCTTGCCGACCACGCGGCATCCGAGCTTTCCCGTCGTGGACGAAGCGAGCCATGTGCTCGGCATTATCGATCCTCCCTCGGTGATCGCATGGCGGCGTGCCGGCCGTCACCGCAACACCACGCTCGGCGAACTGCTTGCCGGCTCGAAGATCACGCTCGCCTATCCGGACGAGTATCTGGAGGTTCTGGCGGAGAAGCTGATGAAGGCGAATGTGGCCCATCTGCCGGTCGTCTCCCGCGACGAGGAGAAGCTGACGGGTTATGTGGGCTGGAAGGACCTGATGCGCGTCAGGCTGAAGCAGCGCGCCGAGGAACGCGACCGCTCTTCTTCCCTGGAAGGCGCCTTTCGCAAGAAGGCAAAGGCGGAGACGAAGGCCTGATCCCCTCGTTGCACCGTCGCCACGACAGAAAGAACAAGGGCGCGCCCGGTACTGCCGGTCGCGCCCTTTTCCGTCGATCCCATGGCCTTGGAGGCCGTTTGAACTCCGCCGGTCTCTTACTGCGCGTTGTCCATCGCATCGATTTCCTTTTTCAGGTCCGGATCGCTGACATCGACCTTGGCGGCCGCGCGGATTTCCTTGACCATCGCGAAATATTTGTCACGCAGCACGACCTGGCGAAGCTGGCTCTTCACCTGATCGAAGGAAGGCGGCTGCTTGGTGCGCTTGTCCTCAACCTTGATCACGTGCCAGCCGAACTGCGTCTTTACCGGCTGCTCGGTATATTTGCCGACGGGGAGCGCAAATGCTGCCTTGGAGAATTCAGGCACCATCTGGTCCTCCGTGAAATAGCCCAGATCGCCTCCCTGCGGCGCGGCGCCGTCGGTCGACTTCTCCTTGGCGATTTTCTCGAAATCGCCGCCCGCGTCGAGTTCCTTGATGATCGCCTCGGCCTCCTCCTTGGTCTTCACCAGGATGTGGCGTGCATGGATTTCGTTCACCGGCGGCTGCTTGGCCATCTCTTCGTCGTAGCGTTTCTTGAGATCTGCGTCCGTGATCGCGCCGGCGACCTCCTTGTCGACCAGAGCGCTATGCAGCGCCCGCTCATGCAGGAGTTCCATGCGACGCTTGAACTCGGGGTCCTTGTCGATCCCGTCGGCGACGGCCTTGTCGGCCATCACCCGGATTTCGATCAGCGCCGAAAGTGCTGCCGCGCGCCGCTGCTCGGGCGGCAGCTTGGCGAATTGCGGGTCGAGATCCGTCTCGGCGAGTTCGACATCGGCCTCGGTGATCGCCTTGCCGTTGACGTGGGCGAGCACCGTGTCGGGAGACGGCGTCGGCTTCGCCGCCTCGGCGGCGGGTGCCTGAGTTGCGGGTGTCTGAGTTGCAGGCGCCGGCTGCGCGGCATCCTCCGCTGCGGCAGGGCCGGCAACGAAAAGCAGGGTTCCGACCGCCAGCCCGGCGGAAGCAAGCAGGGAGCGGCGTAGCGTGATCGGCATCAAGGGTCTCCAGCGACGGGTTATGGGATGATGGGTTGTCGGGTTGACGATGCACCCGTAAACCGGCCCGAATGTGGCGGAATTCCGCTTGCCGGAGAGCCTGGATGCAGCGTTGACATCGCTTGTGGCCCCTCTTATCTGTCCTTCATCTTTGCGTCCAGAAGCGATTTCCGGACGCCTTTCGGATTGTTCTCCGCTTTCAAGCCTCGGCAGCGGATCCCGTCGGCCCGAAGCCGGCGTCATCAGGATTGAAAGGCCTACTGGATGGTCAGAGTCGGCGTATTGGCCAAGAAGATATTCGGCTCGTCCAATGAAAGGCGGGTGAAGTCGCTCCGGCCCAGGGTCGAGGCGGTCAATGCCATGGAAAACGAGATGCGGGCGCTTTCCGACGAGGAACTGCGCGCCCGTACCGACCAGTTCCGCGCCGATCTGGCGAACGGCGCCAAGCTGGACGATATTCTGGTGCCCGCCTTCGCCACCGCGCGCGAGGCTTCCCGGCGCGTGCTCGGCATGCGGCCCTTCGACGTCCAGTTGATCGGCGGCATGGTCCTGAACCAGGGCGCCATCGCCGAAATGCGCACCGGCGAGGGCAAGACGCTGGTCGCCACGCTTCCCGTCTACCTGAACGCGCTCCTCGGCAAGGGCGTGCATGTCGTCACCGTCAACGACTATCTCGCCACCCGCGACGCCGAGTGGATGGGCCGCATCTACAAATTCCTCGGTCTCACCGTCGGCGTCATCGTCCATGGCCTCGACGACGACGAGCGCCGCGCCGCCTATGCCTGCGACGTCACTTACGGCACCAACAACGAACTCGGCTTCGACTATCTGCGCGACAATATGAAATACGACCGCGCGCAGATGGTCCAGCGCCCCCACCACTACGCCATCGTCGATGAGGTCGATTCGATCCTGATCGACGAGGCGCGTACGCCTCTCATCATCTCCGGTCCGCTCGAGGATCGCTCGGAGATGTACAATACCGTCGACACCTTCATGCTCGACCTCAAGCCGGAAGACTACGAGCTTGACGAGAAGCAACGTACCTCGACCTTCACCGAGGAAGGTACGGAGAAGATCGAGAACCGGCTCGAGGAAGCGGGGCTGCTCAAGGGCGAATCGCTCTACGACATCGAAAATGTCGGGATGGTCCACCACGTGAACAACGCGCTGAAGGCGCATCTCCTGTTCACGAAGGACAAGGACTACATCGTCAGGAACAACGAGATCGTCATCATCGACGAATTCACCGGCCGCATGATGCCCGGCCGCCGCTATTCGGAAGGCCTGCACCAGGCGCTGGAGGCAAAGGAGCATGTCACCATCCAGCCGGAGAACCAGACGCTCGCTTCCATCACCTTCCAGAACTATTTCCGCATGTACGAGAAGCTGGCCGGCATGACCGGCACCGCCGCGACCGAGGCGGAGGAATTCGGCAACATCTACGGTCTCGACGTGATCGAGATCCCGACCAACCTTCCCGTCGTCCGCAAGGACGAGGACGACGAGGTCTACCGTACGGTCGAGGAGAAATACCGCGCCATTGTCGACGAGATCCGCGCGGCGAACGAGAAGGGCCAGCCGATCCTCGTCGGCACCGCCTCCATCGAGAAGTCGGAATATCTCGCCGACCGCCTGCGCAAGGAGGGCTTCAAGGACTTCGAGGTGCTGAACGCCCGCCACCACGAGCGCGAGGCCTCCATCGTCGCGCAGGCCGGCAGGCCGGGTGCCGTCACCATCGCCACCAACATGGCCGGTCGCGGCACCGACATCCAGCTCGGCGGCAATGCCGACATGCGCATCGCCGAGGAACTGGCCGACATGCCCGAAGGGCCCGAGCGCGAAGCGGCGGAAGAGGCGATCCGTGCGGACATCGCGCGACTGAAGGAAAAGGCGCTCGCTTCCGGCGGCCTTTACGTTCTCGCCACCGAGCGTCACGAATCGCGGCGTATCGACAACCAGCTCAGAGGTCGTTCCGGCCGCCAGGGCGACCCCGGCCGCTCGAAATTCTACCTGTCGCTGCAGGACGATCTGATGCGCATCTTCGGCTCGGAGCGCATGGACGGGATGCTGAAGAAGCTCGGCCTCAAGGAGGGCGAGGCCATCATCCATCCCTGGATCAACAAGGCGCTGGAGAAGGCGCAGACCAAGGTCGAGGCGCGCAACTTCGATATCCGCAAGAACCTCCTGAAATATGACGACGTGATGAACGACCAGCGCAAGGTCGTTTTCGGCCAGCGGCTCGAACTGATGGACGGTGTCAATCTCGACGAGACCGTCACCGAAATGCGGCAGGAGGTGATCGAGGACCTCGTCGCCCGCCATATCCCCGAGCGCGCCTATGCCGAGCAATGGGACGCCACCGGCCTCAAGGAAGGCGTGCAGCAGTTCCTCAACCTCGATCTGCCGGTCGACGAATGGGTCAAGGAAGAGGGCATCGCCGAGGAGGAGATCAGGGAGCGCATCACCCACGCGGCCGACGAGGCGGCGGCCGCGCGCGCCGAGCGCTTCGGCCCCGACATCATGACCTATGTGCAGAAATCGGTGGTGCTGCAGACGCTCGACGCACTTTGGCGCGAGCATCTGGTCAATCTAGACCATCTGCGCTCGGTCATCGGATTCCGCGGCTACGGCCAGCGCGACCCGCTGAACGAATACAAATCCGAGACTTTCGAGCTTTTCCAGGCATTGCTCGGCAATCTTCGCCAGGCGGTGACGGGGCAATTGATGCGCGTCGAACTGGTGCAGGAACAGCCGCCCGAGGCCGAACCGGAACTGCCTCAGATGGTGGCCCGCCATCTGGACGCCACGACCGGCGAGGATGATTTCGCCGACGGCGATGTCATGACGCTCGCCCGCGAGACCCAGCGCGTCGTGCCGGCGGAAAAGCGCGACCCGAAAAACCCCGCGAGCTGGGGCAAGGTCGGCCGCAACGAGCCCTGCCCCTGCGGGTCGGGCAAGAAATACAAGCACTGCCACGGCGCGTTTGCCTGATCGAAGAGCGAAATGGTGGCCGTGCCATCACTCGCTTTCGTTCAATTTCGCTTGTTCGGCTGGCCGGACGGCGTCCGGCACCTTATCTTGATGGGATGAAGGACACGGAGCCGGACCCATGCCCCATAGTGGATTTGTCAGGTCGATCCTTGCCGGCGCGCTGGTCGCGACGGCGCTCGTGGTGCCGCAAGCCAATGCCGAGCAGAAGCGGGTCATCGTCGTGACGCCGCCGGCTCAACTGCAGATCGAGCGCGACCGTGCCCAGGCCCGGCAGTTCCAGTTGCGCCAGCAACTCGATCGGGAACAGGACCGGCGCATGAACTCACAGCCGCAGCCTACCCCGAACGTCCCGATGATGCGATCGACCTGCACGCCGACCAACGGAGTTCCCTGCAACTGAGCGCTTCGGGCGACCGCTTATTTCTTGTGAGCCGCGATCACCTTGGCACAGGACGGCGAAAGCTTGTCCTTGTGTTCGGCAAGGCAGGCGAACGGACGCCCGTCGCCCGGCTTGACGCCGGGGCAGAGCTTCTGGAAGTCGGCCTTGCACGCCAGCTTTTCGGCCATGGTCTGCGCCATCGCCGTCCCCGATCCGCAAAGCAGCAACGCGGAAATTAACACAGCACCCGTCGCCCATCGCATGGCGGTCCCCCCTCCGTTGATACGATGATGCCAATTGGCAGTTCCCGCTTCCCCCGTCAATCGCCCCGTCTGGCCGGCACGGACTGAAAACATCGGGCATCCACACGCAATCGGGCGTTCGGGGGAGACATTCTCTGAAGATTTGCTAAAAAGCGCGGCGTGGGGGCGTCGCAGGGGACAGGAATGTTCGCAGACGCCATACGCCCAGTCGGGCTGACCTTTTCTCTTCTCTTCCGCTTCTGGCCGCAGCTTGTCGCCCTCGTCCTCATCGGCATCTTCGCGGGTGACCTGCTGATGCAGCTTGCCGCGCAGGTCAGCATCCACAACCACTTCGCAGGGCTGGCGCTGTTGACTCTCGTGGCGCTCGCGCAGCTTATCGTCACGGTGGCGATGTTCCAGGTCCTGCGCCCCGGCCTGCCATCCATCCGCGCCGCTCAGGCATCCGCGGAAAGCGACGGACCCGCCGAAGCGGGGGCAGGTTCAGGCTTCGCCCGCATGGTCACCATCGCGCTCCTGCCCTTCTTCGCCTATTACGCGGCATGGGGATTCCTCGGCGATATCGTGCGCCAATATTCCCGCCTGTCGCTTGAACTCACGCCCTTCGGCGTAAGCAACAACGTTCTGGATGTGCTCGATTCGCGCTGGCTGCTGCTGTCGGTGGCGATCTCATGGGTTATCCGCCGATTCGCCAAGACCATGCAGAAACGGTCGGCCACTTCCTTGTGGGAGATCGTGGTGGTCGTCTGCGAGACGAACTGGATCTTCGTCGGCCTCTACGTCATCAGCCGCTGGAAGGACAGCGCCCTGCATTGGATCATGAGCAGGAACATATGGTCTTTCCTTCAGACGGCGGCCGATACGATAGCCGGGCCGGTCACGTCCGCTGCCGCCGCCACGCCACCGCCCGTGGAAATGACCTCGGTCAATACCACGACCACCGCGATCAACCTTTTCTTCTACATGCTACTGCCGATCATCTGGCTGGTCATGGCGGCGCTTATTTACGGCTACGACGTACGCGACGACCGCGAGTTGATCGGCGCCCACCGGCGCATCGGGCAGATCGGCGAACGTTACGCGCGCGTGCCGAAATTCCTGCGCGACTTCGTCGGGCATTTCATCAAGGGCTATCGCTCTCGCTATCTCCCGATCGCCAATGGCGTGCGCATCACGCTGAGTTCCGGCCTGCTCCTGATCGTGGTGCTGATCGTCGGCTACCGGCTGATCGACTGGGGCTCGGCCTGGCTCTGGCTCGGCGCGACGCGGCTGATCGGCGCTCACGATCTCGACACCTGGCAGGTCATCGCCCAGGGAGTCACCCTGCTGTTCGGCAGTCCCTTCCAGGATTCCTCGACCGGCATTCTGGTCGAGCCGTTGCGCATTTGCTTCCTCGCCGCAATCCTGGAAACCGCATTCGCGCTGCCGCGTCGCACCGCAACGGCGGTCGGGGCGGCCGCCTGATCAGGATTCCGGCCGCCGGAAGCGGAGATAATAGGGCCGCTCGCTCCCCACTCCGACGGCCGCCTGGATGGTCGCTATAGCATCCTTCGGCACCAGGAACGTCTCACGGACCTTCAGCTTGTCGCCTCTCTTTGCGCCGGAAAAAGCCGCCGACGCGCAGATCATGACATCGGCCGGCGCCCTCAACGAGATGGCCGCGGTCGGCGTCCATTGCCGCCCCGCCGCGTCGGTCAGGAATATCTTGCAGCCAACCCACAATTTCTGCATGTCGGGATCGCCGACCGTTACGGTGAAATCCGCGAGCACCGGAACGGCGTTGGCCGGCAGTCCCTCCATTCCGAGCGCCGTGCGCAGATCCGTCAGTTGCCAGTCGCTGCCGCCGAAATGCGCCGCGCTCCCCCAGGCGACGTCTCGGGCGATCAGATCCTTGTCCCCGAGGAATGTGCGCACGCTTCCATAGCTTGTCTCGACAATCACCGCGGGCAGCAGCACGACAAGCGCCCAGAGCGCCCGCCGCCGCCATTTCCGTTCCGTCCCGGAGTGGCCCTCCGCTATTCGACCGCGGCTCATCGTATCGACAGCTTGCATGCGGCCTCCTCAGATCGGCTGGTCCAGATCGAAAGTTTCGATCACGCCGGCCGGCAGGCTGTCCGCGCCCGTTTCCACGGTGCCGAGCGCAACGCGCGCCTCGGAATCGAGCGCCGAAAACCGCGCGCTCGACACCAGGAGCGTCGCATTCGCCGCCTGATCGGCGGGTATCTCGAAGACGAACCGGACCTTCCTCGGCAAGCCCGGCTCAAGAAAAAAGGGCGGTGCGCTCCGCACTACGCCGAGCCTCTCGGTCGTGTGGTAGCGCAAGCCTCCCGGCCCTCTCCACATGCCGCCCCATACCGATACCGATGCGTCCTTCGCCGCAAGCTCCGCCGTCACGATGGCCCAAAGGCCGCCGGTGGTCAGCATCTTCTCCTTGCCGAACGCATTGAGTTTGAGCGTGCGCGCGAATCCGATCTTCGCGACCTTGAGGGAGAAGCTGCGCGCTTCGATCGTATCCCCTATCCCCCCACGGACAGGTATCGGTCCGGTCAGTTGGGCATAATGCGGCGTTGAAGTCCGCATGCCGTAACAGAGCACCACCGCGACTACGAGAAGGACAACGTTCGCGACGCGGCGGATCACGCGCTACCCCCTTTGGCCTGCAAGGGAAGCGAGACCGTTCCGGCGGGATGCTTGTTGAACCAACCCGGCGTCCCGTAGAGATTATCGCGTGCCTTGTAGATTTGCGTATTGACGATGAAGGAAAGTGAGGCCGGAAGCGCACGGTCCTTCGGCAGTGTCCAGATATAGGCCATCCGTTCGGGCAGGCCCGGCTGAAGCTCCGGCGACATCGTCTGGTCGCGTGTCAGGACAATCAGCGGGCTTTCGGTGGTATCGGCGAAAGGCTCGGCGGGCTGGATGGCCGTGAAATAGTCCTTTGTGGATTCGGCCGTGCGATTGGTCAGTTCGACCTCGAGGATGACGGCCTTCTCGTCGGGTTTGACAGGAAGGCCGTAGACGCGCTCCTCCCCGACATGGAGGCGGAGCGGCTTGATCAGCCATTGCCCGGTCTCGATCGTGGTATCGGGAGCGAAGTGCTGCATCTCGGGCTTGGGAAGAGCGCCGAACGCGCCAAGAAGCCCAGCCACCAATATCGCCGCGATGGTTCCGGCGCCGGCGGTGATCCATGTCTTCAGCTTGCCGCCGAGGGTGCCGAACATACTTCAGATTCCGATTCGGCCGCCCGCCTCGTCGCAAGTTAGGAAAAAAGCCGCCCGGATGGAACCCTGCCCGGCGCCGACCGGCCATCGTACGCCGATGAAAAGGTGGCCGAGCGAAGCTCGGTCGGATGAGGGGTCCCGGCCGAACCGGACGTGGATAAACTTGCGCCTGTTTAGCTCCCAAACCCTTCACATTCCTGCATCGCCGAATTTTCTTCGCCTTTCTTTCTCCACGCCCTTCGGGACTCCCCCATAATCGCCGTCACCGCCCTCACGGGAACACGGGTCATGAACCGGATGAGCGTGGGGGGCGGCGGCGCCGGGCCGGTGGCGTTACGGTAACGCCGCTGGGTGATGAACCCCCAGGCCCGGGCCTCGATCCGGTCGGCGGCGGGAATGCCGCCCATGGATGAGGCAAGAACGCCGGCGGATGCAGGTTACCGCGCCGCACACAAAACATTGAGAAGGCGCGGTTCCTGCGTCCGCTTCCCGGCCTTGCGGGGTGCGGACAGGTTTCCGCACGCCTGCCGTTCGGAGGACATGCCGATGCAAGACAAAGCTTACTCGCCCGCCTCCTCGTCACCGGACCCTTCAGAGGACTTCGCCGGCGAGATGGCACGCATACCCGCCCTGAGGGATCTGATGGTCAAGGCCATGCGGTTCGCCGCCGATGTCGAGGGAATGCCGCAGCGCTGCCGCCGCAAGGATTGCCGGCGCGCCCGCTCTTGCCAGTTCGTCTTCGACCGAGAAGGCGGCGGCCATTGTGGTGCCGGTATCGACAGCCGGACGATCGATCGCGCCGCGTTGATGCTCGCCTTCCTTATCCGGCTGATACGGCGCCAGGCCCCTGTCGAAGTCGCCGATGGCGCTATCGCGCCAGCGCCGGCACGGGCTTCAGCACGTTGAGCAGCGCGCCGTATGGCACCAGCATCAGGAGACCCATGATGATTTTCACGGAAAGGTCGCCGAGCGCCAGCGTCATCCACAGCGGAGCCTGCCCGCCGAAGAGTTCGGACGGGAACGCGAGCGAGCCGTCGGCCAGCCCGAAGCCCGTGTCGAGGAAGGCGAAGGGTGCGGCAAAGGCGAGCGAAAAGAAGATCGCGGTATCGATGAGCGAGCCGCACATGGTCGCGGCAAGCGGTGCCCGCCACCACGCCTGCCTTCTCAGCCGGCCGAACACCGTGATGTCGAGAAGTTGGCCGATGAGGAACGCCGTGCCTGAGGCGATGGCGATGCGTGGCGTGGCGAGCCACACCGAGAAAAGCGCGCCGACGATGAAACCGGCCAGCACGACGCGACGCGCCGCAGGCTTGCCATAGCGCCGATTGGTCAGGTCGTTGACCAGAAAGGCGACAGGATAGGAGAAGGCGCCCCAGGTGAGGATTTCGCCGAGGCCCAAATGATCGAACGGATATTGGACGAGGATATTCGACGCCGTGACGACGGCGGCCATCGCCAGGGCGAAAGGCAGAAGTTCTCTGCGCAAGGTCATTTTTTTATCCTGGGTGATGGAACCAGTGACGCTGCGGGCAGCGAATTGCCGCCGCAAGCGGTCAGGCCGCGGCGGCCTCGCCGGCGATCTTCTTGGCGATCTGCTTCTTCAGGAGCCGCGCGCGCTGGGAAAGATCGTCGTTGCCGGCCTTCAGGAGAAAAGCGTCGAGCCCACCGCGATGCTCGACCGAACGAAGCGCGTTCGCCGAGATGCGCAGCCGGAAGCTCTGGTTCAGCGCCTCGGAGATCAGGGTGACGCTGACGAGGTTCGGCAGGAAGCGGCGCCGCGTCCTGTTGTTCGCATGGCTGACATTGTTGCCACTCATGACGGACTTGCCGGTCAGTTCACAGGTACGGGACATTTCGTTCGACCTTCGGTTATTCTGGGCCATGGACCAGTGCCGCACCGTTTGGCTTGGCGCGCGGGCAGGGTCAGGCGGCCGCATGGAAAAAGTTGGCGTTCCCATAGTGGCATTTAGCCGAACCGTCAAGCCGGAGAGCAGCGATCTTCAAGCACGATCTTCGCGACGGCCCGCGCGAAACCCGAAGCAGCGGCGCCATCCACAACTTCGCCGGAATCTCCACTATAAACCGGGCACGAGGGACACGCTTCGCAACTGGATCGCGCATAATGGCTGACCATCCGTCGCCGGCTACCTCCCTCTCGGTTGTTTCCGCCATGGCGGCCCTTATTGCGGTGATTTTCGCGGCAGCGCCACAGGCGGCTGTGGCTGCACCGAAAAAGTTCACAGCCGATTATACGGTCTCCATCTACGGCCTTACCCTCGCCCGTACCAGTTTCACCAGTATGCTCGACGGCGATGCGATCCGGATCGACGGCACCATCGCCACGGCCGGCCTCGCCCGCGTGATCGACGATACCAAGGGCACGACGAGCGTGCGCGGACACCTGTCGGGGGACGGCGTGGCGCCGGATTCCTTTGTGATCGCCTATAAATCCGGAAAGAAGAACAAGCGTACCGAGATCGATTACGCGGACGGCGCGGTCTCCCGCACGCTGAACATCCCACCTCTGAAGAAACGCAAGAAATGGGTGGCGCTCTCCGCCGCGGACCTCAAGGCGGCCACCGATCCCCTTTCGGGCATCATGGTGCGCGCCGAAAAGCCGGCCGACGTGTGCACGAAGACGTTCCGTTACTATGACGGCGAGCTTCGTGCCGACATACGCTTCAGCTACGCTGGCAAAAAGCCGTTCACGATCCCCGGCTATTCCGGCGAGGCGACCATATGTACGGCCCGCTTCACGCCGGTCGGCGGCTACAAGCCCGGCAGTTCCACCATCGAATATCTGAAAAAGACCGCTATGACCGTTGCCTTCGCGCCGATGGGCGCGACCGGCATGTTCGTGCCTGTCTCCGCCTCCGTGGGCACCAAGATCGGTACCGTCACCGTCCGGGCCGACAAGTTGGAGGCATCGCAATAGCTTCATGGCCCTTGCATCTCCCCTCCGCCCGTGCCAGCCCTCCGCAACCGGGCAAGATGGGAAACGGATATGGCGCGGGCGACGCTGATCGGCTTTTCGGCCGTGGTGATGTGGGCGCTCCTGGCGCTCCTCACCGCTGCCTCGGGCAGTGTGCCGCCCTTTCAGCTTGCGGCGATGGCCTTTGCGATCGGCACCGCCCTCGGCCTCGCCGCGCGTTTCCTTTCGCCTCCCGCCCAGAGGAAACCCATTCCGGCAAAAGTCTGGGTGATCGGCATCGCCGGCCTGTTCGGCTACCACTTCTTCTACTTCACCGCACTGCGCAACGCGCCTGCCGTGGAGGCAAGCCTGATTGCCTATCTGTGGCCGCTTCTGATCGTCGTCGGATCGGCGCTCCTGCCAGGCGAGCGGCTGCGCTGGCACCATCTGGCGGGCGCGATGCTTGGGCTCGCCGGCGCCTTTCTCATCGTGACGAAGGGCGGCCGTCTCGATTTCGACAGCCGCTATGCGACAGGCTACGCCGCGGCGGTCGTCTGCGCGCTTGTCTGGTCGAGCTATTCGCTTCTGTCGCGGCGCTTCCCCGCCGTGCCGACCGGCGTTGTCACCTGGTTCTGCGCGGCGACGGCGGTGCTTTCGCTGATCTGCCACATGCTTCTGGAACAGACCGTCTGGCCGGAAGGCTGGGGCCAGTGGCTCGCCGTCGCCGGGCTTGGCCTGATGCCGGTAGGCGCCGCCTTCTATGCCTGGGACCACGGCGTCAAGCACGGCAACATCCAGGTGCTCGGCGCGGCAAGCTACGCGGCCCCGCTTCTCTCGACGCTGGTGCTGATCGCGGCGGGTGCCGCGGAAGCGACGCCGCGTATCCTCACTGCCTGCGCCCTCATCACGGTCGGCGCCGTTCTGGCCGCGAAATCGATGCTCTTCCGCCGGGCGCGTTCCGTCGAAGCCTGACGAGTTTCGTTCAAAAGTTGTCCTTGCGCTTCCTTATCTCCGCAAACACCTCCGCGTCCGAGGCTTGCTGCATGCCGAGCGTATTGCGCACGCTCGCGTCGTGCCAGCGCAGGAACGGGTTGGTATCGAGTTCGCGCTCGATCGTGGTCGGCAGTGTCGGCTTGCCTTCCGCCCGAAGCTTGCGGATTTCCTCCGCGCGGGCGACGAGCGCGCTGTTCTCGGGATCGACCGTCAGCGCGAAGCGGACATTCGCCTCGGTATATTCGTGACCGCAATAAACTCGCGTCGTAACCGGAAGAACCGCGAGTTTCTTGAGCGAGGCGAACATCGTCTCCGGCGGACATTCGAAAAGGCGCCCGCAGCCGAGCGCGAAAAGCGTATCGGCGGTGAAGACGACGCCGCTTTGCGGGAAATGGTAGCTCACGTGGCCGGCCGTATGGCCGGGCGTCTCGATCACATGAACGGGCTCGCCGCCGAAATGCAGAATATCGCCCTCGGCGACCGTCTCGTCGATGCCCGGTATCTTCGAGGCTTCCGCCTTCGGCCCGACGATCTTCAGCCCGAACTTTTCCTTCAGCGCCAGATTGGCCTGCACATGGTCCGTATGGTGATGCGTAATGAAGATCGTAGAGGGCTTCCATCCGGTCTTCTCGATCGCCTTGAGGATCGGCCCTTCTTCGGGCGCATCGATAAGCGCGCTCTCTCCGCTTTCCCGGTCGTGGATCAGCACGCCGAAATTGTCGCTCAGGCACATGAACTGCTCGATCTCGATGGCCATTGATGTCTCCTTTCGTTGCCGCAGAGATAGAGAGCATCGGGCGCCCTGTCACCCCGGCGACTGTCGGCAGGACGCCAATCTTGCCGTTGTCCGCCGGCGCGGCTACCGTCCCGGCCATGCACAGCGATATCGTCGATCTGCGCTCCTTCTACGCCTCGACGCTGGGCCGGCTGGCCGAGCGTTCGATAGCGATGGCGCTTGCTTCGATCTGGGCGACGCTCGGCAATGAGCGGCTGGTCGGCCTCGGCTACGCCGTGCCCTGGCTGGAGCGCTTCGGCACGGAAGCCGAGCGCGTCTTCGCCTTCATGCCAGCGGCGCAGGGAGCGGTGAACTGGCCGCCGACCGGCCCGTCTTCGACGGCGCTCGTTTTCGACGAGGATCTGCCCCTGGTCGATTCCTCGATAGACCGCGTGCTGATGGTCCATTCGCTCGAACACGCCGAGAATCCGCGCGAGACGCTGATGGAGGTCTGGCGGGTGCTGGCGCCGGGCGGCCGCCTCGTCATCGTCGTGCCGAACCGCCGCGGCGTGTGGGCGCGCTTCGAGCACACGCCCTTCGGCACCGGCCGACCCTATTCGCGCGGCCAGTTGACCGCGCTTCTTCGCGAGACCAATTTCACACCCGGCGCCTATGCCGAGGCACTTTTCTTTCCGCCGAGCGTCCACCGTGCCACCCTTCGCCTCCACCAGCTCTTCGAACGCGCGGGGCGGCGCTTGGGCCCGATGTTCGCCGGCGTCCTCGTGGTGGAGGCGCAGAAGCGCCTCTATCAAGGCCTGCCGGTCGCGGCGCGCGCCTCGCGCCGCGTCTTCGTGCCGGTGCTGACGCCTCAGGGCGCGGGACGGCTGCGGCCCGTCGCACGCAGCAGGAAACCATGATGGGCTGACGTCGCCGTTTTTCGTACCATATCCGGTCTCGGAATGATGCCGGGCGGAAGCGAGAGCCGCCGCCCGATTCATACCCCGCCGCCACAGGAAGATTTTTCCCATGCCTGACAAGAAGCCGGAACCCGAAAAGGCATCGCCACCGCCGCAACAAGCCGACTATAGCCTGCGCGAGCAAATGGCGATGATGACGCGCGCCTTCATGGCATCACCGCTACGCAATACGATCTTCTGGCTTTCGGGCGGCATGTTCACCATGATCCTAGCGAATGCCGGCGGCCAGATCATCCTCAACCGTTGGTACCGCCCTTTCTACGACGCCATCGAACGCCGCGACGTTCCCGACTTCTTCCATCAGCTTGTGATCTTCTTCCTGATCGCCGGCGGACTGCTCGTCCTCGGCGTCTTCCAGACATGGCTGAGCCAGATGCTCAAGCTCAGGCTGCGCGAAGGCCTCACCCTCGACCTGATTGGCGAATGGCTGAAGGGAAGGCGCGCCTTCCGGCTGGCGAACGCGGGCGCGATTGGCGTCAACCCCGACCAGCGCATGCACGAGGATTCCGGTCATCTGACCGACCTCTCCACATCGCTGGCGATCGGGCTCGTGCAGTCGACGGTGCTGCTCGTCTCCTTCGTCGGTGTACTCTGGTCGCTTTCGTCGGGTTTCACCTTCCACGTATCGGGCCACAGCTTCCAGATACCCGGCTACATGGTCTGGGCGGCGATCATCTACGCCGCCTCGGCCTCATGGCTGAGCTGGCTGGTCGGGCGGCCCCTGATCGGCCTGACCGGCGAACGCTACGCCCGCGAGGCAGATTTGCGTTACTCACTGGTGCGCGTAAACGAGCATGTCGATGCCGTCACGCTCGCCGGCGGCCAGGCGGACGAGCAGCGCCGGCTGGAGCGCGACCTTGGCACCTTGGTCGGTGTCCTGCGTCGCCTTGTCACCGCGAACGTTCGCCTCGACTGGGTCACCGACGCCTATGGATGGGTGACGATCGTGGCTCCGATCATCATAGCAGCGCCCGTCTATTTCGCCGGCGATATGAGTTTCGGTGGGCTGATGATGGCTGTCGGCGCCTTCAACCACGTCCACTCCTCGCTGCGCTGGTTCGTGGCCAATATCAACACGATCACCGATTGGCGCGCGACGCTCTTGCGTATCGCCGCCTTCCGCTTTGCGCTGACCCGTACGGACGAGTTGCACGCTGTGGAGAAGCAGATCGATTTCCAGCACACGAGCGGGGACGGGATAACCTTGCGGGATGTCGAGATCGCCTCGCCGAGCGGCTGTACGAGGCTCAAGGAAAAGCGCGTCACCATCGCCACCGGCAAGAAGGTGCTGGTCACCGGCGATCCCGGAACCGGCAAGACGCTGTTCTTCCGGGCACTCGCCGGGTTATGGCCATGGGGCAGCGGTCATATCGGCATGCCGGAAAACGAGGCGATCACCTTCGTCCCGCGCACGCCCTATTTCCCGCCGGGCGCGCTGCGACAGGCCATGTCCTATCCTTTGGGAGAGGATTCTTTCGAGGAGAGCGAATTCGCTGGCGCTCTCAAGCGGGCCGGTCTCGAGCGCCTCGTCGCCTCTCTCGACCGAAACTCGCGCTGGGAGCGCGAGCTGAGCGACGAGGAGCAGCATCAACTCGCCTTTGCCCGGCTCGACCTGCACCGGCCGGACTGGGTCATCATCGACGAGGCGCTGGATATGCTGGAGGGCGACGCGCGCAAGCGGGCGGCCGCAGTGCTGACGAAGAGGCTGAAGGACGCGACGATCCTCTATATCGGCCGTGCCGGATTTGCCGACAAGATATTCTCGCGCACGCTCCATCTCGAAAAGGACCCGGGCGGCCGATCACTCAAGCCGATGCACGTGCCTTCGCCACCGGAAAAGGAAAAGCCGCCAGCCGAAGCGGGGCAGGAGACGAACTGAAAATTTACCTTTGTCGCGATAGCGCGCGCGAAAATGTCATCGGAACGTTCCACTTTCGTCGTACGGGTGACATGATTCTTCCCTAACGTCATGGCCACGAACAAAGGCGGACTACACGCCTGACCGGACGGAAAGGAACGCAAGATGAAGTCGATCCATGTCGTATTCGGCGCGGCCGAAACGGAGACGATGATCCGCGCGCACAACCTTGCCGTCAGCGAGCGCGACGCGTTCGTTCACGAGCTCGAGACGAGCGAGGATATCCGCCTGGTGATGGCCAGCCAGTATGACCGTTGCATTGCCACACTCCGCGCGGCGAGCGAGGAGATGGCTCGCGACCGGATACTGGAAATGGTGACCGCCTCTCAGGCCCGGCCTTGCGATATGACCTTCGAGGCGGCGGCACGGCGATAGACCCGGTACATTTTTCCGGCACGTCGATAGACAGCCTGCCGTGGCGGTGTCCTGCGCACCGTCACGCCACGAGCGGCTGCGGTTTCTTGCCGATATTCCCGATGTCGTAGGCCGTGGTTTGGTAGACCTGGTTGATCCAGTTGCCGAACAACAGGTGCGCGTGCGAGCGCCAGCGGTTGAGCGGCTGGCGCGTCGGATCGTCATCCGGATAATATCCGTGCGGCACCCCGATCGAGGTCCCGGCAGCCACGTCCCGATCGTATTCCTCCTTGAGAGAAGTGGAATCGTACTCGATGTGGTTGAACATGTAGAGCCGGTTGCCAGCCGTCTCGGTGGCGAGACAAGGGCCGGTCGCATCCGATTCCACCAGCAGTTCAAGCGGCGCGCCGGCGTGGATATCGTCTGCGCGCACCTCCGTCCAGCGTGAGACCGGAATGGAGAAATCGTCGGAAAATCCCGCCAGATAGGGCGAGGCCGGCGAATTGTTGCGGTGGCGGAAAACGCCGAAGGCCTTCTTCTCCAACGTATGCTTCTGAATGCCATGGAAGTGCCAGGCGGCGGCCATCGCCCCCCAGCAGATGAAGAAGGAGGAATGGACGTTGGTCGTCGTCCAGTCGAGGATGCGCTTCAACTCCTCCCAATAGGTCACCTCCTCGAAAGGCAGCAACTCGATGGGCGCGCCGGTGATGATGAAACCGTCGAACTTGCGCGCCTTTACCTCCGCCCATGTCTGGTAGAAGGCGATGAGATGCTCCTCGGGCGTATTCTTGGCCTTGTGGTTGCCGATGCGTACCAGCGTCAGTTCCACCTGAAGCGGCGTCGTGCCCATCAGCCGCGCGAACTGCGTCTCCGTGCGGATCTTGTTCGGCATCAGGTTCAGGAGCCCGATCTGCAGCGGGCGGATGTCCTGGCGCAGCGCCGTCCTCTCGTCCATGATGGCGACGCCCTCGCGTGCGAGTATCTCGCGGGCGGGAAGTTGGTCGGGGATCTTGATCGGCATCGGATATGCTCCAGACAAAAAAGCCGGCGGCGAAATCGCGACCGGCCCATCGGATTTTGTCCTGAACGGTCCTTTAGCGACTTCTTTAACGTGGCTGCAAGCCGACCGGCCAAATCACCACGGAATGTGAGGGTTTTAGGACCGGCCGGCCTTTGCGTCAACGGAAAAGCTTTGCTAGAGCAAACCGCCCTTCGACTGGAACCTCCCATGAACGAGATAAAGCGCCCTCTCCCGCGGCCCGGCATAATGGATATTGCCGCCTATGTTCCCGGCGGCGGCCATGCGCCGGGAGCGGCGAAGGTGCACAAGCTTTCCGCCAACGAGACGCCGCTCGGAGCCAGCCCGGCGGCCATGGAAGCGCTGCGCGAGGTCGGCAACCATCTCGAACTCTATCCGGACGGTCAAGCTGTCGCGCTGCGCCAGGCGATCGCGGAGGTGCATGGTCTCAATCCGGCGAACATCGTCTGCGGCAATGGCTCCGACGATCTCCTGGCGCTGCTCACCCGTGCCTATCTCGGCCCCGGCGACGAGGGTATTTTCAGCGAGCACGGCTTCCTCGTCTACAGGATACAGATCCTGTCGGTTGGCGCCGTTCCCGTCTCCGCGCCGGAGAAGGACGAGCGCGCCGATGTCGACGCCATCCTCGCCGCCGTCACGTCGAAGACCCGCATGGTCTTCCTCGCCAACCCCAACAACCCGACCGGCACCTACATTCCCTTCGAGGAGGTACGACGGCTGCACGCGGGCCTTCCGGCCAACGTGCTCCTCGTGCTCGATGCGGCCTATGCCGAATATGTGCGCCGCAACGACTACGAGGCCGGCATCGAGCTTGTCTCGTCGGCCCGCAACGTCGTCATGACGCGCACCTTCTCCAAGATCTATGGTCTCGCCGGGCTGCGCATCGGCTGGATGTACGCGCCTTCCGAAGTGGTCGATGTCGTCAACCGCATCCGCGATCCCTTCAATGTCAGCGCTGCGGCGATCGCAGCCGGCGCCGCCGCCATGCGCGACCGCGCCCATGTCGCCCAGGCGGCGGAGCACAACGAGGTCTGGCGCGACTGGCTGACGAAGGAACTGGCGGCGCTCGGCCTGCGCGTCACGCCAAGCGTCGGCAATTTCATCCTCGTCCATCTTCCAGGGGGCAAGCGCACCGCCGAGGCGGCGGACGCGTTCCTGGTCAAGCACGGCTTCATCCTGCGCCGCGTATCGGCCTACGGCTTTCCGAACGCGCTTCGCATGAGCATAGGCTCGGAGGAAGCCAATCGTGGCGTCGTGTCGGCGCTTGCCGAATTTCTTAGGTCGTGACCATGTCCGAACCGCTTTTCGACAAAATCGCTCTCATCGGCATCGGCCTGATCGGCTCTTCGCTGGCGCGCGTCATCCGCCGCAAGGGCCTCGCCGGCCATGTCTCGATCTCCACCCGCAGTGCCGTCACGCTGGCGCGCGCCGAGGAACTCGGCCTCGGCGATTCCTATTCGGCCGATCCCGCAATTGCCGTGGCCGATGCCGACCTCGTCGTCGTCTCGGTGCCGGTCGGCGCTTCCGGTGAGGTCGCGGAGGCGATCGCACCGGCGCTGAAACCCGGCGCCATCGTCACCGACGTCGGCTCGACCAAAGGCTCTGTGATCGCGCAGATGCGCCCGAAATTGCCGGAGAGTGTCCATTTCATTCCCGGCCACCCGCTCGCCGGCACCGAGAAATCCGGCCCGGACGCCGGCTTCGCGGAACTGTTCGAGAACCGCTGGTGCGTGTTCACGCCGCTGCCCGGAACCGATCCCGTCGCACTGGAGAAACTGTCGGAATTCTGGCGCCGCTGCGGCTCCAACGTCGACACGATGGATCCCGACCATCACGACATGGTGCTCGCCATTGTCTCGCACCTGCCGCACATCATCGCCTACAACATCGTCGGCACGGCGGACGATCTGCAGACCGTGACCAAGTCGGAAGTCATCAAATATTCCGCCTCGGGCTTTCGTGACTTCACCCGCCTGGCCGCTTCCGACCCGACCATGTGGCGCGACGTCTGCCTGCACAACAAGGACGCGATCCTGGAGATGCTGGCACGCTTCTCGGAGGACCTCGCTTCGCTGCAGCGGGCTATCCGCTGGGGCGACGGGGAGAAGCTCTTCGATCTTTTCACCCGCACCCGCGCCATCCGCCGCTCGATCATCGAGGCCGGGCAGGAAGTGGACGTGCCGGATTTCGGCCGCCAGGTGGCCGCGCACCCGGAGAAGGGCGCCGCCTCGAAGACCTGACCAGTCGGCTATCGCAGCGGCGGGATACGGCCGAGCGGAATAAAGCCGACGGTCACCTTGCCCTTGTGGATGGTGACCGGCACCAGAGGATCGCTGCCCAGCACGGCCACCATGGCGGCGGCGTTGTCGATCTCCCTGGCGGCTTCGGGAAAAGCGAGCTTGAGCGCCGCCGCCAATTCATCCGGATTACGCAGCCGAACCTTGAGGTCGGCGTCGAGCCGTCCCTCATCGTCCACCGAAGCGCGGCCTTTCACGGTAATGCTGGCGTCGTCGCTCGGCGAAAGCGTCAGTTCCCTGATTGTCGCCGAATGCCCGCGAAAGCTCCGCGCATCCGCAAAGGCGAGCGCGGCGCCATCGGCGACGGTCACGTCGGCTTTCCCCGAAAGAGGCGGCAAGGCGCCGAGATCGGGCCATGAAGGCCCGAATTCCAGCCCTTCGAAACGCGCGTCGAGATAAGCATCCTTGTCAATCGCTCGCGCGGTGCCGTTCATCGAAGCAATGGTCAGCATTGGCTCGGCTTGCGCACGCTCGGCGACCAGCGCCTCGCCTTCGACCGATATCGCCGCATCGCCACCGAGCGGCGGAAAGAGTTCTCCATCCATCTTGCGCCAGTGGACCACGAGTTGGCCGACGGCGGGCGCCTTGACAAGCGCCGGCTGGGCAATCCGGATACGGATGCGCCGCGGATCGAAGATATCGGCCGAGGCACGCATAGACGCCGTCGAGACCTCTGACAGGCCAGCCGGGTCGGCATAGCGGATCGATTCACACTCGAGGATGAAGTGCAGCGGGAAGCCGCGGACCTCATGATTGGCGCAGTCGGCGGTCGCACCCGTCGCGCGCAGGGCCGTAAGCGTCCCCTCCACGCGCGAACGCACTACGTCCGCCAGACGCATCCAGGCGAATGTGTAGACGACCCCGATCAGGACCAAGAGCGCCACAAACCAAAGGAGAAGCACGGAACGCCGGCGGCGTTGCGGCAGGTTACTTGACGTCATGCTGTCGGTCTCGTTAGGCCCAGCGAACGAATCGGCAGGAGATCGAGGCAGGCCATATGGGCGATTTTTGGGTTTTCGGCTACGGCTCGCTGATCTGGCGGCCGGGTTTTGCTCATGTCGAGGCGCGCCGCGCCCATCTGCATGGTTTCCGCCGGTCGCTCTGCATCTATTCCTGGGTGCATCGAGGGACGGAAACGCGCCCCGGCCTCGTGCTTGGGCTCGACCGTGGCGGCTCCTGCGTCGGGCTTGCCTTCCGCGTGCCAGGCGCGCTCAGGGATGAAGTGACGGCATATCTCCGCGAGCGCGAGCTTGTGACCAACGTCTACCTGGAACGTCTCCTGACGGTGCGCCTCGAAGGCGGCGATACCGTCGAGGCGCTGTCCTTCGTCGTCGACCGTACGCACCGCCAGTATGCCGGCAGCCTCGACATCGAACGCGCCGTCTCCGTCGTCCGCGGCGCCACCGGGCAGTCGGGCCGCAACGAGGATTATGTCTTCAATACCGTTCATCATCTCGAAGCGCTCGGCATACATGATCATTGGCTTGAAAGCGTCGCCGCCAGACTGCCGCGCGACTAGGCCTCGATGGCGTTCTCGGAGACTGGCACTCCGAGTTGTTTGAGCCGTTCGACCGCCGTCGGTGGCAGCGGCGGTGGATTTTCGGACTGTGCGGCCTCGATCAGCAACGCGTCACAGGCCTTCTCGGTTGCCTCGATCAGCCGCGCCATGAACTCGGTGCGGGAAAGGCCGGGTGGGATCGGCGGCAGGAATCGCGCTCTGATGACGCCCGGATAGCGCAGGAAGCGACGGCGCGGCCAATAGAGCCCCGCCACATGTGCCACAGGCACCACCGGGATGCCGAGCCTCGAATAAATCTCCGCGATGCCGTGCTTGTAGGCCGGCTCCGCCCCCGGCGGCCGCCGCGTCCCCTCGGGGTAGATGATGATCTGGCGGCCCTGCTCGGCGCGTTTCCGTGCCTCGACCACGACCTTCCTGAGCGCCTTGGCCGGGCTGCCGCGATCGATCGGGATCATGTTCATCTTGCCCAGATACCAGCCGAAGACCGGGATCCACATCAGCTCGCGCTTGAGGATATAGACGGCGTCCGGAATATGCGGCACCAGCGCGAACGTATCCCAGAAGGACTGGTGCTTGGGCGCCAGTATGAAGGCGCCTTCGGGAAGGTTCTCCTGCCCCGTGACCTCGCTTTTGGTGCCGGCCAGTACCTTTTGCAGCCACAAATTGGAGCGCGCCCAGAATTTCGGCGCCCACCACGCCTTCTTGCGCTCTGCCAGGAAATAGAACGGCGTGAAGACGATCATCTCGACGATCGTGATGACGTAGAGCGCCAGATTGAACGCCAGCGATCGCAGGAAGATCATGAAATGTCCCAGAGGCCGTGATGTCCGCGGAAGCTGTTCGATACAGGCGACCGTGGGAAAAGGCAACGAACCGCTATTCGATCGCAGCGCTGACGATTGCCGGCTGTTCGGCGGGCACGTTTGTCGGCAGGACGCTGCGCGCAAGTGCGGCCAGATATTTCACATATTCCGTGGCGAGCACACGAAGCGCGTCGGGTTTCGTCAGCCAGCTTCCGTCGTCAAGCTTCGAATTGACCACCGGATAGGGCTCGACGCTCGCCTGCGGCAGCAACCTGTGCATCTCCAGCAGGCTGCGCGGCATATGGTAGTTGTTGGTGACCAGGATGACGCGTCCGTAATCGTGCGCGGCAACCCATTTGGCACTCTGTTCGGCATTCCCCACCGTATCGAGCGCGACATGATCGATGTCGACGCAACAGGTGAAGAGCTGCTTGTCGCTACCCGTGACCTCGCGCAGTGCCCGGCGGCCTGCATGGGGGTTGACGCCGCTGATGAGCAGCCGCTTCCCCTTTCCCGCCTTCAGCAGATCGAGCGCGGCGCTCAAGCGCGACTGCCCGCCGGTGAGCACGATGATGCCGTCGGCAGTGCGCATCTCTGTCGGTTGCGTCAAAAGGCTGATATGCTCGGCGAAAGCCCCGAAGCCGACCGCCAGCGCGACAACAAGACCCGCCCCGCCCCATAAGGCGATGCGCACGCGCTGCCAAATGCGGCTCGGCGATGAAACGTGCGTGGACTTCTCCCCGTCCCAACCGCCGACCTGCTGCCGCTCCGTCGATTCCCGAGCGTCCATTTTATCAGCAATAACCGTCAATTACGGCGCTTGAAAGCCGAAAGGTAACCATGCTCCCACAATGTATTTCGTGACGTTTCAAAACGTGACCAAGAGGCATGACCGCTCACTGCTCCGGCTGGCGCGTTTCGATATCGGCAAGATAGCGCACTACCGTGAAATGCGAGGTTGCGGCGGTGAGGCCGGCGATCAGAAGCACGATCAGGCCGACGCCGGCATAGCCGCTCGCATCGATGGCGAAATTGCCAAAGAGCGCCGCCGCCTGGTCGGCCTGGGGGGTTGCCATGTTGCGGGCCGAGATCCAGGCGAAAACAAGAAAGACGATGATCGCGCCGATGCCGCCCGCTGCCGCCCCCTTGAGCCCCATCAAAAGGAAATGACCCCGGAATTCCGCAGCGATAAAGCGGGCATCCGCTCCGACGAAATGCAGGACCTCGATGATGTGGCCGTTGCCGGCCATGGCCCCACGCGTGGCGAAGACGATGGAAAGCACCGTCGCCGAAAGCATCAGCACCAGAACGGCAACGCCGATGGTGACCGTCATACGCGCCATGGCGATCAGCCGGTCGACCCAACTGCGGTGATCGTCAAGGCTGGCGCTCGGGATTTCCGACTTCACGAGGTCGCGCATGGAAGCGAAGTCCGGCGGATGCGCGGTGTCGATGGTGACGACAACGAGACGCGGGACCGGCAGTTCGTCGATATCCAGCCCCTTGCCGAGCCATGGTTCGAGCAGCCGTGCCGTCGCTTCGCGGCCGACGATCGAGGCGCCGGTGACGCCCTTGAACCGCGCGGCGATCGCTTGTGCCTTTTCAAGTGCCGCCTCCATGTCGAGCCCGTCGACCGGCTTGATCTGGATGGTGGCCTCGCGCGAAATCTGCCCCTCCCACGTGGAGGCAGCGCCGCGCACCAGCGTCACCGCGCCGAGCGTCAGGCAGGAGAGGAATGTCATGATGGCGATGACGAAGATCAGCGCTCGCCCGGCGATGTTCTGGCTGGGCACGATCGGCGCCATCGGGCGCTGTGCCTGCCGCGGGCGCGCGACATCCGGCGCGTAGGTCGCCGTTCCCTCGTCGGGCGATACGCCGGTTTCGGCGAAGGTGTCGCTGCCCGCCGGTTCAGTCATAGATATCCAGCCTTCCGCTGGAGAGGATCATGCGCCGCGCGTCGACCTGTTCCATCAGCGTCACGTCATGCGTGGCGATGACGACCGCCGTCCCAAGCCGGTTGAGTTCGATAAAGAGCCTGAGCAGGCGGCGCGCCAGCGGGGGATCGACATTGCCGGTCGGCTCGTCGGCGAGCAGGATTTCCGGCTGCTCGATCAGCGCCCGGGCGATCGCCGCACGCTGCTTCTCGCCGCCCGAAAGGACGGGCGGCAGGACGTGCATCCGCTCGCCGAGACCGACCCATTTCAATAGCTCGATCACGTCGCCGCGATAGCTCGCCTCCTCGCGTCCGCGCACGCGCAGCGGCAGCGCCACGTTCTCATAGGTCGTCATGTGGTCGAGCAAGCGGAAATCCTGGAAGACCACACCTATGCGCCGGCGCAGCATCGGCAGTTCACGCCGCATGATGCGCGAGCGATCCTTGCCGAAAACGGTGATGAGCCCGCGCGTGGGTTTGAGCGAGAGGAAAAGCAGGCGCAAAAGCGTCGTCTTGCCCGCGCCCGACGGGCCGCTCAGAAACTGGAACGAACGCGCGGGTATGTGGAGCGAGATATCCCGCAGGATCTCCGGCCCCATCCCGTAGCGCAGCCCGACATTTTCGAAGCGGAACACCTTGACGCTGCCCTCGTAACCCTCCCGTCTCACCGGGGAACACCTCCCCGACCATGGTTTTCGTATGGTTAACAGCCGGTTAAATCACGGCGTTCCGGCGATCACATTCGGACCCCGGTGGCGAAGCATTAACCATTTTTGGTCTACCGATCGTCCAAACGCGCAAAGAACGGCCGGCCCGCATGAACGAGGCTTCGAAAGCGCGCCCGGTTTCGGGCGAAATCATGACGGACGCGGCGGCTCCGGGCGCCGGCGTTTCCGGGCGCCCGGCGGGCGATGTCATCGATGCCGAGTTCGAGACGGTTGTGCTTGGCGCAGCCGCCTCTCCGGCTCCCGAACGTCTCTCGGCACGCTTCTCTACCCAGGCACCCGAGATAGCCGGACTGGACGTGCTGAAACGCGCGGAAGCACCGCCGCGACGGCCGCGCGGCCAGCCCGGCGGGTCGGCCTTCTGGCTTTTCGGGATTTGCCTTGCCGCTCTCGCTTTCTGGGTTTCAGGCGGCCATGCGCTGCTCCCATCGATCCACCTGCCGGCTTTCCTCGCAGGCGCTCCGACGCTCAAGATCGCTTCCGTCCACACGCGTATCGAGAAAATCGACGGCCATTCCATCCTCTTCGTCGACGGCAGCGCCGCCAACGAGACGGGATGGGCGATCGAGGTGCCGCCGCTTGCCATCAGCGTCGAAGGCGAAGACGGCAGGACCACCCGCTTTTTCCTGGGGACAAGGGATCGCGAGGTCGCCGCAGGCGAGATCTTCGCCTTTTCCAGCCGCCTTGAGGTGCCTAAAGACGGAGTGAAATCCGTATCGGTGTCCTTCGACAGACAGGATTGAGCCTCATGCCCGTCGTCCGTGGCAAGGACATAGAAATCCTCTTCAGCGCCTCCGCGATCGCGCGCCGCAACCTCGAACTCGCCAAGGAGATCGCCGGGCGCGATTACAACGACCTTCTGGTGATCTCGATCCTGAAAGGCTCCTTCATCTTCGCCGCCGACCTGATCCGCGCCATGTACGACGCAGGCATTTCGCCGGAGGTAGAGTTCATCTTCATATCGAGCTACGGTGCAGGCACAACGGCAGGCGAGATCAGGGTGCTGCGCGATATCGACAACGACGTGACCGGCCGCGACATCCTCCTGATCGACGACATACTGGAATCGGGCAATACGCTGAAATACACGCGCGACCTGATGCTCTCGCGCGGCGCAAGGAATGTCGACATCGCGGTGCTGCTCGACAAGCGCATGCGCCGCAAGGCCGATATCGACCCCGACTTCGTCGGCTTCGACTGCCCCGACCATTTCGTCGTCGGCTACGGCATGGACGTAGCGCACGCCTTCCGCGAACTGCCTTTTGTGGGTATCGTCAAGGGCGACGCCTGAGGATCGGATCCCGGGCAAGAGGCCCGGGAGATTTCGATGTCCGATGCTGGTGTGTGCGTGGTCATCGGTGCCGGCGCCGATACCGGCGCCGCGATCGCCAGGGCCTTCGCGCGCGAAGGGCTTGTCGCCTGTATCGTCCGTCGGCCACGTCATCTCGACAAGTTGGAAGCGCTCGCCGCTGAGATTCGCGCCGAGGGTCACGCTGCCCACGCCTTCGGCGTCGATGCACGCGACGAGAGCGCCATGGTGTCGCTCTTCGAATCCATCGAGGACGAGATCGGTCCGATCGAAGTAGCGGTCTTCAACATCGGCGCCAATGTCCGCTTTCCCATCGTCGAGACGACCGCCCGCGTCTATCGCAAGGTGTGGGAAATGGCGGCCTTCGCCGGCTTCCTGACCGGCCGCGAGGCCGCCCGCCACATGCTGCCGCGCGAGCGCGGCACGATCCTCTTCACCGGTGCGACGGCGAGCGTTCGCGGCGGCAACGGTTTTTCCGCCTTCGCCGGGGCCAAGCATGCGCTGCGTGCGCTGGCACAATCGATGGCGCGCGAACTCGGTCCGAAGAACATCCACGTCGCGCATGTCGTCATCGACGGCGCCATCGACGCCAACTTCATCCGCGGCATGCGGCCGGACGCGGACGAAATGCGCGAGAGGGACGCCATCCTGTCGCCAGACGCTATAGCCGCCGCCTATGTCATGCTGCATCGCCAGCACCGCAGCGCCTGGACGCACGAGATGGATCTGCGTCCATGGGTCGAAAAATGGTGAGAAGCGCATGAAAACCGTAGAGTTCATCTTCGATTTCGGCAGCCCGAACGCTTACCTGGCACACCGGATCATTCCGGAGATCGAGGCACGAACCGGCGCGACATTCGTCTATAATCCCTGCCTGCTCGGCGGCATCTTCAAGGCGGCGGGCAACCGATCGCCCTTCGAGCAGTTCGCCGGCGTCAGGGGCAAGCTCGACTACGAGCGGCTGGAGATCAAACGCTTCGTCGAACGTCACCATGTCGACGCCTTCCGCATGAATCCGCATTTCCCGGTGAACACGCTTCTCATGATGCGCGGCGCCGTTGTTGCGGAAGACGAAGGAAAACTCGCACCCTTTGCGGAGACATGTTTTCGCGCCGTGTGGGAAGACGGGGAGAAAATGGACGACCCGGCCGTGGTAGGTGCGGTCCTCGATGCCGCCGGTTTCGACGGACGCGCCATCCTCGAACGCACCCGGGAACAGGCGGTCAAGGACAGGCTGATCGCCAATACTGAAGGTGCGGTCGTTCGCGGCGTCTTCGGCATGCCGACCTTCTTCGTCGGCAAGGAGATGTTCTTCGGCAAGGACCGTCTGGGCCAGGTCGAAGAAGAAATCATGCGCGCCAACGCATGAGCATAACCCTCCACGGTTACCGCTACAGCGTCTATCTGCGCATCGCGCGCATGGCGTTCTTCGAAAAGGGCGTGTCCGTCGGCCATGCCGAAATCGACCCGTTCGCGGATGACGTTCCGGCGAGCTATCTGGAAATGAACCCGTTCGGCCGCGTGCCGACCCTGGTCCATGACGGCTTCGTTCTCTACGAGACGATCGCCATCACGCGCTATGCCGATGAGGCCTTCGACGGGCCTCCGCTCCAACCCGACGACCCTCGCCGGCGCGCGAGGATGAATCAGATCGTCGCCATCCTCGACAGCTACGGTTACCAGCCGATGGTGCGGCAGGTGTTTTCGCAGCGTGTGTTCAACGCGCGTCTCGGCCGATTGCCGGACGAAGCCGTCGTCGAACGCGGAATGGTCGCATCCAATCTCGTCCTGCGGGCCTTGGAGAAGCTTTGCGTGGATAGCGGTGATCTGTTGGACGGGAATATCACTCTTGCCGATCTGCATCTTGCCGGAATGATGGCGTATTTCACGGCAGCTAAAGAAGGCGCCGCCGCACTTTCACATTATACCGGCCTTTCGTGGTGGTGGGATAAAATCCAGGAGCGCGACGTACTGGCGGCGACCGACCCCGGCCTTCCTGTGGCGTAAGCCTTGCTTAACTCCCTGCCTCCGCAGATGAGCGTCTACCCGGCTTCTATTTCCTCATGGAAGTGCAGCCTATTCCCGAAGGGATCGATGACCGAAACCTCGCGCGTTCCCCATGGCTTTTCCTGAAGTCCCGGTTTGGCACGGCGATAATCCTTTGCCATCAATTCCGTATGGAAATCGGCAATATCGGCGACATGGATGCGCAACGCGCTGCCCGGGATGGCGTCGCCATGGTGCTCGGAGAGATGCAGCACGCATTCGCCCCGCGCGATTTCCATGTAGAGCGGGAAATTATCGCCGTAGCGGTGCTCCCATCGCACCTCGAAGCCGAGAAACCCTTCATAGAATTCACGCGCCTTGGCGATGTCGAAGATGCGCAGGATGGGGATGATCCGGCCGAGGGCAGGCATACGGCGATCCTTTATCGGGTAAGGGTGTTGCCTACTTGAACTGTAGCAGCCGCTCGAGATAGCTGCGCTCGACCTCGGGGCTGAGCGCGTTTCCGAGACGCTTGCGGATGGCATCGAGGATGCGCCGCGCCCGCTGCACGTCGATCTCGTCCGGCACCTTCACCGAATCGCCGAAATCCGGACCGGTGGTGGCACGCGGTCGGCCGAGCGGATCGCGGTCGGCGTTCTGCTGACGGCCCCCCGTCTGCGTCCCTCCGTCCTCGCCCTGCTGGGCCTGCTGCATCTGTTGCATCATGTCGCGGGCCCCGCGCCTTAGCGCCTCCAGCGCCTGGCTCTCCTGGCCGAGCGCCTGTTCGCCCTCGCCCTTGCCGAGCGATTCGCCAGCCTCACCCATCGATTTGTCGGCATCGCCAAACCCCTCGCCGGGCTTGATGCCGAGTTCGTCGAGCTTCTTGGTCAGGTCGCCCAGATCGCCACGGAGCTTCCCCTGCCCCTGTTGCAATTGCTTCAGGGCTTGCGCCAGCTCGTCCGGCGTCATTCCGCCGGAGCCGTCCTGTTCGCCTTGCTGCCGCCCCTGACCTTGCTGGCTCTCCTGGCCTTGCTGGCCCAGACCTTGTTCGCCAAACGGGTCCTGGCCCTCGCCCATCTCGCCCTGCTCACCCTCGCCGCGCTGGCCCTGCTGCCCCTGCTGGAAGCGGAAGGTCTTGTTCATCAGTTCCTGCTGGCGCCGCATCAGCTCGCCGAGCTTGTCCATCTGCTGGCGCATCTCTCCCTGCTGCTGGCCGCCCTGCTGACCGGGCCGGCCGGCCTGGAGGTTGTTCATCATGTTCTGGAGCTGCGAGAGCATTTCCTGTGCCTTGTCGCGCGCGCCCGATTTGGCGAGGTTCTCGATCTGGTCGAGCATGCGCTGCAAATCGCTCTGTCTGATCTCGCGGCCGTTCTGCGGCGCCTGCTGGGCGAGGTTCGGATTCTTCTGCATGCGCTCGGCAAACTCGCGCAGATAGTCCTGCATCGCCTGCCGAAGCTCCTTCATCAGCTTCTCGATCTCCTGGTCGGATGCGCCGTTCTTCAACGCCTGCTGAAGTGCCTGTTCGGCCTGGCGCAGCCGCTTCTCTGCGGCGGAAAGGTTGCCTTCTTCGATGCCGAGCGCGATCGCCCAGAGATAGGCGACGACGTCACGCAACTGGTCGTCGGTCCTCGCCATACGAAGCCGCGTCTCCGCGCTCGTGATCGCGAGGTAATGTCCCATATTCGTGAACGTGTCCTCGGGCCTCAGCGTGATCGCGTCCATCATGTCGAGCACGCGGCGCTTCTGGTTGGCGTCGAGCGCAAGGATACGCCGCTGTTCAACCAGCGCACGCGCCAGCGGATTGGTGAACGGCCGCTCGGGCAGTTCCAGGAGCTTCGCCTCGCTCGACGCCTCGTGTCCGGCGTCGTCGCTTGCCTTCAGCGTCAACCGAACCGTCGTGCCGGCCCAGGGATGATCGGTCAGATCCTTTGTCGTCCTGGCGGCATGGTTTTTCGCATCGCCGCGCGGCAGGGTCAGCGGCATGTCCGGCGCCGAATAAAGCGGATGCGCGCCCGGCGCCGGCTTGTCGGCCGGTTCGAAAACGGCCTTGGCGGAAGCCGGACCGTAATCGTCCTCGATGGAATAGGAAAGTTCCAGCGCACCGTTGACCGCATGCCTCGGCTCGGCCGTGAAATGGATCACGGGCGGATGATCGGGAATGACGTCGAACGTCCAGCGGCGCATCTCGTCGCCGTCCGATTTCAGGCTTACGGAACCGTTCTTCGTCAGCGCCACGGCGAACCTGGAGATCTTCGCGGCCGGCGCGCCCGACGTATCGGACCGGGCGGCCTTCTCCTCGCCTTCCGCCTTCTCGGCAGGAACGGCACGCGCATTGCCTTCGGCATCGATGAGATCGAGCGTCTCCTCGCCGCTGCCGCCGGTGACGCGAAGCGCAAGCTGGCTGTTTTCAGGCACCTGGAGACGCTTTACTCCATCCTCGTTCCCGTCGGCTCCATTCGGGCCAGCCTCGTTGCCGCCGGTCAGGAAGATCGGCGCACGACCGGTATAGGTGGGCGGCGTCACCCAGGCATCGATCCTGGGTGGCACCGTCTGGCGCATGGCGGCCGTGCGGAACGCGTCGGTGACGCTGCCGCTGTAAGGGCTTGCGGTGAAGGCAAGCGCCACCACGAAGACCAGCGCCACGGCCGCGCGGACAGCCCAGGGGTCACGCTCGGGGATATTGGGGCGCGGCGCATCGGCCGACACGCCGGCAAGCTTCTCGGCCATGCGGCGCTGGTGCTCGCGCCATAGCGCATCGGAGAAATCGTCCGGATTGCCGCCGGGCCGGTCGGTCTGCACGAGGACAGGCGTATGCTGGAGCCCGTTCGCCGCTTCGATCCGACGGTCGATCTCCGCATCCGAAGGGACGCGGAAGAGCCGCAAGGGCAGGAGCGCACCGAGCGCCGCCAGCGCGAACAGCCCCGCCAGCCCAAGCCGCAGCCAATCGGGCACGATACGGAACAGACCGAACCAGGAAAGGCTGAGGAACAGTCCGACGACGAGCAGGATCGGCAGGACAAGCGGCCACGCACGCTCCACGACCATGACGGCGCGCGTCATGAAGCGCGTGCGGGCAAGCCGCGAAATGATGCCGGTATCGAAGCCGGCGTCGGCGGGCGTTTCGGCCATCGATCCTTTCCAGGGTGTCATCAGGCCATGTCGAGCCTGTCACCTGTTGCGATAATCGCAACATCTCAAGGATAGCAGCAATCTCGGCAAAGGCGAGGCAGCGGCACGAAAACGTGAAAGCGGCCGGGCATCATGAGCACGACGCCCAGTCGGGCTTTTGGGATGTGCCTTTGCTTGGGTCGTCGTTCCTGTGGGCATATTTCATCCTTCGCCACGCTGCCTGTCGGCCCTGGCCATTGTTCAGTCGGGAAGCGGGGCGCGAGGCCGTGCCTTCCGAATTGACATAGGTGGCACGAACCTCGCGCCCCGCCGGCGATTTCTGTTCCCGCCTGTTCCGCTGCTCCCCGAGCCTCACCCTGAACCTGCCGAAGGGTAGTCACTCCAAACAGGTTCAGCGTTCGTCCCGGGGTCTGTGTGCCTTCTACCGGCACGCAGGGGTCATAGTGCCCCCAGGGGAACCTCCAGACGGGACCTCCCCGGCCATGATGCCACGTCAGCATCACGGCGGAGGCGCCGGCTCCTCCCCACGCAATCACCGTCATGATCGGTGTTCCCGATGGGAGGGACTGACAGGGAGTATGGAGGAAGAAGAAAGGGCGTGGAGAAAGGGAGGATAATAAAAATGCGAAGGGCCGCTGGTTCAGAGAGTTACGAGAGCTGCCTGCACGATCCTGTCCACGTTTTCGCCGGCCAACCTAACGCGCGCGATGGTGGCTGCCCCATTCGCCCTTCGGCCACTCCCCTCACAACCACTCGGGCAACGAATCCAGCCCGATCAGTTCCTCATAGCTGCCGCGCGGCCTGACCACATGGTAGCGGTCTCCATCGACCAGCACTTCGGGCACGAGAAGCCGCGTGTTGTAGGTGCCGGCCTGTACCGCGCCATAGGCGCCGGCGGTTCCGACTGCGATCAGGTCGCCCGATTCCAGTGCCGGCAGGTCGCGCTCGAGCGCCAGGTAATCGCCCGTCTCGCAGACCGGCCCGACCACGTCGACCACTCCGTGCACGGCGTCCGGCGCCGGCTCGACGACGGAGCGGATGTCATGCCACGCATCATAAAGCGTCGGACGCACGAGGTCGTTCATGGCCGCGTCGACAATCAGGAAATCCTTGCCGTCGCCATGCTTCATGTAGATGACTTCCGAGACCAGTATCCCCGCATTGCCGACGATCAGCCGCCCCGGTTCGAACATCACCTTCAGCCCGAGCGGCGCGATGTTCCTGCGCACGATAGCCGCATAGGCGTCGGGCAGCGGTGGCGGATCGTTGTCTATCCGGTAGGGGATGCCGAGCCCGCCGCCGACATCGACATGGCGGATATCGTGCCCATCGGCTTTCAACGCCGTGGCGAGTTCCGCCAGAAGCCTGAAAGCGTCGTCGAAGGGCTGCAATTCGGTGATCTGGCTGCCGATATGCATGTCGACGCCGGCCACTTCGATGCCCGGCAGCGCTGCGGCGCGCCGATAGATGTCCCGTGCCCGCCGCAAGGGGATACCGAACTTGTTTTCGGCCTTGCCAGTGGCGATCTTGCGGTGCGTGCGCGCATCGACATCGGGATTGATGCGGAGCGATATGGGCGCGGTCCTGCCCATCGCGACGGCACGCGCCGACAGAAGGTCGAGTTCCGGCTCCGATTCCACGTTGAAGCAATGGATGCCGACGGAGAGCGCGAAATCCATTTCGCGCGCAGTCTTGCCGACGCCTGAGAAGAGTATTTTTTCAGGTGGTACGGAGGCGGCCAGTGCGCGGCGCAATTCGCCTTCCGAGACGACATCGGCGCCGGCGCCGAGCTTCGCCAGCGTCTTGATCACCGCCTGGTTGGAATTCGCCTTGAGCGCGTAGCAGACGAGTGTGTCCAGGCCGGCGAAAGCACCGGCGAAAACCGTGTAATGCCGCGTGAGCGTCGCGGTGGAATAGCAATAAAACGGCGTGCCCACGGCAGCCGCGATCGCGGGCACCGGCACATCCTCGGCGTGGAGCACGCCGTCGCGGTAGTGGAAATGATTCACGAAAGCCCCCATGGCGGAATTAGCGGGGTAATTTGTGGGGAAGTCAGTCGATCAAACCGTCGAGGAAGAAGCGCTTGTCCTTCTCCGGTTTCTTCGGCTCGGGCGGCAGCGGCACCTTCTTTTGGTCTTTCGCCTCCTTGCGCGCGTCCACGGCCGCCTCGTAGGGCGTGTCGAGTTCGGTCGGCCGCCTGCCGCAGGCGGTCGCCAGGAGCGCGGTGGCGCCGAAAAGTGCGAAAGAAGCCATCAGCCTGCGCCGGTTCATGGGCCTGTCCGTTTGCGAATTCGTTGAAGCTGTTTAGCGGACTTTGCCCGGGCGCGCACCCTGTTTCAACCGCTTGCGCCAATAGCGGATCTGCCGGCGTACCTCGCTCGGCGCGGTGCCGCCGAACGAGGTGCGGCTCCTGACCGAATTCCGCACCGAGAGCACCGAATAGACGTCATCCGTGATGGCCGGGTGGATCGCCTGCAGCTCCGCCAGCGGCAGCTTCTCCAGCCCGCATCTTTTGTCCTCGGCAAGCGCCACAGCGCGGCCGGTGACATGGTGCGCCTCGCGGAAGGGCAGCCCCGCCTCGCGCACCAGCCAATCGGCAAGGTCGGTCGCGGTGGAATAGCCGGCACCCGCCGCCTTCTTCATGGCGGCTTCGTTGACGACGAGGTCGCCGATCATGCCGGTCATCGCGGCCAGCATCAGGTCGAGCGTCTCGGCCGCGTCGAAGACCGCCTCCTTGTCTTCTTGCATGTCCTTGGAATAGGCGAGCGGCAGCCCCTTCATCACCGTCAGCAGCGCGACCAGATGGCCGTTCAGCCGGCCGGTCTTGGCGCGCACCAGTTCGGCGGCGTCCGGGTTCTTCTTCTGCGGCATGATCGAGGAGCCGGTGGAGAAAGAGTCGGACAGACGGACGAAGCCGAATTGCGGCGTCGACCAGATGACGATCTCCTCCGCCATGCGCGACAGATGCACGCCGGCGATCGAAGCGAGCGCCAGGAATTCCAGCGCGAAATCGCGGTCGGAGACCGAATCGATGGAGTTGCGCGTCGGTTCGCGGAAGCCGAGTTCCTTCGCCGTCATGTGCCGGTCGATCGGGAAGCCCGTGCCGGCGAGCGCGGCGGCTCCGAGCGGGCTCTCGTCCATGCGCTCGATCGCATCGCGTACCCGCCAGAGGTCGCGACCGAACATCTCCACATAGGCCATCAGATGATGGCCGAAGGTGACGGGCTGCGCGGATTGCAGATGGGTGAAGCCGGGCATGACGGTCTGGGCATGTTCCTCGGCACGGTCGAGCAGCACGGCGATGAGCGCTTGCAAGGCCGCCGCCACCCGCTGCGTCTCCTCCTTGACCCAAAGCCGGAAATCGACCGCGACCTGGTCGTTGCGCGAGCGCGCCGTGTGCAGCCGCCCGGCCGCCGGTCCGATCAGTTCGGCAAGCGCGGCCTCGATGTTCATGTGTATGTCCTCGAGCCGCTTCGAGAACTCGAACCTGCCTTCGTCCATCTTTGACGAAATCGTGTTGAGCCCGCGCGCGATCTTCTCGCTATCCTCGGCCGACAGGATGCCGGTCTTCGCCAGCATCGCCGCATGCGCCAGCGAGCCGCGAATGTCCTCGGCGTAGAGCTTCCTGTCGAAACCGATCGAGGCATTGATCGCCTCCATGACCGCCGAAGGACCCGAGGCAAATCGTCCGCCCCACATCTGATTGCTGGCCTTTTTTTCACTCATCATGTTTACCGGTCGGAAGGAGATTGGAAATGTCGGACGGAACGAAATCCTGGCCGGCGGCGCGCATCGTGGCGACCCTGATCGCCCTTTGCATCGTCGTGGCCGGATTTGCCCTATACGTGACGGAACGGCCCTCTGGCAACAATCCGGCCGAGACCGTGAGCACTAAAGCTTCGGCTCCGGACGGCTGCGCGGTGAAGGCGGACAAAGCGAAGAAACTCGCTGCCGCCGCAACCGGCAGCGTGGCGGCGATGTCCGCGTCGGGCCCGCCGGTGAGCCTCGCCGGGCTCTCCTTCAACGGCCCCGACGGCAAGCCGCTCAAACTCGCCGATTTCAAGGGCAAGACCGTGCTCATGAACCTCTGGGCGACATGGTGTGCGCCCTGCCGCGCCGAGATGCCCGAACTTGACGCTCTGCAGAAGGAAAAGGGCGGGTCCGGCTTCCAGGTGGTCGCGGTCAATGCCGACACCGGCGGCGACGACAAGCCGAAGAAATTCCTGGCCGAGACCGGCGCCACCACGCTCGCCTATTACAGCGACCACACGATGGCGCTCTTCAACGAACTGAAGGATCGCGGCCTGGCACTCGGCCTGCCGGTGACACTCCTGATCGACAAGGATGGCTGTCTCATGACCCACATGAACGGGCCGGCCGCATGGGCGAGCACCGAGGCGAAAAGCTTCATCGACACCGCCGCGGGCGGCTGAGGGCAAGGCAGCGACCGGCTTACATCCGCTCACCGGGAAGTTCGCTGGCCTGCTTCACCCAGTCAGCGAACCGCGCCTCGTCGAATTCCGCGTCCTCGCTTATATCGAAATGGCGCACATCCTTCATTTTGGAGGTTCCAGGCGGAAGCGGATCGAGCATCGCGCCACGAAAGAACGTCACCTTGATGTATTTCGTGAAGCAGTGAAGGCTCAGGAACCAGCCCTGGTCTTCCATCCCGTAGAAAGGCGAGTTCCATTTGACGCCTTCTGCACGCCGGGAACGGTGCGCTCGATCAGCGCGTCCAAGCGGCGGCCGACCGCGCTTTTCCAGCCGGGCATGGCCGCGATATAGGCTTGCACCGGGCCATCGCCGTAACCCTTCGCGATCTGGGGATTGCCGCCCGAGAGAAGGACCGGCACCGCAGGCCCGTCCTGTTTGGAAGCGGCTTTCGTCGATCTGGCGGTTTTTTCGTTGGCCATGGCATTCGCTCCATATGCCGACGCGGATACGATCGTTCGGCGGCCCTACCTTGTGGGGACCGGATGCTCGCCGCGATAGTCGTAGAAGCCGCGATCCGTCTTGCGGCCGAGCCAGCCGGCCTCGACATATTTCACCAGAAGCGGACAGGGCCGGTATTTGGAATCCGACAGCCCCTCATGCAGCACCTGCATGATCGAAAGGCAGGTGTCGAGGCCGATGAAATCGGCAAGCTGCAGCGGTCCCATCGGATGGTTGGCGCCGAGCCGCATGGCCGTGTCGATCGCCTCGACCGAGCCGACTCCCTCGTAAAGCGTATAGATCGCCTCGTTGATCATCGGCAGCAAGATGCGGTTGACGATAAAGGCGGGGAAGTCCTCGGCGACCGTCACGGTCTTGTCGAGGCTTTGCACGAAGCCCCTGGCCGCCTCGAATGTCTGGTCGGCGGTTGCGATGCCGCGCACCAGTTCCACCAGTTTCATCAGCGGCACCGGGTTCATGAAATGGATGCCGATGAAGCGCTCCGGCCGGTCGGTCTGGGAGGCGAGGCGCGTGATCGAGATGGAGGAGGTGTTGGTGGCGAGGATCGCCTCGGGATTGAGCAGCGGGCAAAGCTGGGCGTAGATCTTGCGTTTGACCGTTTCGTCCTCGGTCGCCGCCTCCACGACGAGGTCGGCGCTGCCGAGTTTGTCCATCTGGGACGTGGCCACTATACGGCTGATGGCCTTCTGCCGGACCTTTTCCTCGAGTTTGCCGGAGTGGACCTGACGCGCCATGTTGCCGTTGATGGTGGCGATGCCGTGCTCGATCCGCTCGGCCGACACATCGTGCAGCAATACGTCATAACCGGCGAGCGCGGCGACATGCGCGATGCCGCTCCCCATCTGGCCAGCACCAACAATACCTACCGTCGCGATCTTGCCGCTCATTACACCGATCCTGCCCTGGGCAGTCCGCCCGATTTTTGTGCAGCGCAAACTAAAAGGGCGGGGTGACTTCGTCTACCCCGCCCTTCGTATTTAATACTGAACGCCGAGACCCGTCAAAGCGCCTTCTGCAATTCGGGCAGGATGACGAAGAGATCGCCGACAAGGCCGTAATCGGCGACCTGGAAGATCGGCGCCTCCTCGTCCTTGTTGATAGCGACGATGACCTTCGAGTCCTTCATGCCGGCGAGATGCTGGATGGCCCCGGAGATACCGCAGGCGATGTAGAGATCGGGGGCGACCACCTTGCCGGTCTGTCCGACCTGCCAGTCGTTGGGCGCATAGCCTGCATCGACCGCCGCGCGGGAGGCGCCGACCGCCGCGCCGAGCTTGTCGGCGACCGGCAGGATCACCTCCTGGAACTTCTCCGCCGAGCCGAGCGCGCGTCCGCCCGAGATGATGATCTTCGCCGAGGTGAGTTCCGGCCGGTCGTTCTCCGACAGCCGGTTCTCAATGAAGGTGGAAAGACCGGGGTTTGCAGCCGGCTGAACCGTCTCGACGGAAGCGGAACCGCCCTCTCCTGCCGCCTGGAAGGCTGCGGTGCGCACGGTGATCACCTTCTTGGCGTCGCTCGTCTGCACCGTCTGGATGGCGTTGCCGGCATAGATCGGCCGCTTGAACGTATCGGGCGACACCACCTCGATGATCTCCGACACCTGCATCACGTCGAGCAGCGCGGCGACGCGCGGCATCACGTTCTTGCCCGTGGTGGTGGCCGGCGCGACGATCGTGTCATAGCCGCCGGCCAGCGAGACGATCAGCGCAGCCAGCGGTTCGGCGAGACGCTCGGCGAGTTCGTCCGCCTCGGCCAGCAGCACTTTGCGCACGCCCTTCAGCTTGGCGGCGGCGTCGGCGGCCGCCTTGGCACCCTTGCCGGCAACCAGCACGTCGACGTCCGAACCGATCTTCAGCGCCGCCGAGAGCGCCTTCGCGGTCTGGTCGGAGAGGTGGTCGTTGCCGTGTTCGGCGATCAAAAGAATGGCCATTTCCGCTTCCTTCTCTGGTGCCTTGGTGCGTCCTTCGAGGCTCGCCCGCCAAGGCTATATTCCTTAACTTCCAGTTCCTGCGGGCTCGCACCTCAGGATGAGGGAGGTGGGTGCCATTCCGGCTGCCATGCCCTGAACCGCTGTCAGGGCATCCTGCGGTCCTCATCCTGAGGTGCGAGCCCGCAGGGCAGTGCCCGAAGCGGCGCATCCTTCAAAGGGCGAGCCTCGAAGGACGCACCTGAAACTCCTACAATACTCCAGCTTCGTTCTTGAGCTTGTCGACCAGTTCCGCCACGTCCTTGACCTTGACGCCCGCCTTGCGGCCGCCCGGTTCCTCGGTCTTCAGGACCTTCAGCCTCGGCGCGACGTCGGCGCCGTAATCGGCGGCCGATTTCTCGTCGAGCGGCTTCTTCTTGGCCTTCATGATGTTGGGAAGCGAGGCGTAGCGCGGCTGGTTCAGCCTGAGGTCGGTCGTCACGATCGCCGGCATCTTCAGTTCGACCGTCTGCAAGCCGCCATCGACCTCGCGCGTCACCTTGGCCTTGCCGCCGTCGATCTCGACCTTGGAAGCGAAGGTACCCTGCGACCAACCGAGCAGGGCCGCCAGCATCTGTCCGGTCTGGCTGGCGTCGTCGTCGATCGCCTGCTTGCCGAGAATGACCAGTTCCGGTTTCTCGCTCTCGACCACGCCCTTCAGGATCTTGGCGACAGCCAACGGCTCCACCGGCCCGTCGACCTTGACCAGGATGCCGCGGTCCGCACCCATGGCAAGCGCGGTACGGATCGTCTCCGCCGCCTGCGCCGGGCCGATCGAAACCACGATGATCTCTTCCGCCTTGCCCGCTTCCTTCAGCCGGATCGCCTCTTCGACGCCGATCTCGTCGAACGGATTCATCGACATCTTGACGTTGGCGAGTTCGACGCCCGTGCCGTCCGACCTCACCCTGATCTTGACGTTGTAGTCGACAACCCGCTTCACCGGGACCAGAACTTTCATCCGCTTCAACCTCTCAGAAATCCTAGAACCTGTCGCCGCGCCGATAACACGGGTTTTCCGCCGTCGCTAGTCCGAGGCCGACATTCAATCGATAAAACGGCGTCACCGAAGCACAGCGGAGCGCCGTTTGCAGCCCGACCTCACCGGTTTTTCTCAGCGGTTTTTGCCGGGCACCCACAGTACATCGGCCTTGCCATCGTCATTGGCGATGCGGGCGGCGACGAAAAGGAAATCCGACACGCGATTGATATATTGCAGCGCCTCCTTGCTCACCGTTTCGCCGGGCTTGCCGGCGAGTTCGACGATGAGCCGTTCGGCGCGCCGCGCCACGGTGCGCGCAAGGTGCAGAGCGGCGGAGGCCGGCGAGCCGCCGGAGAGAACGAAGCTGCGCAGGCGGTCGAGCCTCTTGTTCAGCGTGTCGATGTCGGCCTCTACCCGCTTGACCTGAGAGGCGACGATCCTGAGCGGCTCGAAATCGAGCTTCTCGCCCGTATCCGGCCGTGCCAGATCGGCGCCAAGATCGAAGAGGTCGTTCTGCACACGGCCGAGCATCGGATCGAGTTCGGTGCCGGCCGTATGCACCCTGGCGGCACCGATGCAGGCATTGGCCTCGTCCACCGTGCCATAGGCCTCGACGCGCAGGTCGAATTTCGGCCGTCGTTCGCCGCTGCCCAGCGCGGTGGTGCCATCGTCGCCGGTCCGGGTATAGATCCTGTTGAGAACGACCATGATGTCTCCCTCAGCGCGTGAACCAGACCGCCAGAAGAACCAGCACGATGGCGATGAACTGCAGCAGCACGCGCATCTGCATCAGCTTGTTCGATTTCGAGGGAGGACCGCCCTGTGCCATGTTGAAGAGGCCGCGCACCAGGACGATCACGACGGCAGCGATGACGATGATGGCAAGAAACTTGAAGGCGGTGGACATATCCGGGTTAACTACCTTTTCTCGGCCGAAATCAACCCTGTCCCGCGACCATGCGATAGAATATCGCCGAGGGCAGGATACGCTTCAGAAAGAATCCGGCCCTTGCCGGCAGCGTGACCGGATAGTGCGGTTTGGGCCGCTCCGCCTCCAGTGCATGACGAAGCGCCCGGTAGACGGCATCGGGACCCAGTTTCAGCCTCGACCTGCCCTTGCCGGCCCGAAGGCGCTCGATCTGCGCCCGGTAGGCGTCGCGATGCACGGAAGCTTCGATATCGATGTGACCCTCGAAGATAGTCGCACCGGCGAGCGCGATCTTCGATTCGATCGGCCCGGGCTCGATCAGCGAAACATGGATGCCCGAGCCGGCAAGGTCCGCCCTGAGGCAGAGCATCAGCCCTTCCAGAGCATATTTCGACGCGCAATAGGCGCCGCGATAACGCAGCGGAACATGCCCTAGGATGGACGAGCAGTTCACAACACGGCCATGCCCCTGCGCCCGCATGACGGGAACGATACGGCGCGTCAGGTCGTGCCAGCCGAAGAAATTCGCCTCGAACTGGTCGCGCAGTGCCTCGACCGGAATATCCTCCACGGCCCCGGCAAGCGCGTAACCGCCATTGTTGAAGAGCGCATCGAGCCGGCCGCCGGTCCTTTCGAGCACCGCCGCGACAAGCTTCTCGATCGAGGATGGATCGCGGTAGTCGAGGTAAAAACCTTCCAGCCCGTCGCGGTCGAGCGCAGTGATGTCTTCCGGCCGCCGCGCGGTCGCCATCACCCGCCATCCCTCGCGGGCAAGCTGCCGGGCGCAGTAGGCGCCGATGCCGGAAGACGCGCCGGTGACGAGGATGATTCGCTTTTCTTCCATCCGGTTCTTTGGACTAGCGGGGCTTCGGCATGGCGGGAGGCACAACCTCGCAGATCGAGGCGTTTGCCCTAATCTATGCTATCGAAGTCCAATCCTTCCCATATTCGCGGCGGAGTAACAATCGAACGATGGCTTTTATGGAATGAGACGCCCCGGCGTGGAGATCCTGCGGCGGGTGGCCGCCCTGAAGCGCATTCTGGGCGACGCGCTCGGCCATTTCAACAATGATGACGGCTGGTCGATGGCGAGCCATCTCGCCATTACGGCACTGATGGCGCTTTTCCCCTTCCTGATCTTCGCCACCGCTCTGGCGAGCTTTCTGGGAGCGCATGCCTTTTCCGATACCGCCGTCCATATCGTCTTCGATACCTGGCCCGAACAGATCGCCGAGCCGATCTCGCGCCAGGTGCAGCGGGTGCTCACCGTGCAGCGCGGCGACTTCCTGACCTATGGCGTGCTCGCCGCCGCCTTCTTCGCATCGAACGGTATCGAGGCGCTGCGCGTGGCGCTGAACCGCGCCTACCGTGTCACCGAAACCCGCAGCTTTCTCTACCGCCGCACCCAGAGCCTCGTCTTCGTGCTGATCGCTACGCTCGGCTTTTTCGCCATCAGCGTTCTTCTGGTCGCCACGCCGATCGCGGTGCATATCGCCGCGCGCCGCCTCGACTGGATCGAACCCTATCTTGGCACGATCACGCTCTGGCGCTTCGTCATCGCGTCGATCGTCATCGTGCTCGGCCTGATCGCCGTGCATTTCTGGCTGCCCGCCGGCCGGCGTCGTTTCGTCGATATCGTGCCGGGCATATTGTTGACGCTGGTCGGTTGGGTCGCAGGCTCAACGATCTTCGCCGCCTATCTGGAACGCTTCTCATCCTATGTGGCGACCTATGCGGGTCTTGCCTCCATCATGATCGCCGTGGTTTTCCTCTATATCGTGTCGGCGATCTTCATCATGGGCGGCGAACTCAACGCCGCGATCCGCCGCTATCTGGAGGCGCGCGCCCGCGTGCCCGACTGAAGGGCCGTCCGGGCGCCGGTGGCGAGCGCCACGCCGAGGCAGGTGACGACCATTCCGCCGATCTGGAGCGGCGTCAGCCGCTCGTCGAAAAGCGCCCAGGTCATGATCGCGGTCACGGCCGGGACGAGGTAGAAAAGCGAGGCGACCTTGGCCACCTCGCCCTCGCGGATCATCAGCATCAAGAGCAGGATCGCGCCGACCGAGAGCACGAGCACGAGCCAGGCGAGCGCGAAGACGAACTCGCCGTTCACGACGACATGCCGGTCCTCGAACAAAAGCGCACCGGCGATCATCGGCACCAATCCGCCGAGATATTGCCAGGTCGTTCCGGTGATCAGGTCGCTCCCGCCATGGCGCTTCTGCCAGATCGTGCCGGCGCTCATGGCGATGACGGCGATCACGGAGGCGAGCAGCGTGGCTGCCGTCACGCCGCCCACCCCGCCTTGAAGGCTCGGCAGCACCACGATCACCACGCCGGCGAAGCCGATGGCGATGCCGGCCCAGTGCCGCGCGAGGATGCGGTCGCCAAGAAGAACACCGGCTAGGATCGCCGTGATGAGCGGCTGCAGCCCGGCGATCAGCGCGACGAGGCCCGCCGGCATGCCGCGATGGATCGCCCAGAACACACCGCCGAGATAGACACCCTGCATCAGGAAGCCCGCGATCATCGCGTTGAGGGCGTCGCGCCCGCCCTGCCATTTGGCGCCTAGCGCGAAGGCCAGGGCGACGAACAGAAGGAAGGCGAATGAAAAGCGCAGCGCCAGGAAGGTGAACGGCTCTGCCCACGGCATGGCGTAGCGCGCGCCAACGAAGCCGGTGGCCCAAAGGATGACGAAGAGGCCGGGTGCAAGTCTGGAGAGGACATTCATGCCGACACTTCAGGTTGGAATCGGGGAAACAGACGGAGCACGTGCCTCTAATGCCGATCATTCCGATAATCAAAACGAAACGATTGGGCCATATTCTTACCGGGAAGCGCGGAATGGGTGCGCCGGCGGTTCCCGAGAGGACGAACCATGCTGATGAACCTTGACCCCACCTGGCTGATGATGGCCTTCACGGTCGTCGCCATCCTTTCCTTCATTTTCGGCATGGCCCTCGACGGCCTGCTCGGCGCCGAGGGATTCGGGCCGATCGGCAACACAATCGTCGTGACGGCCGGCTTCTTCCTCGGCATTTTCGTGGCCAATCTCTACGGCATCCACTTCTACGATTTGAAGATGGCGGTCGCCACCGGGCTTGTCGGCGCCTTCGCCAGCCTCGGCATTCTTGCCGCGATCAAGGCCGGTCTGGCGCGGCTTTAGAGCCCAACCATCCGACGTACCTCCGCCGGTGTCCGGCCCTCCGCCCTGAGCGCGGCAAGCGCCGTGTTTCCTCGGCTTTTGGACAGCTTGCGCCCATCCTCGCCAAGAACGAGATCGTGGTGGAAGTAGCGCGGTCGAGGGAGGTCGAGCAATTCCTGCAACAGCCGGTGAATGGCGGTGGCGTGGAAAAGATCCCGGCCGCGCACCACATCGGTCACCCCTTGCAAGGCATCGTCCGTTACCACCGAAAGATGGTAACTGGTCGGCATCTCGCGGCGCGCCAGGATCACGTCGCCCCAGATGGCTGGGTCGGCAGGCACGGCGCCTGTCTCTCCCGTGGGCCCGCGCCCGCCCTCCTGCCATGAGAACGGCTTCGCGACATGCTGAAGCGCGCGCGCCATGTCGAGCCGCCACGCGAAGGGCGCGCCGCTTTCGATGCGCCGTTTCCGTTCGCGCGCCGACAAGAGGCGGTCCACGCCAGGATAGAGCGGCGCTCCATCCGGATCGGTCGGCCATGGCGCGCCGGAAGCCTGCGTGTCCGCGATATGAGCGCGGATGTCGCCGCGGCTCATGAAGGCCGGATAGACGAATTCCCCTGCGATCAGCCGGTCGAGATGGACGCGGTAGGCGTCCATATGTTCGGATTGCCGGCGCACCGGCTCTTCCCACCCGATCCCCAGCCAGGCGAGATCCTCGTATATGCCGCGCTCGAATTCCGCGGCGGATCGCACCTGGTCGATATCCTCGATCCGGAGGAGCAGCCATCCGTCGGCTTCATCCGCCAGCTTCCGGTTGAGAAGCGCGGAATAGGCATGTCCCAGATGCAGCCGCCCGTTCGGGCTGGGGGCAAAGCGGAAGACGCGCGGGCTGCTCATTTCATGCTGACAAAGCGGGTTGGACGGGTCACCAGCCGATTGCTACTTTGCCGCCCGGTCGAGGACAAGCAGATCGTAAACCCGCGAATGCAGCGCATCGAAACACTGGAACACGTATATCAGGGGCTGGATGCGCTCTGCGCAGCCGACGCACGGCTCGTCCGCGTGCGCGAGATGGCCGGCGAGGTGCCGCTCAGGCTCTCCGAGCCGGGCTTCCGCAGCCTCGCCTCCATCATCGTCTCGCAGCAGGTCTCGCGTGCCAGCGCCGACGCCATCTTCGGCCGGCTCATACGCCTCGTCGATCCGCTCGACGCTGAAGGCGTGCTTGCCGCCGGCGAGGATATCTTCCGCGAGGCCGGCCTGTCGCGGCCGAAGCAGCGCACGCTTCTGGCCGTGGCGGACGCGGTCGCGCATGAAGAACTCGACCTCCACCATCTTTGCCGCCTCGATCCCGCCGAAGCCATGCAGGCTCTCACCGCCGTCCATGGCATCGGCGCCTGGACGGCGGAGGTCTATCTGCTTTTCGCCGCCGGCCATCCCGACATCTTCCCCGCGCGCGATGTCGCGCTCCAGACCGCCGTGGGCCATGCGCTGGCCATCGATCCGCGGCCCGGTGAAAAGCCGCTCATCAAGCTCGCCGAATCATGGTCGCCCTGGCGCGGCGTCGCCGCGCGGCTCTTCTGGGCCTATTATCGCGAGACAAGGGGACGGGACGCCGCCCCGGTGACGGGGCTCCCGGCTAACCCTGCATAGATCAAGAGAAATCGCGCCGAATTGTACTTTCCGTGCGGCGTTTTCCTGCTTCACAAGACTGTCATCCCGGGCTTACATTATCCGCGCCGATCGGTTCGGGAATGATTCCAGGAGGTGAGTTTGTGACGATCGCCGTCTCTCCCGATGGCATGCCTGCTCTGGTGCTGAACGCGGATTACCGCCCGCTCAGCTACTACCCGTTGTCGCTCTGGTCCTGGCAGGACGCGATCAAGGCGGTGTTCCTGGAGCGCGTCAACATCGTCGCCGAATACGAACACTCCGTCTCCTCGCCCTCGTTTTCGATGAAGATACCGAGCGTGGTGAGCCTGAAGAGCTACGTGAAGCCGAGCCGGCACCCCGCCTTTACCCGATTCAACGTCTTCCTGCGCGATAGATTCCAGTGCCAGTATTGCGGGAGGCATGAAGACCTCACCTTCGACCACGTGATCCCACGTCGTTGCGGCGGCGCGACGACGTGGGAGAACGTGGTTGCCGCCTGCTCGCCCTGCAATCTGAAGAAGGGCGGCCACATGCCGGCGCAGGCAAAGATGTGGCCGAGGCAGAAGCCCTATCAGCCGACGGTACACGACCTGCACAACAACGGCCGGCTCTTCCCCCCGAACTACCTGCACGAAAGCTGGATGGACTATCTCTACTGGGATGTCGAGCTGGAAGCCTGACCCGGCTCCCACCCGATCCTCAATCGCATTTGCGCCGGAAGGCGCTCCACCACGCGACGCCCGCCAGGATCAGGCTGGCAACCGCGTTCCACCCCGCAAAGGAGAGGCCGAGGAAGCGGCCGGCCGCCTCGTCGCAGGCCGGCGGAACGAAGGTGTTGAGCGAATCGAGAATTCCCTTGCCGCCGGTCGAGGGCGCTTCCACCGCGCCGCAATCGGTCGGCCCCGGCCACCACTTCCATTCGACGCCGGAATGATAGACGGCCATATAGAGACTCCACACCATCAGCGCCCCACCGATGGCGAGCAGCACGCGCGTTACGACAGGTGGCCAGCGCAGCCCGGCCGAAATCGCCGCCAGCACCATGACCGGCACGCCGACATAATAGGGGATACGCTCTTCCAGGCAGAGCTTGCAGGGGATGAAGCCGCCCAGATACTGGAAGCCGAGCGCGCCCCCGACCGTCGCCGCCATGGCGAGCGCGAGAAAGATAGCGGCGCGGATCTGCGTCCGGTCAGTAGGAGCGGTGAGCGAAGCCATTTCGATTTTCCGTGGGCTGGTCGAAGGATCAGTGCAGATATTTGTAGAGGATATAAAGCAGAATAACGACAGCCGCCGCCACCCCCGCGATCATACCAAGGCGTTTCTCGATGAAATGGCGGATCGGCTCGCCATAGCGGCGAAGCAGCCAGGCGAGAAAATAGAAGCGCGCGCCGCGCGTCACCAGCGCCGCCACGATGAACAGCCAGATGTTCACATGCATGGCGCCCGACAGGATCGTCACCACCTTGATCGGCGGCAGATGCGCGAGCCCCGAAGTGATAAGCAAAAGCAGAATGGTCGAAGCGTCGGCCGAATCGCGCATCGCCTCGAAGGCATTGAGCTTGCCGTAGAATTCGAGGATTGGGCGGGCGACCGCCTCGAAAGCGAAATAGCCGAGATACCAGCCGGCGATACCACCGAGCACCGACGTAGCCGTTGCCACGAAGGCGTAGCGCCAGGCCCGCTCCGGCCGCGACAACGTCATCGGAATGAAGAGGATGTCGGCCGGGATGAAGAAGATCGAGCTTTCGACGAATGAGATCAGCGCCAACCAGGCCTCGGCGGCAGGCCGCGCGGCGAGCGACATGGTCCAGTCGTAAAGTCTGCGCAGCATGGGGCTCCCCGCAAAGGCAAGCTTGTCTAGAAAGATTTGACCGTGGACGCAATCGCGCGCGGGAGGGCATATCATCGCGGCAACGCCTCGCGGCCGGATCCGGAAAGCAGTGGAAACGGTTGACGGCGAACCGCTTCACCGTATAGTCCGCGTCCGTCCCGGGCGCTCGGCCCGGTCTCGACGCGGGTGTGGCGGAACTGGTAGACGCGCCGGACTCAAAATCCGGTTCTGGTGACAGAGTGTCGGTTCGATTCCGACCACCCGCACCATTTCTTCGATCTCACGCCGTTTCGCTCCGCTCACGGCTCCGATGGGCGGCCTGACCAGCCGGCGGGCAGCCGCCCTTGCGAACCCTGTGGGTTCGAGGTCCCGGAAACATGCCGATTTGCTCTCCCGGAGCCTGTTCAGGAACCGTTCAGCCATTGTCGCGATGATGACCCCGAGGGGCGCTTTTGGACTGGAGGTTTCGATGGATCGAAGAACATTCCTTACCGGCGTTCTGGGTCTTGCCGGCGCCGCCGTGGTTACGACGGTTGTTCGGCCGGTCGATGCCGTTGCCGGCGTGCCCAACACGGGCGGCATTCTGAATGATTTGGAAGCCTCGGCGACCGATGTCGCGGACGATGGCGGCGAGGCGAAGGTCGAACTGGTCGACCACCGCAGGCGCCACCACCGCCGCCACGACCGGCATCATCATCACCGTAGGCGGCACAGAAAGCGTGTCTGGCGACGTGTATGCCGCCGCTACCGGCGCCACGGCCGCTGGCACACACGCTGCTACCGCGAACGGGCCTGGGTCTGGTACTATCGGTAGTTCAAGTTGAGAGCCTCGGTGAAAGCCGGGGTTCTCATTTTCAGGTTCCCGATACGAATGGCCGCCGCCACGCTTGCCGAATGGCGTAGCGATGTGGTTTCGTCCCAGCCATGAAAGTCGTGATCCTGGTATCGGTCGCAATGCTTGCCTTCGCGGCCAATTCCATCCTGGCCAGGCTCGCGCTCTCCGAAAGCGACATCGATCCGCTCGCCTATACGGGCATCCGGCTCGTCGCGGGGGCAGTCGTACTGGCCGCGATCGCCCTTTTCCGTGCCGCTCCGCCGAAGACCATGCGCTCGGCGATAAAGGGAAGCTGGTCAGGCGCCATATGCCTGCTGCTTTATGCCCTGGCGTTCTCGGTCGCCTATGTCATGGTCGGCGCCGGGCCAGGCGCCCTCATCCTCTTCGCCAGCGTGCAGATCGGCATGCTCGCCTGGGCGATCGTCAAGGGAGACCGACCCGCGCCGCTCGAATGGCTGGGGATGGGCGTGGCGTTTGCCGCCCTCGTCTACCTCGTTTCCCCCGGCCTGGTGGCGCCGCCGCTGAAAGGAGCCCTGCTGATGGTCGTCGCTGGCTTGGCATGGGGTGCCTATTCGCTGATCGGCAGGGGATCACGCGCGCCGGTGGCCGACACTGCCGGGAACTTCGCCCGTTGCGCGCCGGTGGGGTTGCTGCTGATCGCAATCGGCGTGGCTTCCGTCCGGCCGAATGCGGAAGGGCTGGCCTATGCTGTCGCTTCCGGCGCGCTTGCCTCCGGCCTCGGCTACATCGTCTGGTATGGCGTGCTGCCGAGCCTTTCGCGGACCCAGGCCGCCTTCGTGCAACTGTCGGTTCCCGCCATCGCCGCCGCCGGAGGCATCGCCATCATCGGCGAACCGCTGACGGCGCGGCTTCTGATCGCAACCGCAGGGATTGTCGGTGGCATTGCGCTGGCACTCCTTGCAGCCGAGCGGCGAAGGCGGATGCCCAACGCCGGAGCATCTCGGCGCTCCGCCTGATCCCTTAGAGCGCACGGTCGAATTGTCGGCGCCAAAGCGATCCCAGCGAAGCGGGAACCGGTTTTGCGTGAATATTCCCAGAAAAACGGAAATGATCTAGCGCCGGCCGACGAGTTGCCTGACCCGCTCGCGCAGGAGGCGGGCCATGTTGCGCGTCTCCCGGTAGAGATGAAGCTGCTTGGCCGCCTGCCGCGCGGCGCGATCCGCCTGCGGCGTGATGCCGAGCACTAGCGTCCCCATCCGCCGCCGCTCGCTCCACAACCGGTCCATGACGATATGGTCGGGCGCGGCGCAGGAATCGGTCGCCTGTATGTTCGGATCGTCAAGATGCGTTTTCGTCGCCTCGATCATCAGGAGCGTACCGGGCGACCAGGCCGAATAGCTTTCGTCGTAGGCGGTCTTCCAGGTATAGGCGACGCCCTGCTCGATGAAGACGATCAGCGCCGCGATAATCCTTCCGTCGAGCGAAAGCGTATGGACCCGGCTCATGTCCCGTTCTGAAAGCAGATGTACCGCTTCGCGCGCGAACGCCGCCCGGTAACGGTCGCTCACCATCGCGGTACGCTCGCGTCCCTTCCAGCCGGCGGCCTCGAGTGTCAGGAACGCCTCGACGCCGCGGCGGATTTCCTCGGGCTGGCGCGCGATGCTGTATTCGAGCGCGCCCTTTTCACCCAGACGCCGTTTCAGCCGGCGGAACTCTCGATAATGATGTGTCCTGAGCGACGCCTTCAGATAGGCCTCACCGTCCAGTTCGCTTTCAAGGAATGCGCGCTCGACTTCCTCCGTGGCAACCAGAGTCAGGTCGCGGCTGGCGGCGAAGGATCGCAGCACGCCCGCGACGACGCCATCGAGATGCATGTCGGGCAGGACTAGCACTTTCGGCATCCTCAGATGCGGCCGCGCGATCATGGCAAGGAAGTCGTCCATCACCTGTCCGGGATTGTCGCTGTCGATCAGCGGCGTACCGAGCGGGCCGAAGGGATGCGACCAGCTCCGCATGACCGAAACGCCGAGCGGTATGGCCGGCCGTTCTATGGAGAACGGCAGGAGCAGCCTCAGCCGGCTCTTGTATTCGCTGCCGTCGCGGATGACAGCGAGGCGCACTTCCCGATCCTCCAGCCTTGGCATGGCCGGCGCCAGGAAGCGCGGGTTGAAGAAGACATTCGGCTCGAGCGCCCGCGCCGCCAGATGGTCGAGTTCATCGATGAGGTCGAAGCCGGCCGACGCCGGATATACGGCGAGCCTGCGTTCCGCGCGGCGGCCCGTCAGGAACTCGATGCGAGCGCGCTCCATCGGCCCTTCCGCCAGACCTGCAAGTTCGGAGATCATGGCGCCCGCCGGGCCGCCGGCCATCTCCTCCAGTACCGGAACCGCAGCCATCGTTACTCGACTACTCTTTCTAATTGCGCCGGCGGCAGGAAGATCGCCATGACGATGCCGAGCTTGCGCCGCACGGTGAGCGACAACGCGGCCGCTTCGAACACCATCGCCGCCGCGGTCGCGATCGCCGCCCCCCATAATCCCATGGCGGGAATGAACAGGACGTTGAGCCCGACATTTACCGCCAGCGTCAAGGCATAGACGGCGGCACAGATATTCTGGTGGCCGCTCATAGTGAGAAGACTTTCCGCCGGCCCGACCGCCGCCCGCGCCACGACCCCGATGACGAGCACGAACAGGAGCGGATAGCCGGCGCTGAATCCGGGGCCGAAAAGCGACAGCATCGGCTCGCCGATGGCGAGCACGAACAGTGCCATCGCCAGCGAAGGCCAGAAGGTCCAGGACACGGTCTCCCGCGCAAAGGCAGCGAGTTCGGCATGGCTGCCGCCATGGGTGAATTTGGAATAGCGCTGGGCGACGCCGGCCTTGACGGCGAAATAGACGAAATGGACGAGCGCCAGCGTCTTCACGGTGGCGAAATAGATAGCCACGTCGTCCGGCCGCATGAAATGGCCGACCATCAGCACGTCGGCATTGGTGAGGAGGAAGAAGAAACTTTCCACCAGGAAGATCGGCAGCGAGACGGTGAACCAGTGGCCAAAAAGGATGGTGCGCGGCCCCTTCGGCAACTTCGCATCCAGTCGGCGGGTGACGCCGACGAATTGCATGATCGTCGTTGTGTATGTGGCGGCAAGCGCCGCCAGGACCGCGATCGAAGCCGAGGCCGGGTATCCGGCCAGGAGCGCCGCCGCCATGAAGACCAGAATGAGGATAGGCCGCGTGATATAGATCGGCAGCAGCGCCGAGAAGACCCATGAATTCGCGCGTGCCGCCCCTTGCAGCGTATCGGACAGCGCAATCATCGGCAGGCACAACAGGCCGAGCAGGAAGGGCTGGAAATACACGCCTTCCATCTTGCCCGAGAACAGCCAAAGTCCGGCAATCCCAAGGGCAGTGAAGAAGGAGGCGGCGACGAGGACGAAGAGCCGGCTGGCGAGCAGTATGCCGCGCAGTTCGGCAAGCCGGCCGTTTGCGCGGTATTCGGGCACAAAGCGGACGACCGAGGTGTCGAAGCCGAGACAGGCGAGATTGCCGGCGATCACCATCGCCACCCAGACGAGCACGAAGATGCCGTATTCGAAACTGCCCATCCAGCGCGCCATCAGCACCTGGCTGAAAAAGGCGATGACGGCGCTGACGATGCGGATCGAGAAGGCCGCGAGCGACATGCGTCCCGCCTGCCCGCGCTCGCCGGTATCGAAAAGCACGGCGTCCACGCGCGCAAGCGACGGGCGCACCGCAAGCGCGAGGCGCTCCGGCAACAGCCGTTCGGCCGTCATAGCCGCGGAAAAGCGCACTCGATCACACTCCAGATGTCTTCTGCGCCAGCCGTCTTAAGGCAGGAGTCTTTAAGAAACGGTTGGGTGCGCCCGGTAAAGTAGCGTCGTTCCGGCGAAGCGCTACTCGTCGAGCTTGAATTCGAGGTAGAGATTACGCTGCAAAAGCGACTGGTTGTCGTCCGAGACAATGGACACTATCAGGGCCCCGTCGTCCCGCCGCCAGACGTCCAGCCCCTCCATATTGTCGATCTGGTAGCTCATGTCGGCCTGGAACAGCACCGGCCCGTCGGCGAGTTTTCCCTTGGCGATTGTCTTGCCGTCGATGCGGCGCAACTGCATGGCGACCCCGTCGGCGTAAGAAAAGGATCGCTCCAGCAACAGGAGATCGCCGTTCGGCAGGAAGGCGCCGTCGGTGATGTCGAACTTGCCGCTGCGCTTGACACTGAAGACGCCTTTCTCCGGCCCCTCGAGGATGGCGGCGAACTGATTGCCGTTTTCGTCCAGGCTCTTCTCGGAGACGATGACGCGCGCACCCTCGAGCGGGCCGTCCTCCGGCGCATAGGCGATCGTCTCGAAGCCTTTGTTCATGCGCAGCTCCTTGCGCGGAACCAGGAAATCGAGGTCACGGATCGGCGCCTTCATATCGGCCGGATCGATGCGGAACTCGGAGATGCGATGGCTGCGCTCGAAACCGGCGGTGGCGATGTCGCCCCTGATTCCCAGCCCCTCGGCGTCGGTCAGCCATTTCCTGCCGATGATATTGCCGTCCACATCGACCATGGCCTGCATGGTGAAGCGGCTGACGCCGGAAGGCCGGCCCGCCGCATCGTGCTCGATCCGTCCGAAGTACCAATAGCCGGTGTCGGCAACGCCGATGAAATCCGAGCCTGGCTTCCGGAAGCGGAAGGCCGACATGCTGCCGAAATCGCGAGCATCCGACGTCATCTCAAGCCCACCGACGAAGGTCAGCGGTCCGAAACGCGTTTCGTCGTGCCCGATATGGAACTGTGTGATAGGCCTCGCGGACACCTCCATCCGCTCCGGCGGCGCGGCCACGGCCGATGCCGGAATGAGCAGGCTGGCGGCGGCCAGCATGACGACGGCAAACCGGCCAAAGGCGGAAAATCTGTTCAAGGAGGGCTACCCGAGCAAGGCCGCCATCATCCCGCGCGCCTGAGCCCGCTGCCCGCACGTCGCGTCTCGCGCGTGCTCTCCTCGGCGAAGAGCGCGGCAAGCTGCTCGGTCATGGCGCCGGCGAGTTCCTCCGCATCGACGATTGTGACGGCGCGACGGTAGTAGCGCGTCACGTCGTGGCCGATCCCGATTGCCAGAAGTTCGACGGGCGAGCGCGTCTCGATCAGGTCGATCACCGCGCGCAGGTGCCGCTCCAGATAATTGCCTGGATTGACCGACAGCGTGGAATCGTCGACCGGTGCACCGTCCGAAATCATCATCAGAATCTTGCGCTGCTCGCGGCGCGCGATCAGTCGGCTATGCGCCCACAAAAGCGCCTCGCCGTCGATATTTTCCTTGAGCAGCCCCTCGCGCATCATCAGGCCGAGATTGCGCCGCGCCCGCCGCCACGGCGCGTCCGCCGATTTGTAGATGATGTGGCGAAGGTCGTTCAGCCGGCCGGGATTGGCGGGCTTCCCGTCCTTGAGCCATTTCTCGCGCGCCTGCCCGCCCTTCCACGCACGGGTGGTAAAGCCCAGAATTTCCACCGACACACCACAGCGCTCCAGAGTGCGCGCCAGAATGTCGGCGCAGGTGGCCGCGACCGTGATCGGCCGGCCGCGCATCGAGCCGGAATTGTCGAGAAGCAGCGTTACCACCGTGTCGCGGAACTTGGTGTCGCGTTCCTGCTTGAAGGAAAGCGGCTGCATCGGGTCGATGACGACGCGAACCAGGCGCGCCGGATCGAGCGTCCCTTCCTCCAGATCGAAATCCCAGGACCGGTTCTGCTGCGCCATCAGCCGGCGCTGCAGCCGGTTGGCGAGACGCCCGACGACGCCCGAAAGATTGGCGAGCTGCTTGTCGAGGAAGGCGCGCAGCCGGTCGAGTTCCTCTTCCTCGCAAAGCTCCTCCGCCCCGACCGTCTCATCGAAGGTGGTGGTGAAGACCTTGTAGTCGATCTCGCGCGGCAGGTTGGCGAAGGGATCGTCCCTGCGCCTGGTCTCGCCGGGTGTCTCGGCGTCGGCGTCCTCATCCTCGGAAACGTCGTCGGACGAAGCGTCGCTCGCCTCGGTCTCGCCCTGCTCCTGCTCTTCTGCGGAGGCCTCCGAATCCTGCGCCTCGGACTGGTCGGCGCCGGAATCATCCTCCTCGCCCTCTTCGCCCTGCTCCTCGCCTTCGGGCTGCTGGTCGTCGTCCTCGGCCTCCGACTGGTCCTCGTCGCCAAGCTCTTCGGCCATCTCCATCGAGGCCAGCATGTCGCGCACGACGCGTGCGAAGGCCTGCTGGTCGTCGAGTTTGTCGGCCAGCGCCTCGATGTCGCCACCCGCCTTGTCCTCGATCCAGTCGCGCCAGAGCTCGACCATCTTGCGGCCGCTTTTCGGCGCCGGCCGCCCGGTCAGCTTCTCGCGCACGACTAGCGCCACCGCTTCCTCGATCGGCGCTTCCGCCTTCTCGGAGACCTGGGCAAGGTTCGCCTTGGCGTATTTGTCCTCCAGCATCAGCGCGATATTGTCGGCGACGCCGCGCATGGCGCGCGATCCGATCGCTTCCACCCGCGCCTGCTCGACCGCATCATAGACGGCGCGCGCCTGCTTGCCCTCCGGCGCCAGCCTGGCATGGACGCGCGGATCGTGCCGCGCCCGCCTGAGCGCCATGGAATCGCCAAGGCCGCGGGTGATGCCGATATCGTTGCGCGTCGGCTTCTTCGGCAGATCGGGCAGCCGCGCATGCGTGCCGGCCAGAGCCGGCTTGTCCTTGGCGAAGGAGACCTCAAGGTCGTGGTCGCCGGCGATCGCACGCATGCAGACGCCGACGGCGCGCTTCAGCACGTCCGTCTCGCCGCCCGCCTTGGGCTTGGTGCGTATGTTGTCGCCTGCCGAGGCCATGGGGTCACATCACGATCAGCGCGATCTACCGTCGAACCTGGTGGGCTCGAGCGAATACGGATCGACGCCTTCCAGGCAGCGCACATTGATAGCAACCATCGGCGTCCCGTCCGGACCCTTCGCACGGGCAAAGGATTCCATTCCGCACACGGAGCAGAAGAGATGCTGAATATTCTTCGTGTTGAAGCGGTACTCGGTCAACTTGCCTTCGCCGCTCTGCAGCGAGAAGCTGGAGGCGGGCGCAAATGCCAGGATGCTGCCCCGACGCTGGCAGTAGGAACAATTGCAGGTGATCGGGTGCGCAAGGTCGACATCGACCTCGAAGCGCACTTCCTGGCAATGGCAGCTTCCCTGATAGCTCAAACCGTCTCTCCTACCCCAGCACCACGTTCACCGCACTCTCCGGCAATTCCTCGCCGAAGGCGCGCTGGTAGAACTCGGCCACGAGAGCGCGTTCCAGTTCGTCGCATTTGTTGAGGAAGGTGAGCCGGAACGCCATGCCGATCGAGCCGAAGATCTCGGCATTCTCCGCCCAGGTGATGACCGTGCGCGGGCTCATCACCGTCGAAAGGTCGCCGTTGACGAAGGCCGAACGCGTCATGTCGGCGACGCGCACCATCTTGTTGACGATCTCGCGGCCCTTGTCGTTGCGGTAATGCTTGGCCTTGGCCAGCACGATGGCGACCTCGTTGTCGTGCGGCAAATAGTTCAGCGTCGTGACGATCGACCAGCGGTCCATCTGCGCCTGGTTGATCTGCTGCGTGCCGTGGTAGAGGCCCGTCGTGTCGCCGAGGCCCACCGTGTTGGCGGTGGCGAAGAGGCGGAAGGCCGGGTGCGGCCGGATCACCCTCGACTGGTCGAGCAGCGTCAGCCGGCCGGAACTCTCCAGCACGCGCTGGATGACGAACATGACGTCCGGCCGGCCGGCGTCGTACTCGTCGAAGCAGAGCGCGACATTGTGCTGGTAGGCCCAGGGCAGGATGCCGTCGCGGAACTCGGTGACCTGCTTGCCTTCCTTCAGCACGATCGCGTCCTTGCCGACAAGGTCGATACGGCTGACATGACTGTCGAGGTTGACGCGCACGCAAGGCCAGTTGAGCCTTGCCGCCACCTGCTCGATATGGGTCGATTTACCCGTGCCATGATAACCGGAAACCATCACGCGCCGGTTGAAGGCGAAGCCCGAAAGGATAGCGAGCGTCGTCTGCTCGTCGAACAGATAGTCGGGATCGAAATCGGGCACATGCTCGTTGGTGGCCGAATAGGCCGGCACGACCATGCTGGATTCGAAGCCGAACGTTTCCTTCACCGACACGGTCGTGTCGGGCAGATTCGCGATATCGCGGTCGATCTTGTTCATCATGCCTCCAGCACGGAACCTCTCCCGCGCCGCTTTGTTTCCAATTTTCAGGGGGCCGTCTTAAGGCTTTTTCCTGTCGGATAGAAGCCGCTGAAACGAAGCGCTCAGCACAAGCCTGCCTGTCTGAGCAGCCGGTAGGCCTGGATCACCTCGCGGAACCGGTCTTCCGAACCCCTGTTGCCGCCATTCGCGTCGGGATGGTGGCGTTTCACCAGTTCCTTATAGCGCGCCTTGATGTCGGCGCCAGTCGCCTTTACGTCAAGTCCAAGCGTTTCCAGCGCCTTGGCCTCAAGCGGCCGCGCCTTGCGCTCCTGAGGAGGACGGTTGGCCTGCGCACCGAACAGGTTGAACGGATCGCGCGTGCGCCGGAAATAGCCGGCACCGCCGGAGCGCACCTGCGAGAAGTCGGCCGCCGCCTGCGGCCCCGGCGCCGCTCCCATCTTCCAGGTCGGCCGGTGGCCTGTCAGCGCCTCCTTCTGGAAGCGCGCGATCTCGGTATCGGCAAGTCCGGAAAAGTAATTGTAGCGCTTGTTGTATTCCCTCACATGCTCGAAGCAGAAATGGAAATACTCGCCTTCGCGCATGCGTCCGACCGGCGCCCTGTGGGTGCCGGCTTCCGTGCACCCGTCCCATTGGCAGCGCTGCGGATGCGTCTTCAGTTCCGCGCCGGGATCGGGCCGGATGCGGATGCGCTCGAAATATTTCGAATAAGGCTTCATGCTGCCGTCGATTATGGGCGCTTCGTCCGACGATACAAGAATTGACATTTCGGGGATGATCGGCCTACCGGCTGAATCGTCGGTTTACAAGACGATGGAGACGGTTCGCGACCTGCTCCGCCTATATGGTAAGGAACGACGGCAATGTCCATTCAATCCGATATGGAAGCGAAATTGAAAACCGCACTTTCGCCCGAAAGGCTGGAAGTCATAAACGAGAGCCACCTCCACGCCGGCCATCATCATCTCGAATCCGGCCACGAGGCCGTCTTCGACGGCGCTGGCGAGACGCATTTCCGTGTCCGCATCGTCGCGCCGTCCTTTGCCGGCATGAGCCGCGTCGAGCGCCACCGCGCCGTCAACGCCCTGCTGGCAGGCGAACTGAAAGCGGGCGTCCATGCCCTAGCGATCGAGCCTGCCGCGCCGGGCGAGAAGACGCGCTGGTAGCAGATGACTAGGCCGATCTCGCCAGGCCATCGATGACCGCAGCAAGGGGCGCCGACAGGCCCTTCGACCCCGCTGTCTGCCTCACTGCTGTTCCAGCGTGTGGCGCATCTGCCGCAAGGGCAGCAATTACCGCGGCCTCGATGCAGTCGATATACCGCGCTGGCGTATGGAGACGATGCTTCAAGCCTGCCAGCGCCCCTCCGCCCAGGATCAACGTGCAGGCACCGGCCGCGACGGCTTGTTCGGCCAAACCGTCGAGAGCACCCAGCACCGTCTCCGGCGAACGGACATAATCGAATCCGGCCCCGTCCACGGCAAAGACGCCTGCAAAGCCGCTTGCCGGCCTTGCCGCGGCCACGCATTCCTCGAGCATGCCGATCCATGGCAAGCCAACCGTTATGATCGCGAAGGTATCGGCGAACCGGTCCGCCGCTCGGATCGACGCCTCCGCCAGCCCCACCACCGGGCACGGAGCGAGTTCGCGCAGGGCCTCCAGTCCCGGGTCCCCGAAGCAGGACAACAGGACCACGTCGGGATCCGACTCGCGACGTGCATAGGCATCGAGGGCCGCATGGCTGGCCACCGCATAGGCAACGCGCGTCGCGACGCCCGGAAAGCCGAAGCTTCCCGTTACCGTCGTCAATTCCGCTTCCGGCGGCAGATGGGTGGCCGCCTGCGCCCGCATCGCCGCCGTCATGGCCTTGTTGGTGTTGGGATTGAGAAGGAGGATTCGTCGCATCGTTTCTTCAGCCCGCCTTGTCGAGTGCCAGCCAATGGCGGGCAATCTCGTCGCGCCGCGCGATCCATGCCCCGCCACGCTGCCGGATATGGCCGAGGATCGTCTCGAGCCCGCCGATCCGCGCGGGGCGGCCGATGACGCGGAGATGCAACCCGACAGACATCATACGCGGGCGGTCTGCGCCCTCCTGCCATAGGCGATCATAAGCCGCGATCGCGTAGTCGGCGAAGTCGCGGCCGCTGACGAAACGCTGATTGCCGAAGAAATTCATATCGTTGGTGTCGAAACTGTAGGGCAGCACGAGATGGCGCTTTCCTCCGACCGGCACGAAAAAGGGCAGGTCGTCGCAATAAGCGTCGCTGTCGTAGAGGAAACCGCCATGTTCGAGCAGCAGCCGCCGCGTATTGGCGGATGATGCGGAACGCGTGTGCCAGCCGACCGGTGTCACGCCGGACGCGGCGCGTATGGCGAGAACGGTACGTGCGATGGCCTTGCGCTCGGTCACCTCGTCCATGCCGGCGTGGCGCTCCCAGCGCCAGCCGTGACAGGAAATCTCATGGCCGCGCTCCACCGCGTCCCTGGCGATCCAGGGCGACCGCTCGATCGCCCGACCGCATGCGTTGAGCGTCACCGCCACGCCCGCGGCGGAAAGCGTTTCGATGATCCGCCAGTAGCCGGCCCTCGTCCCATACTCATAATGTGAATCCTGGCACGGGTCGACGGCGCCGTGGATTTCCTCGACCGCTTCGTAGACCCCCTCGTTCCGCTCGTCTCCGTCACGGATGGAAAGCTCCGCACCCTCCTCGATGTTGAGGACGAACGAAACGGCGACACGCGCCTTTCCCGGCCAGTTCGCGTTGGGCAAATTGGCGCCATATCCGATGAAGTCCCGGCCGGCTGGCATGTCAGTCATGGACGTTCCTCCCGACAATGGCAGGCGCGGTCGACCACCTCGAAATCGATATGAGGGTGGCAAATTGACCAAAATACCTCCGGCATGCCGGAGCAGTTGAACGGTACCCGGCAGTTGAATAAATGTGTACGTGCGGCATAAGGGTTCCTGGGATGGACAGAAATGAAAAGTTACTCTGGATCGAGGCCTATCGATTGAGCGGAAATGCCGGGAGGGTGTGTGCCGAGTTCGGTATTTCCCGCCCGACCTTGCGGAAATGGCTGCATCGCTACGATGAGTTCGGCGTCGCAGGGCTGGAACCGCAGAGCCGCAGGCCGACGCATTCGCCGAACCGCAAGGTCTTCGAGCGCGAGGAAGCCCTGATCCTCGATCTGCGCAGGACGCAAGGGCTGGGCATCCACAGGCTTCGGCAGGAATTGAAGGAATCTCACGGCATCGATCTTTCCTCCGACACGATACTGAAAGTGCTCCGGCGAGCGGGTGAGCTCACGGGAAATCCCGGGAAAGACCGGAAGCCGACCGATTCGTACGCGTCCACCGACGTCCTTGCAGATGTGCCTGGAAACGCCTTCCATGGCATCGCGTCGGACGACTACATCGCCAACGCCATTGCCAGCCTTATCACCCACGGACGCTACCGCCCGGGGCAGAAGCTCAGCGAACAGGCCCTCGCCGACCGCCTCGGCGTCGGCAGGACGCTCGTCAGGGAGGCGCTGCGCAGGCTCTCGGCGGGCGGGCTGGTCGTTCTGGAACGTAACCGCGGAGCATTCGTCGCCGATCCGTCGTTGACCGAGGTGCGCGAGGCATATGCGGCGCGGCGGCTCATCGAGGGTGCCATCGTCGCCGATGTCTGCCGCCATTGCACCGCCCACGACATCCGACTCCTTCGACGCCATCTCGAGCGGCAGATCAAGGCGAAGCAATCGGGCGACAGAGGCCGTTTCGTCCGCTTGCTCACGGAATTCCATATGCTCATCGCTTCCCTGGGCGACAACCGCATCCTCGAGGGCTTCGTCCAGAACCTTGCCGCCAAGACTTCTCTTGCCGTGCTCCTCTACGACAGCGGCGGCCCGCCGACTTGCGGCGTCGAGGAACACGCCCGCCTCATAGACCTCCTGGCCGCCGGGGACATAGAAGGAGCGACGGCGCTGATGCAGCGCCATCTTTCCGACAACCAGCACAGGCTGCCGGGATCGTCCGTACTCGACCATACCGGCTGAGCCGTTCGCTCCCGACATGCCCTGCGCCCTTCGTCGCCAGACCTCAATGCGATACGGACGCCAATTCCTGGCCCGGTCGGATCGGCCGTGCCGCGAGCAGGCAGGCCGCGGCGATCAGCGCGGCTACGGCACCCGAAGCGGCAGCGACGGTCGGGCTGGCGCCGGCCTGCTGCAGACTGCCGTAGATCAACGGCCCGAAAATGCCGCCGACGGGCCCCGCGACGTTGATATAGGCCGCTCCCGAGCCACGGATGCGTGTCGGATACGACTCGCCCACATAGGCGAAGAACGGCGCGGCGGCACCCTGTGCGAAGAACAGCACCAATGAGTAGAAAACCACTACTATCGCGAAGCCCTGCGCAACGAAAAGGAGGAGCGCCGTGCACACCGCAGCTAGCGTCTGCGCGATGATGACGGTCCCCCTTCGCCCGATGCGGTCTCCGAGCCAGCCGAAGAAAAGATAACCGATCAGCGCAACGGCATTGCCGATGAATACCGTCCATAAGGCGCCGGTAAGTTCGATCCCCTTCGCCTGCGACAGCACCGAAGTAGCCAGAACCGTCAATTGCGAATCGGCGATGATCTTGAAGAAGAACATGGCACCGAGCGCAATCGAATGGCGGCGGAGTGCCGGTGTGAACAGCTCCGCGTAGGTGTTGAGCCGGTCGCCCGTCATGTCGAGTTGCCACTTCCGGCCGAGCGCTTCGGCCTCAGCGGCGTTGCCCTTCCGCCGCAACTCGCGCAGTCGCTTCACCTTCAGGAAATAGGGAGATTCCTTGAGCCCGAAACGGCAGACGAGGATCACCGCCAGCGGAAAGGTAGCTATGACGAAAACACCGCGCCAGCCGACCGTCGGCGTCAATACGGCTGCGAGGCCCGCCGACAGCATGACACCAAGCGGCCAGCCGGCCTGGACGATGCCATAAAGGAAACCTTTCGCACGCGCGCCGAACACCTCATTGAGATAGGCTGAGTTGACCGCCTGCTCGGACATGCCGAAACCGGCGAGCGACCGCACGAGGATGAGCGAGACGGGGCCGACGGCAAGAGCAGCCAGTCCCGAACTGATGGCCGCGCCCCCCGTCGTCACCACCAGCGCGAAGCGACGGCCGACGAAATCGATCAGCGGCCCTACGGTAAGCGCGATAACCAGGGAGCCGAGACCGACGAAGGTCGCGACATAGGAGGCGGTCGCATTGCTCCATCCGAAGTCGGCCTGGATCAGCGGCAGGAGGTTGCCAAACGTGATCAGGTCGTAGACCGCGAAAGTCCACGCAAGCAGAGCCACAATCGCCGTGTAGCCGACCTGACCACGGGTCAGCGGCGGGAATTCGTCAGCGCCTTCCGCCAGGCGCGGCGCTTTGTCCGTCATACCAATAGTCATATTCCTACCCTCTCCCTTAGCGCAGATCGCGACGTCCCGTATCGCATGGCGCGCCTTATTGTATGATGTGAAAATATGTTGTCGTCAATATTTGATATTGTGGACAATATGGAATGCGCCTGCAGATTCTTTCGCTTTCCTTTCGCGGACTCTATGATTTGGCCGGCTTTGGAAATTATGTATACGTACTACCGCATGAGCCTGCTCGTCCGCTTGGACAGTCTGGCGGTGAGCGTATCCACAGGCCGAAACCCGACGCGGATGGGTTCGGGACCAGCGCGCCTCGAAGCGGACGCCGATCGCGAATTTCCGTCCTTGTGCGTCACTTTGCTGCAATGCACAAAATGCACCCCAGCCATGCATGGCCGTGCATTCAAATCAGGCCGATTGCCCATTATCTGAGCGGCATCGAACAACACCGCTTCAAGCGAGGGCAAGGAAATGAACGTGATCCGCAATTACCGCAACTGGCGCCGCTTCCGTAAGACCGTAAACGAGCTTAGCCGTCTGACCGACCGCGAGCTGGACGATATGGGCCTGCGCCGCGGCGACATCTACTCGGTCGCCAAGACGGCCATCTGACGAACAGCATACGGCGGGGTGCCTCCTCCCTCCCCGTCGAAAAGACCGGCGTCCCTCCCATTCGCCGGTCACCCAACGCAAAGCCCGCCGATCCTCCCCGGCGGGCTTTGTCGTATCCGGCGGTCGCCGTTCAGCCCCGCGCTGGCAGAAGCTGTACGCCTTCCCGGGGGAAGCGGATGCGCACTTCCCCTCCCACTTCGAACCTCTCCGCCTCGGGCGGATCGAAACGAACGATCTTGAGCGCGTCTTCGCCGACGACCACCGAATATTCGATCTTGTCGCCGAGATAGGTGCTGCTTGCGACCGTCGCGACCATTCCCTCGCCGGCCTTGCCGATGGAAATCGATTCGGGGCGCAGCACCGCGCATAGCCGGTCGCCCTTCGCCGCTTGCGCGGTGCTGCGGAAAGCGCTCCGCTGGCCGGCTGTCTCGAGCGTTATCGTATCCGTGGAACGGGCGACCACCGTGCCGGTCAGAAGATTTGCCCGGCCGATGAACTGGGCGATGAACGCCGATGCCGGACGCCGGTAAAGGTCCTCGGCCGTGCCGATCTGGCTGATCCGTCCGTCTTCCATGACGGCGATGCGGTCGGAGATCGCCATCGCCTCGTCCTGGTCATGCGTCACGTAGGCGGCAGTCGTGCCGAGCATCTTCTGCAGCTTGCGGATCTCGTCGCGCATCTGCAGCCGGAGCTTGGCGTCCAGATTGGAGAGCGGCTCGTCGAAAAGCAGCACGCGCGGCCGGATGACGATGGCGCGGGCGAGCGCGACCCTCTGCTGCTGGCCGCCCGAAAGCTCGCTGGGCAACCGCCCGCCGAAGCCGTCGAGGCCCACCATCGCCAGCACCTGCTCGACCGCCGGCGTCACCTCCGCCTGTTTCATCCTGCGCACGCGCAACCCATACGCGACGTTCTCGAACACGGACAGATGCGGGAACAGCGCGTAATTCTGGAAGACGAAGCCGATGTCGCGCCGGTTGGCGGCGACGCGGGTGACATCCTTGTCTCCGATATGGATGGTTCCCTCGCTTGGCTCCTGGAAGCCCGCGATCATCCTGAGCGTCGTCGTCTTGCCGCAGCCGGACGGTCCGAGCAGCGTCAGGAGTTCGCCCGGCCGGACATCGAGATCGATCTCGCGGACCGCCGTGACGAGGCCCCGATCGGGATGACGGAACGCCGCTGAAATCTTGTCGAGGCGGATGCCGACGGATGGATGGGTCATGCTGAATAGCCCGAAAGCGAACGGCGGAGTTCCGGAGAGGTCATCTGCCTGAGGATGAAGTTCAGGATGCCGGTCACGACCAGGACGGTGGCGATGACGAAAACCGAGAAGGCGGCGGCGATGCCGAGCGACAATTCGGTCATGTTTTCCAGGATGCGCACCGTCACCAGCGTCCAGTTGATCGAGATCAGGAAGATCGTGGCGCTGATCGCCGTCATAGAGCGGATGAACACCACGCCGAGCCCAGCGAAGAAGGCCGGCAGGATGAGCGGCAGCATCACGCGGCGGAAGGTGGTGAAACTTCCCGCACCGAGGCTGAAGGACGCCTCCTCGATGCTGCGGTCGATCTGCTGCAGGAGCGCGACCGTCGTGCGGATGCCGGACGGGCTGTAGCGGAAAATATAGCAGGCGATGATGATGAGCGCCGTGCCGGTGATCGCGAAAGGCTGTTTGTTGAAGGCGATCAGGTAGCCTATGCCGACGATGGTGCCTGGCAGCGCATAGTTGATCATGCTGACGATCTCCATCGCCTGCCGGCTCAGGAATTTGGTGCGGCAGACGAGATATCCGACGACCACCGCGTAAAGACCGCCGATCGGCATGCCGATCAGGGCGATGATGAGCGTGTCCTTGATGGCGGGCATGCCGTCCGTGAAGATGGCGCGATAGCTGGCCAGCGTGAACGTATCGTTCGCGCCGAAGGCGACCACGAAGGAGGCGTAGACGAGAAGCCCGTAGAGATAGACGATGAACAGGCAGGTGGATGCGCAACCCAGGATGAGCAGCGCGCGGGCGATCGGCGGAAGTGCCTGATGCCGGGTCTGCCCGCCCCCCTTGCCGGTGACGGTCACATAGCTCCTGCCGACGACGAGCCGTCGCTGCGCGAAATAGACGAGCGCCGCCGGAACGAGCAGCATCAGAGACAATATCGCGCCGGCGTTCAGGTCGAACATGCCGGTGATCTGGAGATAGGCCTCGGTCGGCAGCACCGGCAGGTCGTTGCCCGCAAGGATGAGCGGCGTGGCGAAATCGGCGAGCGATGCGGCGAAAAGCAGGAGGAACGCGTTGGCCAGACCGGGCACGGTCAGCGGCAAGGTGACGGTGCGGAAGACATGCCAGCGCGAACTTCCTAGGCTGAACGCCATCTCCTCGAGATTGCCGCCGATCGAGGCGATGATCGGCCGCAAGGCGAGATAGGCAAGCGGGAAATAGGTCAGCGCCTCGGCGACCAGCGTGCTGCGCAAGCCGTAGACATTCGCGTTCTGCATCCCGAGAATATCGTGGCTGATCAAGCCTTGCGGGCCGAAGGAAAAGACGAACGCGATCGACGTGGTGAACGGCGGCGAGATCAGCGGAAGAAGCGTGACGAGATCGAATATCTTCCGCCCGGTACGGCCCAGACCGGCGCGTTCGACCGTGTAGGCGAAAAGGAAGCCGGCCGCCGTGCCGAGGAGACCGACGAGAAACGCCAGGACGAGGCTGTTGCGGAATGCCTTGAGGTAATGGGCGTTGCCGAGCGCGGAAATCAGCGGCCCCAGCGAATAGCCCTCGCCACCGCTGAAGGCCGTGCCGAGCAGTTCGATCAAAGGATAGATGACGAAAAGCGCAAGCAGCAGCCACAGGACAATGATGACTGTCGCTTGCACCGGATCCTGCGCCGGCCGCCCGGATCGGCGGCGCGGCATGGCGGTCGCACTCATGGCCTAGCCGGCATTGAGCACTTCGGCGACCCATTTGTTGACAATGCGCTTGCGGTTCTCGCCCGCCCACTTATCGTCGATCTCGATGATGTTGGCGCCCTTGAGGACTTCGGCGAGCGCCGGATCGGTCTTTACTTTCGGGTTGGCGGGAATGAAGTTGATCTTGTTGGGCGCGAGCAGCGACTGCATGTCGGCACTCGTCGCCCAGTCGATCAGTTTCTTGCCGGCGTCGGGGTTCTTCGCACCCTTGATGAGCGCAATGCACTCGGCCGCCCCGCCGATCCCTTCCTTCGGAAAGCTGATCTGGACATCGTAGCCCTTCTGCCGGGTGAATAGCGCGTCGACGATGAAGAAGATGCCGCCACCGGCCTGTCCGAGTCCGGTGGGTAGCGTACCGCCGCCACCGCTCTTGGTATAGACCTGCACATTCTGGCGCAGTTTCTTCATATAGGCGAACGCCTCGTCCTCGTTGCGGTTGTGCACCTGCAGGATCGAGAAGATGCGCGTGACCGCCGTGCCGGAAGTGCGTGCATCAGCCATCTGAAGCATGCCCTTGTAGGCGGGGTTCAGAAAATCGTCCCAGGAAGCCGGCGCCTTGAGATTGTTCTTCTTGAGGAACTCCGTATTGGTCATGAAAACGAGCGGATCGTCGGCGATCGCGGTCCACATGCCGTTCGGATCCTTGAACCGGGCAGGCAGGTCGGCCGCCGCCGGTGGCGCATAGGCTTCGAACACGCCCTGGCCCTGGCCGGCCGTGAACGTCTCCACCGGGCCGCCGAAGAGGACGTCGATCTGTGGATTGTTCTTCTCGGCGGTCACCCTGGCAAGGGCCTCGCCGGACGAGAAGCGGACGAACTTGACCGGAATTCCGGACGCCTTCGTGAAGGCGTCCATCATCGGCTTGGCGTAATTTTCCGGCCAGATGGAATAGGCGTTGATGCCGTCGGCCGCGTAGGCCCTCCTGAGCACGAACGGCGTCGCGACCGCGGCCGTCAGAAAGCTGCGCCGGCTAAGGGACGACAGCGCGTTCCCCTTGGATTTCCGGCTTTCTCCAAATGTTGAGTGGTCCATTTTCCTCCCCTCGAATAAATGGACTTCCACTTAAGATGCACAGCTTTGCAAGAGTCAAGGAGTGACTTGGCCCGAACGAAAGACCAGCACGGGGGTAAATATTGAGGCAGATATTCCAGTGTCATTCGATCATGAACCTGGAACTCAAGGGCAGGCTTGCCGCACCTACGGCCTTGGGAGAAGGCCTCAGGTTTCCGTTGATCACGGCCAGGCCCGGCGCGGAGGATTCGAGCTTCCGGCAAATTCCTCGGCAGATGCTTTGCGGAACGTAAGAGGATAGGACCACCGCTTCGATCTCGACAAACTGCCTCACGCCGGCGAGCGATTGCCTCAACTGTTCGACCAGGCGATCTTCCCAGGCCTCGATCAGGTCCTGATAGACGGACCAGTCTCCCGAACGGTCCCATAGCGGCTCCAGGGATTTGCCGTACGCGGCCAGTTCCACTTCCAGCGCATCGATGCCTACGTCGAAGCTCAGGTCCGAATTCCCCTTGTATATCTGATGGTTCAAGACGAGCCGGCCATGCAGCTTCGCGTCGAGATAAAAGAACATGTAGTCTGTCAGCGGCTTGGCAACGCCGAACAGGCTTTCTCCGCTCGCCGCGGCCGTTACGTCGTTCTGGATAAAAAGAGAAATTCCGAGTTGCGCCTCGATCTCCTCCTGAAGGGCGCGGAAATACGCTTCCTCGTCCGGGCCGCCGGCTTCGCTGTGCGCCAATGCCAGCCCTACGCCCGCCAGCCGCTCGCGTGCGTTTTTGGGCAGCATCGCAATCGCGCCGCGGATCGTTTCCAGAAACTCCGAGTGATTGCTGTCCGGATCCATCCTGGGGTGGGCAAGGGTCGTGTGGAAGCGAACCTCGCCGACGAAATCGATCAGGACGAGATCGGTATGACGCCTGCCAACACTGATGCCAACCGAGAAGGCGCCCTCGGGATTGAGCAGGATGGGAACGGTCGGCGGGCCAATCCGCCCGCGTTGAGCCGGGCCCTTGGCCACGAGCCCTTCTTGCTCCAGCGACCGGACGAGCACGGACACGGTCTGGGCCGAGAGCCCCGTGCGCTCCCCGATCTCCAGGCGCGTCGTCGCCTCCTTCTGCAGCAGCAGAGAAAGGACCAGACGTTCGTTGTGGCTGCGCACGCTCACCGCGTTGAGGCCGGTGGCGCGGTCCGCTATGCGCAGCGGGTTGGGCGGCGCGAAACGCATGTCAGGCATGACCACCACTCCCGCGCGATGAATTGCCCGACACCGGCAAGGTGGAATATGGCCCGCTCGGAAGCACGATCATTTCCAGCCTATCGCTTCCACTTCGCGGGCCAGCGCCACACCAAGTTTTTCATGGGCCTCCGCATTGATATGAAAACCGTCGGACTGGTCGCATTGGACGACCAGGCCTGCGTCGAAGAAGTGGATTTCAAGAGAATCGGCGATTACCTCGAACTGCAGCGCGAGTTCCCGTGACTTCGGCTGCGCGTTCTTGAAGATCTGCTCCCATTCCTTGATGTCGTCGAGCATGGGCGGTGGTGCGACCACCATGATTTCTGGGGCGAGGCCGCCGGGGCCGGGCGCCAGTTCCCTGATATCGTGAACGAGGCACCCGATGCCCATCGCAACCTCGGATGCCGGCTGGTTGAAGCGGGCCTTCAGATCGTTCGTCCCCAACATGATTATGATGAGGTCGAGCGGCGCATGGCTCATGACGCAGGGGCGTAGATACGTCCGGCCGTTCTTGGCAGCGCCTTCGATAGGATCGTCGCGGACGGTCGTCCTGCCGCTAAGGCCCTCTTCGATGACATGCCATTTCGGACCCAGTTCTCGTTGAAGAACCCCCGGCCAACGCTGATCGTAACTATAGCGGTCGAGCGGAGAGCCGCCCGGCATCTGGCCATGGGTATTAGAGTCGCCGAAGCACAGCACGGCATGCATATGGTGCGCTCCCTCCCGTGAATGGCACATGGAAGCAGCCACTTAGCGGAATAGCTCGTTCAGGAATCGGGTAAGCATACATGGCATCGCTCTACCGCCAAAACAAGCGCATGAGATAATCATTCAATCTGAATAACTATTGACATGCAAGCCGGATCGTGGTTCTGGATGGATAAGGGAGGAGGTTCCCCGCCAATCCTGCGTGCGCCGTTTTACGAACCCAATGGTCCGTAAAGGAAACCGTTTTGCTTTCGGCTCGCCACAGGTCGGCGGCCATGCTTGGCCCGTACTCCATCGATGATTGCAGGGACCGTGTGCCTTGCCGGGATGGACGGGCGTCTATTCGAGCCTAAACCAAGGGAGGAAACTCAATGATTGCGAAAATACCCCTGGCCGTCGCAGGCTTGCTGACCGCGATGCTACTTGCGCCCGTCGCCTCGTCCTACGCCGCCGACGCAGTCGCAGGCAGCGACATCAAGCCCGGACTGACAGCCAGGACAGGGGACAATCCGGTAACCGAGGCGGGCAAATTCAAGAAGCCCTGCGGCTGGGTCATCGGCATGAGCGATTTCGGCGTGAACGCCAACACCTGGACAGTTCAGGTGGCGCATGAAGCGAAGGCCGCAGCGGACAGGGAGAAGTGCATCAAGAAGTTCGTCCTGCTCGATGCCAATCTCGACCAGAACAAGCAGGTGTCGGACATCGACGATCTGATCGCGCAGCATGTCGACGCGATCATCGTGCAGCCGGTCACGCCGACATCCGCGGACGCCGCGATGGAAAGAGCGGTTGCCGCGGGGATTCCGGTGATCCTGCACACCGGTCGCGTAAAGACGGACGCCTATACGACCGAGATCCAGGGCGGCGCCGAACATTTCGGCAAGGTCATGGGCGATTTCATCGTCAAGACGCTTGGCGGCAAGGGTAATATCTGGGTGCTGCGCGGCTATCCGGGACATCCCGAGGACATCAACCGTTACAACGGCCTCGTGCAGGCCCTCAAGGGCAGCGATATCAAGATCGCCGCCGAGGAATACGGCTATTGGCAATACGACAAGGCCAAGAAGGTTTGCGAGACGCTCTATCTGAGCAATCCCAACGTCGACGCCATATGGTCGTCCGGCGCGGACATGACCAGGGCATGCGTGGACGTGTTCAAGCAATTCGGCACGCCGATCCCGCCGATTTCAGGTGAGGGCAATAACGGATTCTTCGGACTGTGGATCAAGGAGGGGTTCAAGTCGATCGCACCTGAATATGGTCCCGATCAGGGCGCAGCCGGTATTGTCGCGGCCGTGGACCTCCTCGAGGGCAAGTCGCTCTACAAGCACTACGACTACAACCCGGACGGCTGGGATCTCGACAAGGCCAAGAAATACTATCGCGACGATCTGTCGGCGAATGTCTGGTGGCCCTCGCAGCTTTCCGAAGAGCAGCTGAAGCAGTTCTACGGCAAGAAGTAAGCGCCTCCCAAGGTCTACCCCGGTCGCCGGCTATTGTCCGGCGACCGGCATGAGGCTGGAATCGACCTGAACGGGCAGTTGGCGATGGCCGCTCTGATTGAACTATCGGATATCTCCAAATCATTCGGCGGCAGCCTCGCGCTGGATCGCGTTTCACTGGAGCTTCGCCCCGGCTCGGTCCACGCGCTGATGGGCGAGAACGGCGCGGGCAAATCGACGCTGATGAAGATACTGGCGGGCGTGCATCAGCCCGACGGCGGAGAAATCTACCAGAACGGCCGCAATATTTCCTTTGCCAATCCCAGGGAAGCGCTCGAAGCCGGCATCTCCACCGTATTCCAGGAACTTTCGCTGCTCCCGAACCTGACAATCGCGGAAAACCTGTTCCTGGGCCGGGAACCCCGTCGCCGCTTCGGCTCCATCGACTACCGCCGCATGAATGCTGAGACGAAAGGCGCGTTGGTTGACCTGGGCCTAAGCCTGGCGCCTGAAACGCTGGTCTCCGAACTCTCCATCGCCGAGCGGCAATTCGTGGAAATCGCCCATGGCATCAAGGCCGACGCCTCCGTCTTCATCCTCGATGAGCCCACCGCCGCCCTGAACGCCGCCGATGTCGAAATCCTGAACAAGCACATTCGACGCCTGCGCGATGCCGGCAAGGCCATCGTCTACATCTCGCACAGAATGAACGAGATATTCGAGATCTGCGATACGGTGACCGTACTCAAGGACGGGAAACTCGTCGGCACGCGGCCGTTGTCGGGAATGACCCCCGCCTCGCTCATCGCCATGATGGTCGGCCGTGAACTCCAGGACCTGTTTCCCGACCGCGCGCAGGCAACGGGAGATGCTCTTGTCGAGATCACGGACTTCAGGATCGGAGCAACGACGAAACCGTTCTCGCTGACGGTCCACAGAGGTGAGATCATCGGCATGGCGGGACTTGAAGGCCAGGGTCAACAGAAATTTGTCCGCTCCCTCTTCGGGCACTTCCAACCCTTCGGCGCCACCGTGACCATCAAGGGGAAAAAGCTGCCGCTGCCGGTGCCGCCTTCCTCGGGAATTCGTAAGCTCAGGTCCCTGGGCGTCGGGTTCGTGCCCGAGGATCGCAAGGAAGAAGGGCTGTTTCTGGCCCTGCCCATTTCCTACAACATCGCGATCGGGCTGGACGCCCAATGCAACGAATTCTCGGCCGCCAAGCTCTATCGCAGGATCATCGCCGAGACGATGACCAGGCTGAATGTTCGCGCGTCGGGCGCCTCGATGACCGTCAATTCGCTGTCGGGCGGCAATCAGCAGAAGGTGCTCCTTGGCAGGTATCTTGCCGCGGATCTGGAAATGCTGATCGTCGAGGAGCCGACGCGAGGTGTCGACGTTGGAGCCAAATCCGAAATCTACAAGCTCCTGCGTGATTTCGCCGCCCGCGGCGGCGCCGTCCTCGTCCTGTCGAGAGACACGGTGGAGATGATCGGCCTCTGCGATCGACTGTACGTCGTGCACGAGAATACGATCGTGGCGGAAATGCCGGCCGGCAGCGCCACCGAGCACAACATCCTAGACGCAGCCTTGAGCGCCTGAGGCTTGCCGATGTCGATGGCGCACCCATGAAGCAGGCTCTTTTCAACATCATGACAGGCCCTCAGAGCCGTCAGGGGCTCTGGGCCCTGCCGCTACTAATGGCATTGGCCATCATCCTCTTCCTGACCATCCGCACCGACCACATGCTGAGGCCGGACAATCTGTTCAATCTCCTGGCGCAGGCGATGCCTCTGATCATCACGGCGGTCGGGCAGATGTTTGTGGTGCTGGTCGGAGGGCTGGATCTGTCGGTCGGCTCGGTGATCAGCTTTACGACCGCGATCCTCGCGCTCGGCGGCCCCGCCTACATCCTGATCCCGGCCGTGTTCCTGCTCGCCGCATTGATCGGGTTCACGAACGGGATCGCGGTAGCACGCCTGAATGTGCATCCCATCATTGCCACGCTCGCCATGCAGTACATCATCCTCGGCGTCACGCTCGTCCTGAGGCCCGTGGCGGGCGGCTCCGTTCCTCGCATCGTCATCGATTCGGTAAGCGGAACCTTCCTGGGCGTCCCCATGCAGGTCTGTTGGGTTGTCGTCACTATCCTGATCGCCTGGAAACTCCTCTACAGATCCCGCTACGGCCTGCATCTGTTCGCCATCGGCGGCGGTGTCGCCTCCGGGATGGAAGACGCGGCGCGCAATGTGGGCATAAGGGTCAGGCGCAACGTGATCCTGGCCTACGTTGCCTCGGCGTGCTTCGCCGCGGCCGCGGGCATATTCCTGGCCGGCCGGATCGTCTCGGGCGATCCCGCGGTGGGCAACGGGTACGAACTCAATGCGATCACCGCGGTCGCCATTGGGGGAACCCAATTATCGGGTGGCATCGGCAGCCTGCATGGCACGGTGATCGGCGCATTCGTTCTGGCTCTTCTGTCGAACGGAATGACGCTTCTGAACGTGAGTCCGTTCGTCCAAACCGCGATCCAGGGCGGCATCCTGCTCCTCGTCGTCGCGGTGCAGACCCGCAGGAAGATGGGGCTGTAAGGATGACGGGCATCCTCAAATCCGGGGCCGTTCAGCGAGTTCTCAAGATACCGCCGTCTTACGTCGTGTTCGCGTTGCTGCTCATCATCTTGTGGTCCGCGCGACCAAACATGCTCAATGTCAACGTGATGGGGATATTCATCCGGCAGGTCGTCCCGCTGGGAATCCTCGTTCTCGGCCAGCTTCTCGTCATGAAGGTACGGAGCATCGACCTTTCGGGCGGCGGCGTTATCCTGCTGGTCAACTACTTCATTTCCTCCAGTACCTTTCCCGGCGCACATCTATCGTTCTTCGTGGTGCTGGCGATCGTGATCGGGACGCTGGTCGGTCTCTTCAATGGCTGGATGGTTGCCAAGCGACGCGTTTCGGCGGTGATCGTGACGCTTGCGGTCAGCATTATACTGATCGGCGTCGTGCAGTTCTTTGCCGGCGGCAGTCCGCCCGGCGACGTGCCGGCCTATTTCGGCGAAATCTACAACACGCGGTTAGGATCCGTCCCGACGCCGGTCGTCTTCTGGTTCGGCATAGCCCTGCTCATGTGGCTGTTTCTTTCCCGCGCGGTCTTCGGTCGCTTCGTGACCGCAGTCGGAGAGAATGCCGAGGCGGCCTATTTCTCCGGGGTCCCGGTCCAGCGTACCGTTATCCTGGCGCATACGATCGCAGGTCTGATCGCCGGCATTGCCGCGCTGGTCCAGACCGCTTCGATCTCGGTCGGCAGCGTTCGCGTGGGCCTCGATCTGCCGATCCTCGCCGTGGCAGCGACCATTCTTGGCGGGGTTACTTTCGGCCGAGGCGACGGGGGCGTGTGGGGACCGATATTCGGCGTCCTGTCCTTTGCGCTTCTTTTCGTGGTGATGACGGTCTTCGGAATTCCCGAACCGGGAAAGCAGATCGCGCAGGGTGTGATCATCCTGCTTGCGGCAGTCCTTTATGGCGTCAGGACGGCCAAGGCCGTCTGACCAATCGTATGATAGTCGAGGAGGAATCCATGTCGAAGCAAAAGTCCATTCTGTGTTACGGCGACTCGCTGACCTGGGGATGGATTCCCGTCAAGGAGGGGTCACCGACCCTTCGCTATCCTTTCGAACAGCGCTGGACAGGCGCCATGGCCGCCGTGCTGGGTGAAGGATACATTGTCGTTGAGGAGGGGCTGAGCGCCCGGACCACGAGCGCCGACGACCCCAACGATCCCCGCCTGAACGGTAGCCACTACCTACCCTCCGCGATCGCCAGCCATTTGCCGCTCGATCTGGTCATCATCATGCTGGGTACGAACGACACGAAACCCTATTACAACCGCACGCCCTATGACATCGCCTACGGAATGGCGAAGCTCGTGGGTCAGGTGCTGACCAGCGCCGGTGGTGTTGGCACGCCATATCCCGCGCCCGGATGCCTTGTTGTGGCTCCGCCGCCGCTTTCGCCGATGCCACATCCATATTTCCAGGGCATGTTCGGAGGGGGGCACGAAAAGTCGAAAGAGCTTGGCCGCCAATATCGCGACATGGCGGATTTTCTGAAGGTCGACTTCCTCGATGCCGGCGATTTCATCACGACGGACGGCTGCGACGGCATCCACTTCACGGGTGAGAACAATCTCGACCTGGGCCGGGCGATAGCCACCAAGGTCGAGGAGATTTTTGCCCGCGAAGAGGCTGCGGCAGCCTAACTCTGTAGGACAAGACCAAAGAAGCCTATCTCGGCTTCGCCGCGCCGGTCTCGAGGCGGGGCTACATTGCCGTAGGCCAGCTTACGGCTTTCCGGGTTTGAGGAGCCATTTCGGCAGCCTCATCCCGCCGACCCCGCGCCACTTCATATATGAGAAAACTATGATCGAGAGCCAAGCCTGCTCTCGAAAACCTATTCCATCCGGCCGAAATCTACCTCCTGAACACGGCCCGCGCCGCCAGCCATCATCGGCACGGCGTGCCGGGACCGATGGAGGACGGCTCAATGCTCGACATTCTCATGCTGGCGATCGGCCTCGGCGTCTTCGTCCTTCTGGCCCTCTACGGCATCGCCAGCGAACGCCTCTGAGGAGACAGCGATGATCCTCGATTACATGCTGGGCGGTTTCGCGGCCACGCTCATCCTTGTCTATCTCGTCTACGCGCTCCTGCGCCCCGAAAGGTTCTAAGCATGTCTCCCGAAAATGAAGGCCGGTTTCGGGGCAAAGACATGCGAAAAAAGAAAGATAAACCATGACCGTGGACGGCTGGCTCCAGATCGCGCTGTTCTGCGCTATCGTCATCGCGTTGGTGAAACCGCTAGGCTGGTACATGACGCGCGTCATGGCGGGCGAGCGCACATTCCTCTCGCCCGTCCTGCGCCCCGTCGAACGGCTGCTCTATGCCGGCGCCGGCATCGACGAGCGGCAGGAACAGCATTGGCTCACCTATATGGTGGCGATGCTGGCCTTCAACGCGGCCGGCTTCGTGCTTTTGTTCGGCCTGCAGCGCCTGCAAGGCCTTCTGCCGCTCAACCCGATGCACATGGCGGCGGTTTCGCCCGATTCAGCCTTCAACACCGCCGTCAGCTTCATAACCAACACCAACTGGCAGGGCTATGGCGGCGAAAGCACCATGGGCAATCTGGTCCAGATGGCCGGACTGACGGTACAGAACTTCGTCTCGGCCGCCACCGGCATCGCGATCGCCATGGCGCTGATCCGCGGCTTCTCGCGTGCCTCGGCGAAATCGGTCGGCAATTTCTGGACCGACCTGACACGCTCGACGCTCTATATATTGCTGCCGCTCTCGGTCCTCTGCGCGCTGTTCTATGTCAGCCAGGGCGTCACCCAGACGCTCGGCGCCTATGTCGACGCGACGACGCTGGAAGGCGCGAAGCAGACCATTGCCGTCGGCCCGACCGCCTCGCAACTGGCGATCAAGATGCTCGGCACCAATGGCGGCGGCTTCTTCAACGCCAACTCGGCGCATCCCTTCGAGAACCCGACAGCGCTGACAAATCTGGTCGAGATGGTGTCGATCTTCGCCATCGGCGCGGCGCTCACCAACGTCTTCGGCCGCATGGTCGGCGACGAGCGCCAGGGCTGGGCTCTCTTCGCAGCCATGGGCATTCTCTTCATCGCCGGCGTCGCCGTGACTTACTGGGCTGAAGCCAACGGCAATCCCGCCTTCGCCGCGCTCGGCATCGACGGCGGCAACATGGAAGGCAAGGAGGTGCGTTTCGGCATCGCCGCCTCCGCCCTGTTCGCGGTGGTGACGACGGCCGCCTCCTGCGGCGCGATCAACGCCATGCTGGACAGCTTCATGCCGCTCGGCGGCCTGATCCCGCTCATAAACATGCAGCTCGGTGAGGTCATCATCGGAGGCGTCGGGGCCGGCCTCTACGGCATCCTGCTCTTCGTCATCCTGGCGATCTTCATCGCCGGCCTTATGGTCGGCCGCACGCCCGAATATCTCGGCAAGAAGATCGAGGCGAAGGAGGTCAAGATGGCCATGCTCGCGGTTCTGTCGCTGCCGCTCGCCATCCTCGGCTTCACCGCTATCGCCGTTGTGCTGCCGGCCGGGCTTGCCTCGCTCGCCAATGCCGGGCCGCACGGCTATTCGGAAATCCTCTACGCCTACACCTCCGGCACCGCCAACAATGGCAGCGCGTTTGCCGGACTTTCCGCCAACACGCCCTGGTACAACCTCACCATTGGTTTTGCCATGCTGATGGGCCGCTTCCTCGTCATCGTGCCGGTGCTCGCCATCGCCGGTTCGCTGGCCGCCAAGAAGACCGTGCCGGCATCGGCAGGCACGTTCCCCACACATGACGCCTTGTTCGTTGGCTTGCTGGTCGGCGTGATTCTGATCGTCGGCGGTCTCACCTATTTCCCTGCACTCGCCGTCGGCCCGATCGTCGAGCATTTCGCCATGCTCGCCGGGCAGACTTTCTGAGGAACGTGTCATGAGCAAATTCGCCGAAATCAGCGTGTTCGATCCCGCCATCGTGGGACCGGCGGTCGGCTCGTCCTTCGCCAAGCTCGATCCGCGCGTGCAAATCCGCAACCCGGTGATGTTCGTGGTCGAGATTGTCGCGATCCTCACCACCCTGATCTTCGCCCGCGACCTCGCTTTCGGCGGAAGCCGGCTCGGCTTCTCCTTTCAGGTCATTCTCTGGCTGTGGTTCACGCTGCTGTTCGCCAATTTCGCCGAAGCGGTCGCCGAGGGGCGCGGCAAGGCGCAGGCCGACGCGCTGCGCCGGACGCGCACGCAGACGGATGCCAAGCGCCTCGCGGTCGATGGGTCGACCTACGAGGTCATGTCCGCGACCGAGCTGAAGGTCGGAGATGTCGTGGTCGTCGAAGCGGGCGAGATCATACCCTCCGATGGCGAGGTGATCGAAGGTATCGCCTCGGTCAACGAAGCGGCGATTACCGGCGAATCCGCGCCCGTCATCCGCGAATCCGGCGGCGACCGCTCGGCCGTCACCGGCGGCACGCAGGTGCTGTCCGACCAGATCAAGGTCAGGATCACCGCGGCCGCCGGCTCGACCTTCCTCGACCGCATGATTTCGCTGGTTGAGGGCGCGCAGCGCCAGAAGACGCCGAACGAGATCGCGCTCAACATCCTGCTCGCCGGCATGACTCTGATCTTCGTGTTCGCCGTCGTCACCATTCCAAGCTTCGCCGCCTATGCCGGCGGCGCGATCCCCGTTATCGCGCTGGTCGCCCTGTTCGTGACCCTGATCCCAACCACCATCGGCGCGCTGCTGTCGGCCATCGGCATTGCCGGCATGGATCGGCTTGTGCGGTTCAACGTGCTGGCCATGTCAGGCCGCGCAGTGGAGGCCGCCGGCGACGTCGACACGCTACTGCTCGACAAGACCGGCACCATCACGCTCGGCAACCGTCAAGCGACGGAGTTCTTGCCACTCTCGGGCGTCGGCGAACGTGAACTGGCCGACGCCGCGCAGCTTTCCTCGCTGGCCGACGAGACTCCGGAAGGCCGCTCCATCGTCGTGCTCGCCAAGGAAAAATACGGCATTCGCGGCCGCGAGATGGAAAAGCTGCACGCCCACTTCGTGCCCTTCACCGCGCAAACGCGCATGAGCGGCATCGACATGGACGGTAGCAGCATCCGCAAGGGGGCGGTCGATGCAATGCTCGCGAATGTCGAGGCCGGCCGTTCCGGTGGCGCAACGGAAGCCGCGCGTGAGTTACGGCAGGTTGCGGAGCAGGTGGCGAAGTCGGGTGGTACACCGCTTGCGGTCGCGCGCGACCGCAGGTTGCTCGGCGTCGTGCACCTGAAGGACATCGTCAAGGGCGGTATCCGCGAGCGCTTCGCGGCCTTGCGCCAGATGGGCATCCGCACCGTCATGATCACCGGCGACAACCCGATGACGGCGGCGGCCATAGCGGCCGAAGCCGGCGTCGACGATTTCCTCGCCCAGGCAACGCCGGAGAACAAGCTCGAGTTGATCCGCGCCGAGCAGGCCAAGGGCAAGCTCGTCGCCATGTGCGGTGACGGCACCAACGACGCACCGGCGCTGGCGCAGGCCGATGTCGGCGTGGCCATGAACACCGGCACGGTGGCCGCGCGCGAGGCCGGCAACATGGTGGATTTGGATTCCGACCCGACCAAGCTGATCGAGGTGGTCGAGATCGGCAAGCAGCTTTTGATGACGCGCGGTTCGCTGACAACTTTCTCCATCGCCAACGACGTGGCCAAATATTTCGCCATCATCCCGGCTATGTTCGTGGCCTTCTATCCACAGCTTCAGGCGCTCAACATCATGCGGCTCTCTTCGCCGGAAAGCGCCATCCTGTCGGCCATCATCTTCAACGCGCTCGTCATCATCGCGCTGATCCCGCTCGCCTTGAAAGGCGTGAAGTATCGCGCCATCGGAGCCGGCGCGCTGCTCAGGCGCAACCTCCTGATCTACGGCCTCGGCGGCGTGATCGTGCCGTTCCTCGGCATCAAGGCGATCGATGTCGTCATCACCGCAGCCGGCCTTGCCTGAAGGATATCCGAAAATGTACGCCCAGATCCGCCCGGCCCTGTTCATGATCGTGGCGCTCACCGCCCTCACCGGCCTTGTTTATCCTCTGGCTATCACCGGCATTGCGCAGGCGGTGTTTCCGTTGCAAGCCAATGGCAGCCTCATCGCGCGCGACGGCCATGTCGTCGGATCGGCTCTGATCGGCCAAGCCTTCACCGGCGACCGCTACTTCCATCCGCGCCCCTCCGCCGCCGGCAATGGCTATGACGCTTCCGCTTCAGGAGGTTCCAATCTCGGTCCGACCAGTAAAAAGCTGATCGCGCGCGTAACGTCGGACGCCGGGACGCTGGCGAAGCAGAATCCGGGCACACCGGTGCCGGTCGATCTCGTCACTACCTCGGGCAGCGGCCTCGACCCCGATATTTCGCCCGAAAGCGCCTATTTCCAGGTGCCGCGCATCGCCAAGGCGCGCAGGCTTTCGCAGGATGCAGTGCGCGCCATCGTTTCCTCTCATGTCGAGGGCCGCACCGGAGGCCTGCTGGGCGAACCGAGAGTGAACGTGCTCGAACTCAATCTGGCACTTGATGAGGCCAAATCGCAATGAGATGGGGCGGCTCTTGCGGAATTGCCGGTCGACGACGATGCTCCAGCGCCGCCGACGGCATGACTGAAAGGGCGGCTTGAGCACACGACCGATGCCGGACCAGAATGGTGACCCCAAGCGCCCCGACCCCGAGGCCCTTCTTCGCGAAGCGTCGACGGAGACGCGCGGCCACCTGAAAGTGTTCCTCGGTGCCGCTCCTGGCGTCGGCAAGACCTATGAGATGCTGTTGAGCGCAGCTGCTCAGCGCCGCGCCGGTATCGACGTCGTCATCGGCCTGATCGAGACGCACGGACGCGCCGAGACCGAGGCCCTCGTTCAGGGCTTCGAGATCGTCCCGCTCAGGCATGTCGACTACAACGGCCGGCATCTGCAGGAGATGGACCTCGACGCCATACTGGTGGCGCGCAAGCCGGCGCTCGTGCTGGTCGACGAGCTGGCGCACTCCAATGCGCCGGGAAGCCGTCATCCGAAGCGCTATCAGGATGTCGAGGACCTGCTGGCCGCCGGTATCGATGTCTACACCGCCGTCAACATCCAGCATCTGGAAAGCCTCAACGACATCGTCCAGCAGATCACCCGCATCCGCGTGCGGGAAACCGTGCCGGACGCCTTCCTCGATCGGGCGGATGAGATCGAGGTGATCGACCTCACCCCGGCCGACCTGATCCGACGGTTGAAGGAGGGCAAGGTCTATGTTCCAAAGACGGCCGAGCGCGCGCTGTCCCACTATTTCTCGCCGGGCAATTTGACGGCCCTGCGGGAGCTTGCACTGCGTCGCACGGCTCAACGCGTCGATCAGCAATTGCTCACCCACATGCAGGCGCATGCTATCTCCGGTCCATGGTCGGCCGGCGACCGCATACTCGTCGTCGTCAACGAACATCCCAAGGCAGCGGCGCTGGTGCGCTATGCGCGGCGCATGGCAGAAAGGCTGCGTGCACCCTGGACCGCGCTCTATGTCGAAACGCCACGCTCGCTCAGGCTCGGCGAGACAGCGCGCGACCGGATCGCCGAGGCATTGCGACGGGCCGAGCGGCTGGGCGGCGAGGCGGTGACGGTTCCCGGCCGTGAGCTTGCCGGGGAAATCCTCGACTATGCGGCAAAGAACAATTTCAGTCACATCGTCATCGGCCGCAGCGAACGCTCGCGACTCCATGAGTTGCTTTTCGGCTCGATAACCTACGAGATCGTAAAGCGTGCCGGAAACGTCGCCGTACATGTCGTGACCGGCGACGACCGGACCACACCTGCCGCAAGGGTTATCGTTACACGTCCAGCAACGGCGCCGTTCGACGTCAAGCCCTATCTGATGAGCATTGCGCTGGTCGCAATCGCGTTGGGTTGCGGCGAGGTCCTCGCCCGCTTCCTCAACGTGCAGAACGTCGCGCTCGTCTTCCTTACCGCCGTGCTGGTCAGTGCCGTAGCCTTTGGTTTGGGCGCCGCGCTGTTTACGAGCCTGCTCAGCGTGCTGGCCTTCAACCTGTTTTTCCTGCCGCCCTACTTCAGCATCACCATTGCCGACCCCGAGAATGTGGTGGCGCTGTTCTTCTTCCTGGTGGTGGCGCTGGTTGCCTCCAATCTGACGGCCAATGTGCGCGCGCAGGCCATGATGGCACGCAAGCGTGCCCGGACCACCGAAGACCTCTATCTGTTCAGCCGCAAGCTGGCCGGCATCGCCTCCCTGGACGACCTCCTATGGGCGATCTCCTCGCAGGTCGCCTCCATGCTGAAGGTCAGGGTCGTGCTCTTCCTTCCCGAGAACGGATCGCTCCAGCTCAAGACCGCCTGGCCCCCGGAGGACGTTGCCGAGGAGGCCGATCTGGCGGCAGCGAACTGGTCGTGGGAAAGCAACAGGCCGGCCGGTCGCGGTGCCGACACGCTGCCGGGTGCAAAGCGCCTGTTCCTGCCGATGCGAACGGGGCGCGGGCCGGTCGCGGTGATCGGCATCGACAGCGACAAGCAAGGCCCGATCCTGACGCCGGACGAACAGCGCCTGCTCGATGCGCTGTCGGATCAGGCGGCACTCGCGATCGAGCGCATCAACCTGTCGGAGGAATTCGACAAGGCACAGCGCGCGGTCGAGCGCGACCGGCTTCAGGCGGCGCTGCTCACCTCCATATCGCACGATCTGAGGACGCCGCTCGCCTCCATCCTTGGGGCCGCGGACGGGCTGGCGGGGCTGCCGGACCTGACGGCGGACGACCGCAAGGCGCTTCTTTCCACTATCCGGGACGAGGCGGAGCGGCTGAACCGCTTCATCGCCAATCTGCTCGACATGACCAAGCTGGAATCGGGCGCGCTGGTGCCCAATCTGGACTTCGTGGATATCGGCGAAGTGGTCGGCAGCACGTTGCGGCGAGCGAGGAAAATCCTGGACTGCCATCATGTTGAGACGGCGCTGGTATCGGACCTCCCCATGGTGAGGCTCGATCCCGTCCTGTTCGAACAGGTTCTGTTCAACCTTCTGGATAATGCAGCGAAATACGCTCCGGCCGGAACGGCGATCTCGATAGAGGGCCGGCGCGACGGCAACTCGGTCAGCCTCCGGGTGCTGGACGAAGGCCCAGGTATCCCACAGTCGGAACTGGAGCGCATCTTCGACAAGTTCTATCGTGTGCGCAAAGCCGACAGCCAGCGCGCCGGCACCGGCCTTGGCCTTGCCATTTGCCGTGGCTTCGTCGAAGCTATGGGCGGAACGATCGAAGCCGGCAACCGAGCGGGTGGGCGCGGCGCCGTCTTCACCATCACATTGCCGGTGCCGGACACCGCCAGACCGGAGGCCGCGCCGTGAATGCGAATGCCGCCACGATCCTGATCGTCGACGACGAACCGCCGATCCGGCGGCTGTTGCGCACCAGCCTGAACTCGCAAGGCTTTCAGGTAAGCGAAGCCGTCGACGGGCGTGGCGCGCTCGCCGAAATCGACCGATCCCGCCCCGATCTTGTCATTCTGGATCTCGGTCTGCCCGACATGGACGGGGCGGACGTGATCCGCACCTTGCGGGATGGCGGCAACGCCGTGCCGATCCTTGTCCTGTCGAGCCGCGTTGACGAGAAGGGCAAAGTCGAAGCACTCGACCTCGGCGCCGACGACTACGTGACAAAGCCGTTCGGCACGGCCGAACTTTTCGCCCGGATCCGCGCGGCGCTCAGGCACAGATTGCAGCAGCAGGGCGAGCAGCCGGTTTTCCGCAGCGGCGATCTGGAGGTCGATCTGATGCGCCGTATCGTGCGCGTGCGCGGCGGGGAAGTGAAGCTGACGCCCAAGGAGTACGACATATTGCGCATGCTGGTCGCCCATGCCGGCAAGGTGCTCACCCATCGCATGCTGATGAGCGAGGTCTGGGGCGGCGAGACGGATGTGCAGTATCTGCGCATCTATGTCCGCCAGCTTCGACAAAAGATCGAGGCCGATCCCGAGCGGCCGCAATACATACTGACGGAGACAGGTGTCGGCTACCGGCTCATGATGGAGTAGTCGATGAACTCAGGCCATGGCGATCATTCTTGCCTGCATCTCCGGTTCAGATACAGACCGCATCCGCTGGAACAAAATGGTGATCCCGACAGGATTCGAACCTGTGACCCTCAGATTAGGAATCTGATGCTCTATCCTGCTGAGCTACGGGACCACGCGAGGCTTACATAAACGCTTCGCGCGCCTTCGCCAACCCGGCTTCACCGTGCCGGCAGCGCGCTCTCCGCCAGCTTCACCCAATAGCTGACGCCGTGAGGAATGATCTCGTCGTTGAAATCATAGGCGGGGTGATGGAGGTTCGCCGAATCGCCGTTGCCGAGGAAGATGAAGGCCCCCGGTCGCGCCTCCAGCATGTAGGAAAAGTCCTCGCCGCCCATCAAGGGTGCTACCTCGCCCTCGACTTTCTGCTCGCCGGCGACCCCGCGCGCCACATCGGCGGCAAAGACGGTCTCGTCGGCATTGTTGACGGTCACCGGATAGTTCGGATCGTAGTCGAGTTCGACCTTCGCCCCGAAAGTCGTCGCCATGCCCTCGCAGATGGCGCGCATGCGCTCCTCGGCCTTCGCGGCGACGGCCTTGTCGAGCGTGCGGATCGTTCCGGCAAGTTCGGCCGTCTCCGGAATGATGTTGTAGGCGTCGCCCGCATGGAATTTGGTGACTGATACCACCACCGACTTCACCGGATCGACGGTACGCGAGGCGATGCTCTGGATGGCGCCGACCAACTGGCTGCCGATCACGACGGGGTCGATCGTGGTGTGGGGCATCGCCGCATGGCCGCCCTTGCCGGTGATCTTGATGGTGAACTCCGCCGTCGCCGCCATGATCGGACCGGGCCGGATGGCAAATTCGCCGACGGGGATGCCCGGCATATTGTGCATGCCGAAGACTTTGGCGATGCCGAAGCGTTCCATCATGCCGTCCTTCACCATCGCGTTGCCGCCGCCGCCCCCCTCCTCCGCCGGCTGGAAGATGACCGCGACGTTACCGGAGAAGTTGCGCGTTTCGGCAAGGTATTTCGCGGCGCCCAGCAGCATCGCGGTATGGCCGTCATGGCCGCAGGCGTGCATCTTGTTCGGAACGGTGGAGGCGTAGGGCTTGCCGGTGATTTCCTGGATCGGCAGCGCATCCATGTCGGCCCTGAGCCCGATTGTCGCGCCGGCGCCGAGCCGGCCCTTGATGACACCGACCACGCCGGTGCGGCCGATGCCGGTGACGATCTCGTCGACGCCGAATTCCTTCAGTCTCTCCGCCACGAAGGCCGCCGTTTTGTGGACATCGTACCCGAGTTCCGGCTCGCTGTGGATATGGCGGCGCCAACCGGCGATCTCGTCCTGCATTTCGGCGGCGCGGTTCAATATCGGCATGAGTAAGGCTTTCCTTCAAGAGTCGGATCGTAAAGTGGTCCCGGCGACTTTGCCATTTTGGCGACACATGCGCTAGATAGCAGGATACGCGCATCGGCGCGGGTCCGCTTCCTGGACGGCCGGCCGACGCTTAATCCCTGGCACACGGCATCAAGGCTCTCTCGAATTGACCATGCGGCGGCATCTTTCTTTCATATTCTCGCTCACCCTTCTGGCTGCGGCGACCCCGTCTCTCGCCGTCGCCGGGCCCTCCCTGCTTTTCGACGTGAACAACGGCCGGGTGCTGGAACACCGGGACGCTTTCGCGCGCTGGTACCCGGCCTCGCTCACCAAGCTCATGACCGCCTATGTCGCCTTCAGGGCGCTCGACAAAGGCGAAGTCACGCTCCTGTCGCCGGTTCGGATGACGAAGAATTCATCCTCGCAGCCTCCGTCGAAGATGGGCTTCAAACCCGGCTCCGTAATGACGCTCGACAACGCGTTGAAGATGATGATCACCCATTCGGCCAACGACATCGCCATGGCGGTCGGCGAGAATATCGGCGGCTCCCAGGAGGCCTTTGTCGATCGCATGAACGCGGAAGCGCTCCGACTCGGCATGAGCGGCACGCACTACGCCAACCCGAACGGACTGTTTTCGCCCGACAATTATACGACCGCGCGCGACCAGGCGCTCCTGGTGACGGCGATCCGCAAGGAATATCCGCAATATCTCAGCTATTTCGAAATCGAGGCGATCGGCGTCGGCAAGAAGGTGATCCCCAACATCAACGCGCTGATCGGCCGTTTCGACGGGGCGGACGGCATGAAGACCGGCTTCATCTGTGAATCCGGTTTCAATTTTATCGGCAGCGCGACCCGGCAGGGACGCACGCTTGCGGCCATCGTGCTCGGCGCGGATTCGATCACCGACCGCGCGGCGCAGACCGCCGCGTTGCTCACCCAGGGTTTCGCGGGGGACGAGCCGGCCGGTCCGACGCTGGCCGCGATGCCGGTCGAGGGCAGCGGCGTCGGCGAGGCTACCAACATGCGCGAGGCGCTCTGTTCCAAGGAGGCCCGTAAAAGGAAGAAGCAGAAGCTCGCGGACGCCGGCGGCGAGGACGATACCGGCCAGGCGCCGCTTGTGATGGGTTCGCCCTATCTCCACAAGCTCGACCATCCGCGCAATGTCGTCATGGTCAGCCTCGGCGGCGCGACGGGACCGGGCGGCTTGCCGGAGCCGGTGGAATATGCCGACGTGCCGATCCCGACGCCCAGACCGGACTACACCCCTCCCGCGAAGACGGCGAAGCCGGTCGCCAAGGCGCAATCGGCTACAATGCAATAGGCGGCGCTATGGCCGTGCCCGTTCCCGTCAGCCTGCTGACCGGCTTTCTCGGTTCCGGCAAGACGACGCTGCTCAACCGGCTTCTGAAGGAACCGGCGCTCGCCGACACCGCCGTCGTCATCAACGAATTCGGCGAGGTCGCCATCGATCATCTGCTGGTCGAGCGTGCCAGCGACGGTGTGATCGAACTCTCCGACGGGTGCGTCTGCTGCACTGTGCGCGGAGAGCTTGTCGATACGCTTCTCGACCTGGCCCGGCGCATGCCCGCTTTGAAACGCGTCATCGTCGAGACGACCGGTCTTGCCGATCCGGCGCCTGTGTTGCAGTCGCTGATGGCGCATCCGGGGTTGCTCGACCTCTTCCGCCTCGACGGGGTCATCGCCACCGTCGATGCGGTCAACGGCGACGCGACGCTCGACCGGCACGAGGAAGCCGTGCGGCAGGTTGCGATGGCCGATCGCATCGTTCTCACCAAATCCGATATCACCAAAGTGGACGGTTCGATCGAATCGTTACGCGGTAGGCTGAGGCAGCTCAATCCTGGCGCGCCCATTCTGGAAAGCGGCCCCGACCGCCCGCCAGCTTCGGAATTGCTGGATTGCGGGCTCTATGACCCGACAAGGAAAATTCCCGACGTCGAACGCTGGCTTCGCGCCGAGGCGGCGCCCGATCACCACAATCACCATCACGGCCATGCGCATCATGACCATGAAGGCCATCATCACGATAGCCGCATAAGGACGGTCTCCCTCATCCACGACCGACCGATCCCGTTCGGCGCGATCGAGGCGTTCCTCGACATCCTGCGCTCGGCGAACGGCGAACGCCTTCTGCGCATGAAGGGGATCGTGGAACTCGCCGAGGACCCGGAGCGGCCGCTCGTCCTGCACGGTGTCCAGAAGGTTCTGCATCCGCCCGCCCGCCTGCCGGCCTGGCCGGACAGCACGCGCGGCACGCGACTGGTCCTCATCACCATGGATATGGACGAGGATTATGTCCGCCGCCTCTTCGCCGCGATGACCGGCATGCCGGCCGCCGACATGCCGGATCGCGCCGCGATCGAGGACAACCCGCTCGCCATCGCCGGGGTAAAGCTGTAGCTTCTATTCCCCGCGCTCGACCAGGAAGCGGTGGCCCCCGTCGATGCCGATGCTTTCGATCAGGCGATGGCCGTTGTCCTTGCAGAAGGCGGGAATGTCGATCACGGCCAGCGGATCGGTGGTTTCGAGCCACAGGCGTGCTCCCGGCCGCATGCCTGCCAGCCGCTTGCGCGCCTTCAATACCGGCAATGGACAGTTGAGGCCCTTGAGGTCGTAGGTTTCGGCGTCGGCGCTCAACTGCCGAACATCTTGTTCCACATGCGTGTCAGCATGCGCGGACGTTTCGGCTCCGCCGCCAGCGCACTCGCTTCCGGCGCGGCGGCCGCATCCTCGTCCTGCTTTGACGCCTGGGCCACAGCCTTTTGCTTGGCCGCTTTGGCTTCGGCGATCTGCGCCTCCTTCGCGGCCTTGGCTTGCGCGATCTCGGCTTCTTTCGCCGCCTTGGCGGCCGCGATGGCTTGAGCCTTCTCCTGCGCGGCCTTTTCCTTGGCTGCCTTCTCCGCATCGAGCGCGGCCATCTTGCGGCCGACAGCCGAATCGATACGGCCCATTTCGGCGGTCTGGGTCACTTTACCCTTGCCATCGAGCGCCGGCGGCTGAAGCGACACGCGCTCGCCGCGTCCGCGCCTGCGCGACCAGTCAGCCACCAGGCTCGCTTCCTTCATGCCGTCGATCGTGGCGCTCGGCGGGGCGGCCTTCGTGCGCACCGCATCCGCGAAAGCGGCGTCGTATTTCTTGTCGTAGGCCGTCGTCGCCGCCGCCATTGCCGGAGAGCGCGCCATGGCCGGGCAGGCTCCATTCGGCGATGCCGGGAAGCTTTGGCCCTCGGCGGCAATCTCGTTGAAGACGTAGCGGCCTTCGCACACGTCCACCTTCGGCGGCAGATGCGCGACCTCGAACTGGTCGTAGCCTTGTTTCAGCATCTTCCAGAATTCGTAGTTCGGGTCGTTACGGTAGCGCGCCATGTTGGCCGCCGTCATTCGGAACGGAAACGCCTCGAGCTGGAACGCCTCCTGGCCGCCACGGAAGGCGTCGCGCGCGAAGGCGTAGATCTGCGACACCTGCGCGTCGTTCATCGAATAACAGCCCGACGAGGAGCAGGCGCCGTGCACCATCAAATTGGCCCCGGTCCGGTTGTGCGCGCGGTCATAGGCGTTCGGAAAGCCGATGTTGAAGGAGAGGTAGTATTTCGACTGCGGATTCATCTGGCTCGGGCGGACCGTGTAGAACCCTTCCGGCGCCTGGCGATCACCCTCGGTGAATTTCGGGCCGAGCTGTCCCGACCATTTGCAGATCGGATAGGTCGCGATCAGGCCGTAGCCGCCGTCGCCCTTCTGCTTCCAGACCTCGAACTGCCCCTCTTCCTTGAAGAGGCGCACCATGATCGGCGAGGAGGTCGACATGCCCTTCGATTTCATCGAATCGATGAGCTTCTGTGGCAATTCTTTGTTGGCCTTGGGCGCAATATCGTCGATCGAACCGTTGCAGCCTGCCAGAAGCAGGGCGGCAACCAGGAAACCAGCGCTTTTGATACGGGAACTCATCCGAATACTGTCTCGTTCGCAAAAGCCGGATCGCGGCCGGCCGAGATTCAAGCATGAGGCTACGCCGGTTAACCTTGAGAAATCATTACCATGGGATGTCCCGACATTCCCCTCATAGTTGCCCATTGAAGGCAGCGGAGCGGCGATTTTAAGGCATCGCGGCGATTCCACTAGCTTTCGCGCCCGATGAGGACCCACCTCGGACGCGAGGATGGTGCTATCTCCCGATAGACAGATATTTCTGGCGGCGGTGCTCACGATAGTCCCCGTTCACCGCCTTGAGCTCGTCGAAGGCGGCCGCGATCTGCCTGCCCGTCGCCTCTATCGCCCCCTTCGGCTCGCGATGCGCGCCTCCGACGGGCTCCGCGATGATACCGTCGATCACCTTGAGACCGAGAAGATCCTGCGCGGTGATCTTCATATTCGTGGCCGCGTCCCGCGCGCGTGTCGAATCGCGCCAGAGGATCGACGCAGCCCCCTCCGGCGAGATGACCGAATAGATGGAATGCTCCAGCATGTAGACGCGGTTCGCCGTGGCGAGCGCGATCGCACCGCCCGATCCGCCTTCGCCGATGACCACCGAAACCATCGGCACCTTGATGGACAGGCATTTTTCCGTCGAGCGGGCGATCGCCTCGGCCTGGCCGCGCTCCTCCGCGTCGATGCCCGGATAGGCGCCCGCCGTATCGACCAAGGTCACCACCGGCAGGTCGAAGCGGTCGGCAAGGTCCATCAGACGGATCGCCTTGCGGTAGCCTTCCGGCCGGGCCATGCCGAAATTGTGCCTCAGCCGGCTCTTGGTGTCGTTGCCCTTCTCCTGGCCGATCACCGCGACCGGCTCGCCCCGGAAGCGGGCGAAGCCGCCGACGATCGCCTCGTCGTCGCCGAAGGAGCGGTCACCGGCAAGGGCTGTGAAATCGGTGAACAGGCCCTGCACGTAGTCGAGGCAGTGCGGGCGGTCGGGATGGCGCGCGACCTGGGCTTTCTGCCAGGGGTTGAGCGCCTTGTAGGCGTCGCGCAAGGCGTCTCGCGAGCGCTTCTCCAGCCTGGCGATCTCGTCGGCGACATCGACGGCTTCGCCGGTCTCGCTGAGCTTCTTCAACTCGAGGATCTTGCCGTCGAGGTCGCGAACGGGGCCTTCGAAATCGAGATAATTATACATGACTCGCCGGAAACTGGGCCAAACTAGGGGTGTGATGGTCGGCGGGCGGCGTCGACGCCGCCGGAAATCTGCGCCTCAAATAACGTTACGAGCCCGGATCGGCAAGCGGATGATGCCGGCTCACCAGCTCGACCAGCCGCTTTTCGAGCACATGCGTATAGATTTGCGTCGTCGAGATGTCCGAATGGCCGAGCAATTGCTGCACCACGCGCAGATCGGCGCCGTTCTGCAACAGATGGCTGGCGAAGGCATGACGCAGCACATGCGGCGATATCTTCGCCGCCGAGATCCCGGCACGCGCGGCAAGCCCCTTCAGGTCGCGGGCGAAGACCTGGCGCGGCATGAAACCGCCTTCCGAAGCGGCCGGGAAAAGCCATGGGCTTTCGGCCATCGAAGGGTGTTCCTCCCGCTCCTGGAGCCAGGCCTTGAGCGCCTCGCGCGCCTTGCCGGAAAGAGGCACCATCCGTTCCTTGCCGCCCTTGCCGCGCACGATGAAGAAGCGCTCGTCTCGGCGCGCAACGGCGACGGGCAAGGAAACGAGTTCGGATACGCGCAGGCCCGTAGCGTAAAGCAGTTCGATCATCGCCTGCATGCGGATGGCGGAAAGGTGCGGTACCTTGCCAAGGCTTTCGTCGGCGGCCTCGCCGGCCGCACGCTCCAGAAGGCGGCTCACCTCTTCCTCGCCGAGCACCTTGGGCAGCGACTGGTCCTTGCGCGGATTGTCCACCGTCCCGCTCGGATCGTCGGGCCTCAGACCTTCCGAATAGAGGAAGCGATAGAACTGCCGAAGCGCGGAGAGGCGGCGCGCCTGCGAAGAGGCCGCGAAGCCGCGCCTGGCGATATCGTCCATATAGGCACGAAGATCAGCGGACGCGGCACCATCCAGCCCCTGCCCGTTCGCCGCCAGAAACTCCGCCGCGTCTTCGAGATCGCGACGATAGGAGAGAAGCGTATTCTCGGCAGCGCCGCGCTCCGCGCTCATCATTTCAAGGAAAGCCTCGATGCGGGCGCCACCCTTCATTGGCTGGCCTCGCTGGCGGTATCCGGCCCGCGCTTCAGATTGATCTTCTCGACCGGGATGCGGACGGTGATCTCGCCCTCGTTCGGCTTCACGTACCAGACAAGCGCGAACATCCCCGCGTAGAAAAGACCGACGAGAACGGCGATGACGGTGAGGAATCTGAAAAGGGTGGGCATAAACCGGTATCGCCTCCGCCGCTGAGGTCTAGAGCCGGGCCCGAATCCATCGCCTACGCCCTGTCCCCTTATGGGACGGCCGCCGGGCCAATTCAAGGCATCGAGCATAGCGCGAAGCGAAGCCGGTTGAAGGCTTTGCGGTTTGATGGACGTCACCCTTATGAACATGCTTCCCTGCCCTCCGCCCTTCGCACCCCCCTCTGTCCTGCCGGACAGAGGGGCGAAGACAAATGCGGAAAGCGCTGAAATCAGCGGTTTCCGGAGGCCGGCAGGCGCCAGTGTATCCACCTTTTTCCGGCCTTGGATGGTGACTTGAACCCTGCTTAGCGCTTTTTTCGTAGCCTCCGGGTTGTGTCGGCCTCGCTTTCAGCCGAAACCGACCCCGGATCATCAGGAAGGCTGCGGCAGGTGAAAAAGCGCACCGAGAAATACGATGTCGTGGTCGTCGGCGGCGGGGCCGGCGGGCTTGCGGCGGCGGTAGGCGCCGCGCGGAGCGGATGCCGCACACTGCTGGTCGAGCGCTACGGCTTCATGGGCGGCGCGGCAACGAACGCGCAGGTTCTTGCCTATTGCGGTTTCTTCCTTGCCGGACCGGCGCCCGTCCGAAGCGTCGCCGGCGTCGGGCAAGAGGTGCTGCAGGAACTCGGAACCATCGGCATGGACATTGCGCCGATCGTCTCGAAGAGCGGCTACTGGGTCGTGACGCTGGATCCCGAGGCGGTGAAACTGGCCTTCGATCGCGTGGCGCTTCGCTCCGGCGCCGACATCCGTCTCCACACCAGGCTCGTTTCGACGACCGTCGAGGCGGACCGGATCGTCTCGGTCGATCTCCTGGATCATGCAGGCATGACGACGGTCGAGGCATCGGCCTTCGTCGATGCCAGCGGCGAAGCGACACTTTCGGCAGCAGCGGGTGCGGCGCTCAGCCAGGAAGGCGGAGCGGAGGCACATCTCCAGCCGGCCTCCCTGCCGGTTCGCGTCGGCAGTGTCGCGGCCGACGCGACCTTCGACCGGGCTCTGATGGCGGAGATCATCCGCGAGCACAACGCCGCCACCGACAAGCCGATCCTCCGGGAAGACGGCGGCGTCATGGTGCGGCTCTCCGGGACGGAATACTGGTGGACGGCGATCGATCTTTCGACCGACGGCATCACCGGGGAAAGCCTGACCGAAGCCGAGATGTCCGCGCGCGAACTCGCGTGGCGGAATCTCGAGGTGCTGCGCCGCCATCCGGGGTTCGAGAAGGCCCATATCGTGGCTACGGGGCCGCAGATCGGCATTCGCGAGACACGCCGGCCTTTCTCCCGCCGCGACGTCACGGGGGAGGACGTGCTGGCCGGCCGCAGGCGCGACGACGCAATCGCACGGGCGAGTTGGCCGATGGAGGTGCATGAAGCGCCGGGCCGCGCGCGCTTCGTCAATGTCGGTGGAGAAGGCTTCTTCGACGTCCCGAACGGGGCGATCGAAGCGCGCGACATCGCCAATCTGCGCCTCGCCGGCAGGGTGGTCGGCAGTGACCGCCAGGCCTATGGATCCATTCGTGTCATGGGCACGGCCTTCGCGACCGGCCATGCGGCTGGAATATCCGCGGCGCTCGCTTGCGAGGGGGGAGCGGAAACCGAGATTCACCGCCTGCGCAAACTGCTGCTGGAACAGGAAGCGATCCTTTAGCCGAGCCGGGCGCGCTTGACGCAACAGTGCTTTTCATGTCGTTACGCGCCCGAAGGATAGTTAGCGCGCAGCCACGAAGACGACGATGACCGCCACCGCGACAACGGCACATGAGGATGCCGCCATGCTGCTTGACCGCCTTGGCGACCGGTCGATCGTTTTCGTCGGGCTGATGGGCGCGGGAAAGACCGCCATCGGCCGCAAGCTCTCGCAGATGCTCGGCCTGCCTTTCGTCGACAGCGACCATGAGATCGAGGCGGTCTCCCGCATGACGATCGCGGAACTCTTCGAGCAATACGGAGAGGCCGAATTCCGTGCGCTCGAGCAGCGGGTCATCGAGCGCCTCCTGAAGGGTGGTCCGCAGATATTCTCGACCGGCGGCGGCGCCTTCATGAACGAGCAGACCAGACTGGGCATCGCCGCGCGCGGCGTTTCCGTCTGGCTGAAGGCCGATCTCGACCTCCTGATGCAGCGGGTCGCCAAGAAGCCGAGCCGGCCGCTGCTACAGAACCCCGACCCACGCGCGGTGATGGCACGGCTGATGGAACAGCGTTATCCGGTCTATGCCGCCGCCGACATCACGATAAAGACCCGCGACGAGCGCCGGGAAGTGATCGCCGCCGAGGTCGTCGAAGCCTTGAAGGCGAAGCTCATCGCGTCTGAATATGCGTCGGAACGGAACCTTAGATGACGGAAATCACCAAGGTCGAGGTCGGGCTCGGCGAACGTGCCTATGACATCCTGATCGGTCCCGGCCTGGCGGGCCGCGCCGGCGCGGAGATCGCGGCAAGATTGCCCGGCATCCGCGCGGCCGTCGTCACCGACGCGAACGTGGCAGCCCATCACCTCGATACCTTCCTGTCGAGCCTCGGCGCCGCCGGTATCGAGGCCGTCGCGATCACGCTTCCGGCCGGCGAGAAGACCAAGAATTTCGATCATCTGCAGGAAGTCGTGGATTTCATCCTCGCCGCGCGGCTGGAGCGCGGCGACGCGGTGATCGCGCTCGGCGGCGGGGTCATCGGCGACCTTGCCGGCTTTGCTGCCGGTATCGCGCGGCGCGGCATGCGCTTCGTGCAGGTGCCGACCTCGCTTCTGGCGCAGGTGGACTCGTCCGTAGGCGGCAAGACCGGCATCAATACAGGCCGCGGCAAGAACCTCGTCGGCGTCTTCCACCAGCCAAGACTGGTGCTTGCCGATACCGGAATGCTCGATACGCTCCCGGAACGGGAGTTCCGCGCCGGCTATGCCGAGGTCGCCAAATACGGGCTCATCGACCGCCCCGATTTCTTCGCATGGCTCGAAAAGAACTGGCGCGAGGTCTTTTCCGGCGGACCGGCTCGCACCGAGGCCATCGCCGAATCCTGCCGTGCCAAGGCCGAAATGGTGGCCCGCGACGAGTTGGAGAGCGGCGACCGCGCGCTCCTCAATCTCGGCCACACTTTTGGCCACGCGCTGGAGGCCGCCACCGGCTATGACGGCGCCCGCCTCGTCCATGGCGAGGGCGTGGCGATCGGCACAGCGCTCGCGCACCGCTTCTCCACCCGGCTGAACCAGGCGAGCCCCGATGACGCTGCCCGCGTCGAAGCGCATCTGAAAGCGGTCGGCCTGCCGACCCGCATCGCCGACATCCCCGGCTCCCTTCCTGACGCGGCCGGGCTTTTCGACTATATAAAACAGGACAAGAAGGTGAGCCGTGGTGCGCTGACCTTCATCCTGACGCATGGCGTCGGCCAGGCCTTCATCGCACGCGACGTGCCGGCGTCGGAGGTCATGGCCTTTCTGGAGGAGGAAAACCGTCCCGGATGACGACCGCCTTCTGGATCATATGCGGGGCGATCCTGCTCTGCATCGTCATTTCGGGGTTTTTCGCCGGCTCGGAGACGGCGCTGACCGCCGCCTCGCGGGCGCGCATGCATTCGCTGGAGCAGAACGGTTCGGCGAAAGCGCGCATGGTCAACGCCCTTATCGATCATCGCGACCGGCTGATCGGCGCGCTCCTGATCGGCAACAATCTCGCCAACATCCTCGCTTCCTCGCTCGCCACTTCCATCTTCCTCGATCTTTTCGGCGCGCGCGGCGTCGCCTATTCGACGGCGGCGATGACGGTGCTGCTGGTCGTCTTCGCCGAGGTGTTGCCGAAATCCTGGGCGATCTCCGGTCCCGACCGCTTCGCGCTGGCCGTGGCGCCCCTCGTACGCGCCTTCGTTTTCGTCGTCGGCCCGCTCGCGACGCTGGTCAACCGCATCGTCCGCATCGTGCTGCGACTCTTCCGGATCGGCTTGAAGGAGCATCAATCGCTTCTGACGGCGCACGAGGAACTGCGCGGCACGGCGGAAGTGCTGCTGCGCGAGGGCGGCTTCATCAAGCAGGAGCGCGACCGGCTCGGCGGGCTGCTCGATCTCGTCGATCTCGAAGTCTCCGACGTGATGGTCCATCGCACGCGCATGCTGTCGGTCAACGCCGACGAGCCGCCCGACGCGATCGTGCGCGGTATCCTGCAAAGCCCCTATACCCGCGTGCCGATCTGGAAAGGCTCGATCGACAACATCGTCGGCGTCGTTCACGCCAAGGACATGCTCCGCGCGTTGAACGACGCCGGCAACGATCCGGAAAAGATCGACATATTGAAGGTCGCAAGCAGGCCGTGGTTCGTGCCCGACACGACTTCGCTTCAGGACCAGCTCAACGCCTTCCTGCGCCGCAAGTCGCATTTCGCCATCGTCGTCGACGAATATGGCGAGGTGGAAGGCATGGTGACGCTGGAGGACATCATCGAGGAGATCGTCGGCGAGATCGCCGACGAGCACGACATCGAGATGCAAGGCGTCAAGCAGGAAGCCGACGGCTCGGTCGTCGTCGAGGGTTCCGTTCCGATCCGCGACCTCAACCGCGCGCTCGACTGGCACCTGCCCGACGAGGAGGCGACGACCATCGCCGGGCTCGTCATCCACGAGACGCAGACCATCCCCGAGGAGAAGCAGGCCTTCACCTTCCACAACATGCGCTTCATCGTCATGAAGCGCGACAAGAACCGCATCACCAGGCTGAGGATCAAGCCGCTGGTAGAGGCGGCCGCGTCCGGACCCTTGAATTGAACTTGCGCCAGAGCAGTTCGCACCGTTGCCGACTGGCGCAACTGCCATTGACCGACCAAACGCTCAACTGTCCAGCCAGGCAGCGAGGCCATCCAGCGTCTGCAGCCCGTACGCCACAGCGCCGAAGCCGATGACCGCTTGACGCCGCTCGGGGCTGGGGTGGAGTTGGCGCATGGTCAGCACCGTCTTGCCGTCAGCCTGCTCATCGAAGGTCACCGTGACGCGGAAACGGTCGGGGTCGTTGGGGTCGGGCGTTCCATAGTCCATCACGATCCGCTCATTCGGCACGATCTCCAAAAAGCGGATGAGGTTCGGGAAGCGCTGCTCCCGGCCCTCGAATACGCCCACCATGTCGAAGCGCCACACTCCGCCCTCGCGGATATCGGCCTCGTGGTTCTCGATGCCAAGGCCGGCCGGGCCGTACCACTGGGTCAGTGCCTCAGGATCCATCCAGGCGGCAAAAACCTTGTCGCGTGGGTGGTCCAGGAGCTTGACCAGAACGATTTCGCGGTCGAGCGACCAGGTCTCAAACAGGTTCGCCATGTTCTTCCTAATCCTCTTCAATTTTGTCCAGGTAAACTTCCAGCCGATCCAACCGCTCGGCCCAGCGACGGCGCTCCGTTTCCATCCAGTCCGCCGCCTCGACGAAGCGCGCCCGAACCAGTCGGCACCAGCGGCTGCGTCCACGCCTCTCGCTGACGATCAGTCCGCAATCCTCCAGCACCTTGAGATGCTGGGCGAAGGAGGGCAACGCCATGTCGAAAGGCTCGGCCAGCACGCTGACGGGCACCTCGCCCTCAGCCAGCCGCGATACTACCGCGCGGCGGGTCGGATCGCTGAGAGCGTGAAAGGCGAGGTCGAGGGGTGCAGAATGGTAAGGCATATGCCTTACTATAACAAGCGTGGCCGCAGGTCAACAATACTAAGGCACGTACCTTTGTTTTAAGGCCGGTCAATGAGTCGGAAAGCCGGTTGCTCCCCAAAAGCACAAAGCCCCGCAGGCCTCCTTTGGGGTCGAAAAAATGTCCTGCTCGATGATCGGAACGGTCGGCGCGGACGTGTCGATGTATCAGTTCACGACCGGGCGGAAACCCGTCACGAAGCGACCCGCCGGCGCGGTTGCCGGAGATGCTTGACGCCGCGCAGTTCGACGAAATTGGTCGATACTTCCCAGACATGGTCGCCATAGAGGAACGGCTCGAACGGCGCCGCGCCCTCGATCGGCAGCGGCGCGATCTCGGCTTCCGCCGCAGGTTCGTAGAAGAACGGTATGGAGAACCTCTCCCGACCCGGCGAAACGACCCGGTGCAGCGTGGCCCGCACCTGTCCCCCTGTCCAGCGCTCCAGAAGCTTGCCGAAATTGACCGCAAGCGTCCCTTCGACCGGAGGCACGTCGATCCACTCGCCCGAATGTGCCTGCGCCTGCAATCCCTCGACGCCGTCCTGCGCCAGAAGCGTGACGAAGCCTGAATCGACATGCGCCCCGCCGACCAGCGCCCGGCGCTTGCCGGCATGGACGACGAAATGCTCCTCCGGACGCTCTGCCTCCACCTCCGGCAGGAAGGGATAGCGCGCGAGCCTGAGCGTCGAGACGCCACTCTTGAAAGCGGCGTCGAAAACGGTCTCCTTCAAGCCCAGCCCTCGCGCCAGCGAGCGCATGACGGCCGCCCCCGTCTCTTCCATGGCGCGATAATAGGCGGCTGCCAGGTCGCGCCAGCCGGGCACGGCTTCCTCCGGCGGCAGCGGTGTTTCCTCGGAAAGCGGATCGTCGGTGCGAATGCGCGCCGGCCCGTGCGCGAGGTCGGGGCCCATGTCGATGCCTTCCTTCTGCGACAGCGTCCCCTTCTGCAGGGGATACCATCCGCGATAGACGTTCGGCCGCGAATGGTCGAAATTCCAGCGCCACAATCTGTGCTTTTCCTCTTCCGGCAATGAGAAGATGGCGAGCAGCCGACGCCGGTTCTCCGGCGCCAGCATATCCGCCCCGCGAAAGCCGGTGATGGTCATGAAGCCGCTGGTCGAAGCGGCATCCATGACCGCGCGGTCGGCGGCATCCCGTGCGGCCGTCGGCGAGCCGAAGAGTGGAGCGATGTCAATACGCGGTATGATCATTTCCGGGATCCTCGTTCGCCTGATCCTGCATCCGTCCCGGCTTCCCGTGAAGGGCACAGAACCGCCGAGCCTGCGGGCCACGCACCGCGGCGTCGACATTCGGCGTTGACGCGACCGTCGTGGGAATGGTTTCTCTGACGGAAGAAAGATGGCTTGTCCGCAACAGCCGGGCCGCAAGGGAGACGACAGGATGGACCAGAACAGCGACGCGGCGATTTCGGCTACCTACAGCGGCCCGGAGCTTTGTCGTCTGGAGGCGCACGAGGCCGTGGCGCTCCTGAAAAAGGGCGAGGTGTCGCCGGAAGAATTGCTCGACGCAGCCTTCGCCCGCATCGCCGAGGTCGAGCCTACAATCAACGCCATGCCGACGCTCTGCGAGGAACACGCCCGCGCGGCGGTAAAGGAAGTGGCGGCAAACCGCAGCAGGAACGGAAACGAACCAGGCTGGCTCGGCGGCCTGCCGATCGGCATCAAGGATCTGACGCCGGTGAAGGGCGTGCGCACGACTTTCGGTACGCTCGGCTACAAGGATTTTATCCCCGACGCGAGCGACCCGCTGGTGGAAAAACTCGAAGCGCGCGGCGGCATCGTCGTCGGCAAGACCAACACGCCGGAGATGGGCGCCGGCGCCAACACCTTCAACGCCGTCTTCGGCATGACCCGCAACCCATGGGATAACAGCAAAAGCGTCGGCGGCTCGTCCGGCGGCGCGGCAGCGGCGCTTGCAATCGGCGAGACGTGGCTCAGCCACGGCTCCGACCTCGGCGGCTCGCTGCGCACGCCGGCTGCCTATTGCGGCATCGTCGGCCTGCGACCGACGCCGGGCCGCGCCGGCGGCGGCAGCCCGACCAACGCTTTCTCCATGGAAAGCGTGCAGGGACCGATGGCGCGCACGGTGATGGATGTGGCACTTTTCCTCGACGCCATGGCGGGCTTCGATCCGCGCCAGATGCTTTCATTGGAGGCGCCGCGCGAGCCCTTCCAGGAAGCGGTTCGCCGCGCCACGCCCAAGATACGTATCGCCTATGCGCCCGATCAGGGGGGCCTTGCCCCGGTCGAAAAGGAGATCGATGCGGTCATGCGCTCGGCGCTGGTAAAGGCCGGGAAGAACGGGGCTACGGTCGAGGAAGCATGTCCTGACCTTTCCGGCCTCTACGAAACCTATGTGACGCTGCGCGCCATGGTGTGGGGCGCCGGGACGGGCCGCTCGCCCGAACATGTGCGCAAGCATTTCAAGCGCACGCTCGCCGAGAATATCGGCCTCGGTGAGACGCTGACGCCGTCGCGCATCTACGACGCGCAGATCCACCGCTCGGTACTCTACGACAGGATGCGGGCCTTCCTCGAAACCTACGACGTACTCGCCTGCGCCGTCGTCGGACTGGAGCCGACGCTTGTCGAGCAGGAATATCCGAGCGAGGTCGCCGGAAAGCCGGTCGCGGACTATGTCGACTGGCTGCGCTTTTCCTTCCTCGCCACCACGACCGCGCTGCCGGCGCTGTCGCTGCCTGCCGGCTTCACCCGCTCCGGCATGCCGGTCGGGATCCAGTTGATCGGCCCGCCGCGCGGCGAGGCGAAGCTTCTCGCGGTGGCGAAGGCGATCGAGGATGCAGTGGGCTTCCGAGGCAGGGTGCCGATCGATCCGAAGCCGGCGGGGCAGCGCGGATGAGCACAGATGTGCTTCCTTCGATAGCAGGGCAACAGCGCACGCGAGGTTCGACCCCCACTCCGTCCGCTTCGCGGCCACCTCTCCCCCGCTCGACGGGGTAGAGGAAGCGCCGGCCGCACAGCTTGGCTCCTTTCCTCTACCCATGAATATGGGGGAGAGGTGGCCGCGGAGCGGACGGAGTGGGGGAACATCTAGTCAAACAAAAACGCCGCCGAAAATCCTCGGCGGCGCTTTTCGTACGATAAGGAAAATCACCCCTGCGGCTGCGGCTCCATGCCGGGTTCCTCGCCGCCCTTCTTCTTGGACTCCCGGCGGGCGCCGGCCTTGGGAACCGCCGAGCCGCGCGAGGTCGGCGTATCGTCGCCCTGGTCGCGCGAGGGCTTCTGGCCGGCGAGCAATTGCTTGATCTCCTCGCCCGAAAGCGTCTCGTATTCGAGCAGCCCCTCGGCGAGCGCGATCCAGTCCTTCTTCTTCTTCGTCAGGATGGAGCGGGCAGTCTGGTATGCTTCCTCGATCAGCCGACGCACTTCCGCATCGATGATTTCGGCGGTCTCTTCCGAGATGTTCTGCGTGCGCGCCACCGAATGGCCGAGGAACACCTCGTCCTGGTTTTCGCCGTAAGCCACCTGGCCAAGCTTGTCGGAGAAACCCCAGCGAGTCACCATCGCGCGCGCCAGCTTGGTCGCCTGGTCGATGTCGGAGGCGGCGCCCGACGTGATGTTCTCCTTGCCGAACTTGATCTCCTCGGCAACGCGCCCGCCCATCATGATCGCAAGCCGCGAGATCATGTATTTGTAGCTCATCGAGTAGCGGTCGCCCTCAGGCAACTGCATGACCATGCCGAGCGCGCGGCCGCGCGGGATGATGGTCGCCTTGTGCAGCGGGTCCGCCGACGGCACGTTGAGCGCCAGGATGGCGTGGCCGGCCTCGTGATAGGCGGTCAGTTCCTTCTCGGCCTGCGTCATGGCGGTGGAGCGGCGCTCCGCGCCCATCATGACCTTGTCCTTGGCGTCCTCGAACTCGGCCATGGTGACGAGACGCTTGTTGCGCCGCGCAGCCATCAGCGCCGCCTCGTTGACGAGGTTGGCGAGATCGGCGCCGGAGAAACCCGGCGTGCCGCGCGCGATGACCTTGAGATCGACATTCGGCGCCAGCGGCACGTTGCGCACATGCACCTTCAGGATCTTCTCGCGGCCGATGATGTCCGGATTGGGCACCACGACCTGACGGTCGAAGCGGCCGGGACGCAAGAGCGCCGGATCGAGCACGTCGGGCCGGTTGGTCGCGGCGATCAGGATGATGCCCTCGTTCGCCTCGAAGCCGTCCATCTCCACCAGCAACTGGTTCAGCGTCTGCTCGCGCTCGTCATTGCCACCGCCCAAGCCGGCGCCGCGATGGCGGCCGACCGCGTCGATCTCGTCGATGAAGATGATGCAGGGCGCATTCTTCTTCGCCTGGTCGAACATGTCGCGCACGCGGCTTGCGCCGACGCCCACGAACATCTCGACGAAGTCCGAGCCGGAAATGGTGAAGAAGGGCACATTCGCCTCGCCCGCCACCGAGCGCGCGAGAAGCGTCTTGCCGGTGCCGGGAGGGCCGACGAGCAGCACGCCGCGCGGGATCTTGCCGCCGAGCCGCTGGAATTTCTGCGGATCGCGCAGGAACTCGACGATTTCCTCAAGGTCCTCCTTGGCTTCGTCGACGCCCGCGACGTCCTGGAAAGTGATGCGGCCATGCGCCTCGGTGAGCAGCTTGGCCTTGGACTTGCCGAAGCCCATGGCGCGGCCGGAGCCGGACTGCATCTGGCGCATGAAGAATATCCATACGCCCAGGATGAGGATCATCGGCAGCCAGGAGAGCAGGATGGAGAAGAGCGAGGACGAACCGTCGGATTCGGGGCGCGCATGGATGGTGACGCCCTTGTCTTCCAGTTTCTGCACCAGGGCCGAATCGCCCGGAGGTGCGTAGGTCTGGAAGGTCTGGCTGTTATCGGCATAGGTGCCGCTGATGCGCTGGCCGGCGATGGTCACCGACTTGACGTGACCGCCTGAAACGTCGTGCAGGAAGTCCGAATAGGCAACCTGGTTCGACGCGCCGCGCTGCTGCGGCGTCTGGAAGAGGTTGAAGAGCGCGATAAGAAGGACGGCGATGATCGCCCAAAGCGCCAGGTTACGATAGTTCGGATTCATATTGGGTCCCGTGGGTGTCTTGGGAGGAAGCACCCATCCATCCAGAGTGTGCCTCTAACATAGGGATATGGCGATACAATGCCAAGCACATCCCTTCGTTCCCGTTAAGGCTTTCAGTACTCCTCATTGGGCCAGTTCCGAAGTCACCGGCACGGCCGGAAGCGGGGCGCCGCCGGTGAGTTCCGCCACCGCGATGGCAGGGGCCAGATCGAAGCAGGGAAGAAATCGCGCCCAAGGCCCCGCGACCGGCGTTGCCGGTGCATGGCCGAGGCATTCGGCTCCGTGCAACAGGGCCGGTTCGGCGGCAAGCGCGGCGCGAAAAAGAGCGGGCTTGTCGCCATCGTCCGAAGGAGCCCACGCCTCGGCGGCTTCCTTGCCGAAGGGGGCGATCTCGACGTCCTGCGCCATCCCGGCCCCGATACGGTAACGGCCGTCCCAGATTTCGCCGGACCTTGCCACGCCGGCAGGCGGGAGGCCGCGCAATTCACGACGCAGGTAGAGCCCGTCCTCCCGCGCTTCGATGACGCTGCGCGACAAAGTGGCGCGCGCGTTCGGCGTCGAGAGAAGCTGGAGGAGGGCTGCCGTACGCGGCGCATCCGGCAATTGCGGCCGTCCGCCGACGACGGCCAGCAGGATGCGCAGCGCATAGACGGCGGCATCCCTTTCCCCGACGTCTGCGAATCCACGATCCAGCCGATAGAGGCCGGACGAAACCCTCCGCGCATGCAGCCGGATCAACGCCGCCGCGTCCATCCCCACCCTGATGCGCTCCGCCGCCGCATGACGGATTTCATCGATCGATCTTTCATGGGCGCCGGGATTGGACCGATCGGCGAGAAGCGAGCGCACACGAGCCCGCTCGTATTTCGGATCCTTGTTCGAGGGATCCTCGTGCCAGGCAACGCCTCTCGCCCGCAGAAAGGAGCGCAATTCCTCCCGCCGCACGTCGAGCAGGGGACGCGCGATCCACAAGCGGCCGTCATAGAGCGTCGCCGGCGCAATACCGGCAAGGCCGCGGCCGTCGCCACGCCGTTTGCGCATGGCAAATGTTTCGAGTTGATCGTCCAGCGTGTGGCCGGTGAGGATAAGGCCGGCCCCGGCTTCCCTTGCGGCCTCCGCCAGGAGCGCGTAGCGCGCTTCGCGCGCCGCTTGCTGCATCCCGGCCGTGGGCTTTTCCCCCTCCCAGCGCATTGTCCGATGGGAAACGCCGATATCCCCGCAAAGTGCAGCAACCGCGCACGCCTCCGCCGCCGCCTCGGGCCGGATGCCGTGATCGACCGTCACCGCGACAGGCTCGATCCCCGGTTCGTGCCGGGCGAGATGTTCCTTGAGCAGAAACAGAAGCGCAAGCGAGTCGCCTCCGCCGGAAACGGCGGCAACTACCGTACGGCAACCGGAAAAATCGATCCTCGAGAACGAGGCCGCGCGAGCCGCCCTGCCCGGACTGTCTAGCACCCCGCGAGCGCCTCTTCCTGCTTGACGCGGTCCTTGAGCGCTGCCGAAGCGCGCGGATAACGCTCTCCGATCGAGTGATAGGTGCCGCAGGCGACCTCGCGCTGGTTCATCGCGGAAAGCGAAACGCCGAGCTTGAGCAGCATGTCGGGTGCCTTCTTGGATTTCGGGTAGGCCTTGTTGGCGTCGAGGAACACCTGCGCGGCGTCACGATACCTGTCCTGTCCAAGCAACGCCTCGCCAAGCCAGAAATGCGCGTCGGCCGCCCTCTGGTCGTTGGGATAGCGCTTGATGTGCTCGCGGAAGCCTGTTTCCGCCGCCTTGTAGTCTCCCGAAAGGATCAACTGATAGGAGTTGCGATAGAGTTCCTCGGGATCGTCGGTAGCGGGAAGCGCGGCCACCACCGTGCCGTCCCGGCTAGCGCTGCCGGGCGAGGCCGCGCCCGGCGCGATCGTCTCGCCTACGGGATTGCCCTTGGCGTCGAACTTGATCGTGCCGAAATTCCTGGGCGGCGCACCGAGCTTTTCATCATCCGGATTGCCGCTCGCCACGGAACCGCCGGATGTGTCGCCGGACGCATCGATGATGCTTTTGACGTCCCCGCTGGAAGACCCAGCGTCCCGCCCGACGCGGCCGGCATTGGCGCCCGTATCGGAACGGGCGACATCGGTGCCGGCATCCGCGCCGGCGTCCGTGCGCTTCTTCTCGAGCTGCTCGAAGCGGAACTCGTTGTCCTGCTGCTGCTTGCGCATCTGGTCCTGCATCTGGATGATCTGGAAGTTGAGTTCCTCGACCTTCCCGTTCAACTTCCTGACCTGCTCCTGCAGATCGTTGACCTGGGGCTCCACCGCCTGTGCCAGCGTAACGGTGTTTCGTGGGGCCGCGCGCCGAGCCGTCTCCAGTCCCGGAACGTTGAACGCCAGAAGCGTTGACGGCATCTCGGCCGCCGTCCGGCCGGCATTTTCCTGGGCAAGAAGGGGGCTGGCATAGGTCAGCGGCACCAGCACCGCGCAGCCGATTATTGTCTTAAGGTGCATCTGTCTCTCATTGCGCTGTTGCGCGGACGTTCCCCCGCCCGCCATAGGCCCTTATCATGGCCTCCAGTTCGGCCAAAATTTGATAATGCCCGGCCAAACGGAAAAAAGCGGCGCATGGCCGCTTTTTCCCTCGACGAGTGTGGCTTTTTTGCCTCGGATGGGGCGAATCAGCTTCCGGCGCCGTTCAGCACCGTCACCGCGCGGCGATTCTGGTTCCAGCAGGACGGCGCGTCACAGGTCGCGACCGGCCGCTCCTTGCCGTAGGAGATCGTCTTGATGCGGTTGGCACCGACACCGCGCGCTATGAGGAAGTCGCGCGTAGCGGCGGCGCGACGGGCGCCGAGCGCCAGATTGTACTCACGCGTGCCGCGCTCGTCGGCATGGCCCTCGACCGTGATGGCATAGTTGCCGTAGCGGTTCAGCCATTGGGCCTGCTTGGTGAGCGTCGCCTGGGCATCGGCGCGGATCGAGGATGAATCCGTATCGAAGAAGATGCGGTCGCCGACATTCACGGTGAAGTCCTGGCTCGATCCCGGAGTAGCGTTGCCGGCAAGGCCGAGGTCGGCGGCGCTGTTCGGCACCTTCTTGGACGCGCAACCGGCAACCAACAGCGTGGCCACCAGCGCGATTGCGATCGGGTTGAGAATCTGGGCTGCGATACGGCGCATGACCGCCACTCCTTCGCATTTGCGGGGTTTCATTGAGCAATCAGTAACCAAATCGCGGTTAACCGGCGTTCAAGAAACAGGGTTAATCTTTCGTTTCGACCAGATTTTTCAGGCAAGAAGGTTTTTCGGGCACGACCGTCCCGCTGCCGGTCTGGCTGCAACCTATGCGAAAATGCGGCGGAAACGCGGCCATGCATGGATCGTACCCGAAATCCTTCCATCCCTTCTATTCGAGGAGCGGCGACCAGGCGGGGTCCGACGCGAAGTTCGGCGTGGGGACCTCCTGCTCGTTGCGACCCGTCAGGTCGATCGTGTGCAGTTTGGGGCCGGCTGCGCCTGCCGCCGCGCTGAAGAACATCAGGACACGTCCGTTCGGCGCCCAGGTCGGTCCCTCCTCCTGGAAGGCGGAGGACAGGATACGCTCGCCCGAGCCGTCCGCTCGCATGACGCCGATCTGGAATTCGCCGCCGGTCTGCTTGGTGAAGGCGATCAAATCCCCGCGCGGCGACCACACCGGCGTTGAATAGCTGCCGTTACCGAAGGAAATGCGATGCTGGTTGGAGCCGTCGGCGCCCATGACGTAGATCTGCGAGTGCCCCGTGCCGCCGCCACGATCCGAGGTGAAGGTGATCTGGGTTCCGTCGGGCGAATAGGAGGGCGACGTATCGATCGCATCCGCCGTGGTCAGCCGCGTCGTGTTGCGGCTCCTCAGATCCAGGGTGAAGATGTTGGAATTGCCGTCGTCGCGCAACAGGCTCATGATGACTTTCTGGCCGTCGGGCGAGAAGCGCGGGGCGAATGTCATGCCGGGGAAATTGCCGACGAGTTCGCGCTGGCCGGTCTCGATCTGCAGGAGATAGACCCTCGGCTGCCCGCTTTCGTAGGACATGTAGGTGATTTCCTGGCGGTTCGGCGAGAAGCGGGGCGTGATCGCCAGCGCCTTGCCGCTCGACAGGTAGCGCTGGTTGGCGCCGTCCTGGTCCATGATCGCCAGCCGCTTGACGCGATTGTTCTTGGGTCCGGATTCGTCGATATAGACGATGCGCGTATCGAAATAGCCCTTCTCGCCGGTGAGGCGCTCATAGATGGCGTCGGCGATGATGTGGGCGACGCGCCGGACATTGCCCTTGTTGGCGAAATATTGCTGGCCGACGAGTTGCTGCCCGGCGAACACGTCCCAGAGCCGGAACTCGGCCTTCACCCTTCCGTCGACCTCCTGCGTGACCCGGCCCGTCACCAGCGCCTGGGCATTGATGACCTTCCAGTCCTCGAAGCGCGGCGCGGCGTCGGGATTGGAGACCTTCTCGATGAAGGCGGAATGATCGATCGGCGCGAACAGGCCAGAACGCTGCAGATCGGCAGAGACGATATCCGATATCTGCTTGCCCATCGCGTCACCCGACAGGAAGTCGGTGATCGCGATCGGCAGAGGCGCGACATTGCCTTTGTTGACGTCGATCTCGACCAGCGCCCACGCCGGTACCGTTGCCCCGGCAAGGCCGGTTGCGAACGCGATGGCGAGCAGGATGGTCTTGAGAAGATGCTTCATGGATTTCGCCTCTTTGATCTCGATGGCGGAAGGGTCAGAACATATCGCTGGGATCGAAGTGAACGACGACGTTTGCCCAGGTCTGGTATTTGTCGGAAGGCAGGTTGAAACCGCGCTGGTTGCAGATATTGACGGCTCTCAGCGCGCTTTCGTCGGCCTGCCGGCTGCCGGCGCTCTGGACGACCCGCGGCGCGCCTTCCAGATGTCCGTCCGGCGACAGGCTGAACTCGACCGTTACCTTGAGCTGATCGGCGTCCTCGACGCCGGCCGGAATGGTCCAGCATCCGGCGAGTTGGCTGCGCAACGCATCCATCTCGCTTTGAGAAAGCTTATCGCCGCCGGTCGTATGGTCCGCGCCGAGGGAGGCTTCGTCGGTCGAGCGCTTGGCGCCGCCGCCCGACGCCTTTTCCTTGTTGAGCAGCGCCGCCACCTTGTCGAGGCTGAAATCCTTGTCCTCGGACTTCTGGCGCGACGCTTCCTTGACCGCCGGCTTGTCGGAGACCTTGCGGTCCGGCGCCTTGGCCGTCTGCGCCTGCGGCGGTTGCGGGCGCGCCTCGGGAGAGGGCGCCGTTTCCGGCAGTTTCATGGCTTCGGCGTCCGGGTTCTCCGCCACGATCGCCTGCTGCACAGGATCGGGCTTTACCTCCTGCTTCGGCTGCGCTTGGGGCGTGCGCTCGGTCGCCGGCACAGGCTCGGGCTTGGCCTCTGCCTGTTTCGGCGGCTGCTCGACCGGCTTCTCTGCCGGCTTGACCACCGGTTCGGGCGCCGGCGGCGGCTCAGCCGTCTTTTCGACGGGCTTGGGCTTCACCTCAGGCGTCGGCGGATTCTTCATGTCCTGGTTGTTCTCGCCGACCTTCTGGGCATCCTTGACGGGCTCGGGCCGGATGGTCGGCTTCGGCGCGGATTTCTCTTTCTTCGGCGCCTTCTTGTCGCCTTCCTGCACCTGCGTGATCGACTGCACCGGCACGATGTCGACCGGCAGCGCCTCGACATCGCCGACCTCATAGGGCTTCGGCGCCGACAGGGTGAAAAGCCCGAAGGTCAGCACCGCGGCGTGGAGAATGACCGATGTGGTTATCCCCGTCTTCATCGCTTGAGGCCGCTACTTGTCCTGTTCCTGCAGCGTCACCAGCCCGAGATTGCGGTAGCCAGCGGAGGAAATGCGCGCCATGACCTTCATGACCGTGCCGTAGTCTGCATCCTTGTCGCCACGCACATAGATGCGCTCGTCATAACCGGTCTTGGAGATCGCCTCGAGTTTCGCCACGATCTCGTCGACGGGGATTTCGGTCTCCTGCAGGAAAACCTGTCCCTTGTTGTTGATGGAAACGGTGATCGGCTGCGTCTCGGAGTTGAGCGCCTTGGCCTGCGTTTCCGGCAGGTCGATCGGCACGCCGACCGTCAAGAGCGGCGCAGCGACCATGAAGATGATGAGCAGCACCAGCATCACGTCCACAAAGGGAGTGACGTTGATCTCCGCGATCAGGCCGTGATGCCTGCCGCGCCGCCGGTGGCCGCGCCCGCCGCGTCCCTGTGTACCGACTGCCATTCCCATCGATCGATCCTTTGTCGTGCGCCCACGGGGTCTGTTGCCTAGGCGGCGCGCTGGTGCGCCACCTTCTCATCGATCTGTCGCGAGAGTATGGCGGAGAACTCGTCGGAGAAGCCTTCCATGCGCACGCCGAGCTTGGCGGCATCGGAGGAAAGTTTGTTGTAGGCGATGACAGCCGGGATGGCGGCGAGCAGGCCGAACGCCGTCGCGAGCAGCGCCTCGGCGATGCCCGGCGCGACGACCGCGAGGTTGGTGGATTTCGATCCGGCGATCGCCTGGAACGACGTCATGATGCCGACCACCGTGCCGAACAGCCCGATAAAGGGCGCCGAAGAGCCGATCGTGGCGAGGAAGCCGAGCCGGCCTTCCAGATGCTCCATCTCGCGCGTCAGCGCCAGATCCATCGCCTTGTCGATGCGCGATTGCAGCGCGAGCGGCGACTTGGCGCCCTTCTCGAAGCTCTTTTTCCATTCACGCATCGCTGCGATGAAGATCGCGCCCATGCCTGTGGTCTTGCGTTCCGAAAGCGTGCGGTAGAGGTCTTCCAGCGATTGACCCGACCAGAAGATCTGCTCGAAGCGGTTCAGAGAGGCGCGCAGCCGCGTATAGGTGATGACCTTGTCGACGATGATCGCCCAGGTCCAGATCGAGGCGCATAGGAGCCCGATCATGACCAGCTTGACGACCCATCCGGCATGCCAGAACAGGGCCCAGACCGAAACCTCCGTTACGGGCGCGGCAAGCGTAAGGGTGTCCATGTGCAACTCGTCCTTAACGATCGTTCGGCGACACCCTCTCCCATGCGCCGCCCCGAAACAGTTCGCGTCTCGAAAGAATAATGGCGCCTATCCCCGGTCAGCGCCGTGCAACGCCTTCTCCTGGGCAAATTTGGTCAAAGGAAGGCGAGCCGATTCCTTCGTATTTTAACCATACTGTTCATGAAGGCTTATGGTTAAGGATGCGTTAGGACTGAAGCGCAAAGCGTATCCGCGTCTTCAGGACGCAGGCCCTTGCGGCATGAAGGCGTCCACCCATTCCTTGGGGAAGCGGCGCGGCCGGCCGCTCTCGCCGATGATGGCGGCCTCGACCTTGGCGTCGACCAGCGCCGTCTCGCCGCGTCTTATGCGCTGTTCCATGAAGATGCGCGCACCGGAAACATTCGCGGTCTTGGTGTCGATAGTGAGGATGTCGTCGATCCGCGCCGGGGCGTGGAAGACGAGTTCCATCCGCCGCACCACCCAGACCATCTTCTCGCCATGCTTGCCGTCGGCAAGTTCGGTGTGATGGACACCGGCAAGCCGCAGGAAATCCGAGCGCCCCCGTTCGAAGAATTCGAGATAGCGGGCGTGATAGACGACGCCGGAGAAATCCGTGTCGGCGAAATAGACCCGCGCGAGCAGCCGATGGCCGGTCGGCGTCAGTTCGCCCGTGAGGCCGGCGGCCAGCGCTTCGTCCTCATCGGCCATGATCGTTCCTTTCCGCATTCCATTCTGCACCGAACTCGGAGAACACCCCCACTCCGTCCCGCTTCGCGGGCCACCTCTCCCCCTCAAAAGGGGAGAGGAAGGGAACCGGGCCTTGCGGCCGGCGCTTCCTCTCCCCCGTCGATCGGGGGAGAGGTGGCCCGCGAAGCGGGACGGAGTGGGGGCAACGCTATCGCATTATCCTGAGTCGAAATCCCGCTCGGCACGCCCAGGGCTTGCCACCATTGCCGGCGATGTTCAAGAACATGGTAATCCGTGCGCGCCGGATCAGTTCTCTTCCTGGAACAGGTTGATCTGCTGCTGGGCAAGATCCCGCGGCGCCTCCAGCCCCAGATGCCGCCAGGCGTTGCCGGTGAGCATCCGTCCGCGCGGCGTGCGCTGGATAAAGCCCTGCTGGATGAGATAGGGCTCGATGATGTCCTCGATCGCATCCCGGGGTTCGGAAAGCCCGGCGGCGATGGTCTCGACACCTACCGGGCCGCCGCCATAGTTGCGTGCGATCATGGAAAGATAGCGCCGGTCTAGCTGGTCGAGACCCTGCGCGTCGACCTCGAGCCGCGACAGCGCCTCATCGGCAACCGTGCGCGTCACCTGGCTGGCCTCGGCGACAGCGGCGAAATCGCGCACGCGCCGCAAGAGCCGGCCGGCAATGCGCGGTGTACCCCGCGCCCGCCTTGCGATCTCCAGCGCTCCGTCCTCGGCAAGCGGCAGGCCGAGGATGCGTGCGCCTCGGCGTACGATCTCGTTGAGTTCGTCGATCGTATAGAAGTTCAGCCGGATCGGGATGCCGAAACGGTCGCGCAGCGGATTGGTGATAAGCCCCGCGCGCGTCGTTGCGGCGACCAGCGTGAAGGGCGCGAGATCGATCTTGACCGAGCGCGCCGCCGGCCCCTCGCCGATGATGAGGTCGAGCTGGTAGTCCTCCATCGCCGGATAGAGAATTTCCTCGACCGCAGGGTTGAGCCGGTGGATCTCGTCGATGAAGAGCACGTCGCGCTCTTCCAGATTGGTGAGCAGCGCCGCAAGATCGCCCGCCTTAGCGATGACAGGGCCGGAAGTGGAGCGGAAATTGACGCCCATCTCGCGCGCCATGATCTGCGCCAGCGTCGTCTTGCCGAGGCCGGGCGGCCCGACGAAAAGCACGTGGTCGAGCGCCTCGCCCCTGCCCTTCGCCGCCTCAACGAAGACCTTGAGATTGGCGCGCGCCGCCGTCTGGCCGATGAACTCGTCGAGCGTCTGCGGCCGCAGCGAGGCTTCCGCATCCTCACCGCGCTTGTCGGCCGATACGAGACGGGGGGCGAGGGTCAACTGAGAAGTTCCATGGAGGGGATGCTGCTCGCCGCGACCTTGTCGAAAGTGACAGTCGAGGAACACCCGGCCCTTGTAGCACAATGCGCAATCAGATGGCCCGCGATATCCCCTTTCGGGAAACTCGCCAGCAAAGCAGAGAGATATTCCTCGTCCTCAAAGACCACTTCGGCGGCTTCCATCAGAGCCATTATCGCTGTCCGGATGTCTTCGCGTGGATAGCGATATTGCCGGCGCAGCACCCAGATCAATTCCACGGCGACAATCAGGCTGACAAACACCGGATCCGCGGCTGTCCGCGCGCCAAGAAACATCGCGGCTGTATCGAATTGCCGCTGATCGTCGCGAACGATATAACGCAGCAGCACATTCGTATCGACGGCCTTCATTTGCGCTTCCCGCGCATCTCGTTCCATTCTCGAACGATCCGTTCGTCTTCTTCCGCAACGGCTCTGCCGATTGCCTCGTCGAAATCCTCAAGCGTGGCACCTGCCCCTGCGGGCGGCTTGCCCAGCAATCCGGCAAGATCGGCGAGACGTTTGTTTTTCGGCATCGCCACGACTTCGCCGTCGCGAACAGTGACGTAGAAGCGAGTTCCTGCCGCCAGTCCGAGTTGCTCACGGACATCCTTGGGAATCGTCAACTGGCCTTTCGAGGTCATCTTCGTGAAGGCGCCCATTTCCTACCGCGCTCCAGATTTCTTACGATCCTAGGATAGTAAGAAAGCCGTCTGCAAACAACTCACCGCGCCAGTTCCTTCAGCCCTAGCCGGATGAGCTTGGCCGAATCCGCTCCCTCGCCGGCAGCCTTCAACGCCGCCGCCACCGCATTCGCCGCGACGTCGCGCGAATAGCCGAGATTGGCGAGTGCCGAGACGGCGTCGGCTATCGGCGCAGGCGCGACGCCCTCTCCCAGTTCCTGCTTCAGACCGATCGTGCCCGACGCGGCGCCCGCATAGGCCGGCGCCTTGTTCTTCAATTCGGTGACGATGCGCTCGGCGACCTTCTTGCCGACACCAGGCGCGCGGGAGACCGTCGCCACATCGCGCAGCGCAATCGCGTTGGCGAGGTCCGCCGGTGACAGCGTCGAGAGCACGGCCAGCGCCACCTTGGCGCCGACGCCTTGAACGTTGTTCATCAAGAGGCGGAACCATTCGCGCTCCAGCGCCGAGCCGAAGCCGTAGAGCCGGATCACATCCTCGCGCACATAGGTCTCGATGAAGAGTTCCACCGCCTCACCCGCGCCGGACAAGGCGGACAAGGTCCGCAAGGGGCAAAAGGCGACATAGCCGACGCCATGCACGTCGATGACGCAATGATCCTCGCCGATCTCGTCGACGACCCCCTTCAGCTTGCCGATCATCCCGGGAACCCGTTCATGGATGCGTATCCGGCGCGATGAGGGGAACCGTAGGAAAATAGCGCCGGTAACCCGACGGATCCCTGGTCAACAATGCATAGCCCCTGATCGCGGCATGCGCGCCTATGAGAAAATCGGGCAGAACCTTCTCGCGTTTCCCGCCGGCGCGCCGATAAAGGGAAAAGGCACGTGACGCGGCAAACGCTGCGGCCCAAGGAAGGCCCTCCCGGCGAAACTCATCGGCGGGAATAAGCTGGTCCACCTCCTCCGGCGCCTCATAACGGACGGCGAATTCCGAATAAATGATCTGATTGATCAGCATGACGCCCGTGCGACGCGCCCGTTCCAGTTCCCGCCGCGACCACGCAAGCCAGTCAGGATCACGTACGGCCACGTCGATGAGGACATTGGTATCGATCAGGGTCGCCACCTCAGCGATCCCGCGTCATCGCCATGACCGCATCGGCATCGAGCGATGGATCACCCGTGCCTTCAAGTCGATCGAGCACCGAAAGAAACCGCTTCAGGCGCATTTCGTCCGCGGCGGCCCGGCGGCCATCTTTCGGCATGATCGTGACCTTGCCATCCTCGATCCCGAACAGCACCTCGCTGTTTGGCTCGATCCCCGCGATCTCGCGCAAGTCGCGCGGAATGGTAACCTGACCCTTGCTGCTGACCCGCATGATGTGAACTCCTATGGGAAGTAAAGAATATCCCTACATGCGGAACAAGTCAAGAACAAGCGCTGCAACAGCTATCGTCCCGCCATCGCCAGCCTGGCCGCCGCGCTCTGCCGGTGATGCGCGTGGCAGATGGCGATGGCGAGCGCGTCCGCCGCGTCGTCGGTATCGAAACTGGCGCGCGGCATGAGCACCTTCACCATCACGTGGATCTGCTTCTTGTCGCCGTGTCCGACACCGATCACCGTTTTCTTCACGGCGTTCGGCGCATATTCCGCCACCCCGAGCCCGGCCAGCGCCGGCACCAGCATGGCTACGCCGCGCGCCTGCCCGAGTTTCAAGGTCGCCACGGCGTCCTTGTTGACGAAGGTCGCCTCGACCGCCGCCTCGTGCGGCACATGTTCATGGAGCACCGCGACGAGCCCGTCATGCAATTGCTTCAGCCGTACCGCGAGCGCTGCCTTGTCGTCGGAGCGCACCGTACCGGACGCCACGAAGCGCAACGAATTGCCGAGCGTCTCCACGACGCCCCAACCGGTGCGGCGAAGCCCGGGATCGATGCCGATGATGCGAATCGCTGCCGCCATGACGCCACTTTAGCGCCATCCGCGCCGCATGCGACCGGTAACGTTGGGAGCGATACGGCTCAGCCGCGGGCGAACACTGTGTTGAGAAGCGTAATCTGGGCCGAAACGGGGTTACCCACCGCGCGTCGGCTAGGCTCCGCCTCTCCGCCGCCGTAGATTTCGTCGTCCATGCGCCGCACGACCGCCTGCAGGCTGAGCGAGCGGGAGACGATGTCCTTGAAGGCGTCCGGCAATTCCGGCCAGCCCGGCGCGTTCTCGTGGGCGGACGCGGTATCGAGCCTGACCTTCGCCTTTTCGGCGGCGACCTGCTCACGGGTCATCTCGCCGGAATTGGCGGCGCGCTGCAGCAGCAGCCAGGAAGCGACCTGCATCAGCCGTGTGGTAAGGCGCATCGATTCGGCGGCATAGAGGGTGGCGGCTACGCGCGACATCTTCTTCGCCTCCGCGCGGCCTTCCCTGTCGAGATATTCGGCGGCGCGCTCGACGAGGCCCATGCCCTCGTCGTAGAGCGGCTTGAAGCGCTGCGAGAATACGCGTCGCTCGGCGAGATTGATCGTCTTGGCGCTTTCCTTTTCAGGTTCGCCCATTTCATGCCGTCCTTCGCCTGATTCCCTGTCGCGGACCGGCGCCGAATGCCGCCCGATTCCGATTGCCCCAGCATGCTGCCCAGGGCCCGCCAACGCAAGACCATGTTTAACAAAGGGTTAATATGCCGCCGGGCCCAGCGGAGTCGGGCCGAAAGGGGCAAAAAAAGAGCCGCGGATGAGCGGCTCTCAGGAGTTTAACAGGGAGGCGTCAAACAAAGTGGCTCCAACCACTCGGTAAGAATCCAGATCACTGGATGGCGAGAGTAAACGCCCGTAAAGCTTAATGAAGGGTTAACGAACCATCGGGTTCTTACCGAAAATTGAAATTTTTCATGCCTTGCGGCCAGTTAACGCTGCAACGCCTGCGCTTCATCCACCCCTTGCCATCTCTCTCAGCCGGAATTTCTGGATCTTGCCGGTCGAGGTCTTGGGGATCTCGGTAAAGACGATCGTCTTCGGACACTTGAAGCGCGCGAGGAGCGCACGGCAATGAGCGATGAGTTCCGCCTCGGTAGCCGATCTGCCAGGCTTCAGTTCGACATAGGCCACCGGCGTCTCGCCCCATTTCTCGTCCGGCTGCCCGACGACGCCGCAGGCTGCCACGGCGGGATGCTTGTAGAGCGCCTCCTCCACCTCGATCGAGGAGATGTTCTCGCCGCCGGAGATGATGATGTCCTTTGAGCGGTCCTTGAGCTGGATGTAGCCGTCGGCGTGCATCACGCCCAGATCGCCGGAATGGAACCAGCCTCCGGCGAACGCCTCGTCCGACGCCGCCTTGTTCTTCAGATAGCCCTTCATGACGATGTTGCCGCGAAACATCACCTCGCCGATCGTCTCTCCATCCGGCGGCGTCTTCTCCATCGTCTTCGGGTCCATCACCGTCAGATCCTCGAGCGCCGAATAGCGCACGCCCTGCCGCGCCTTGCGCCCGGCCCGGCCAGCCTTGTCGAGCCCGTCCCATTCCGTATGCCACTCATTGACGACCGCCGGACCGTAGGTCTCGGTCAATCCGTAGAGATGGGTCACCGCGAAACCGGCGTCGGCCATGCCGGCCAGCACGGACTCCGGTGGCGGCGCGGCGGCGGTGTTGAAGGTAACCGTCTGCGGGAAATCACGTTTGTCGCCGTCGGCGGCGTTGATCAGCGTCGCCATGACGATCGGCGCGCCGCAGAGATGCGTGACGCCATGGTCGGCGATCGCATCGTACATCGCCCTCGCACGGACCCAGCGCAGACAGACATGCGTTCCCGCCTGCACGGCGAGCGTCCACGGGAAGCACCAGCCGTTGCAATGGAACATCGGCAGCGTCCACAGATAGACGCAATGCTTGCCCATGCCGGCGTGGACCGTGTTGGCATAGGCCATCAGCGCCGCGCCGCGATGATGATAGACGACGCCTTTCGGATTGCCGGTCGTGCCGGATGTGTAGTTCAGCGATATGGCGTCCCACTCGTCGTCCGGCATCGACCAGGCGAAACCCGGGTCGCCCTCGGCAAGAAACGCCTCATAGTCGAGCGAGCCGATGCGTGCGCCCTTCGGATAGGGGGCGTCGGCGGCGTATTGCGGATCGTCGAAATCGACCACCAGCGGCTTGACCTTCGCCAGCTTCAGCGCCTCGGCCATAACGCCGGAGAATTCCGTGTCGACGATCACGATCTTCGATCCGGCATGGTCGAGTTGGAAGGCGATGACCGCTGCATCCAGCCTCGTATTCAGCGAATGCAGCACCGCCTTCGTCATCGGTACGCCGAAATGCGCTTCGAGCATGGGCGGGGTATTGGCAAGCATGACGGTGACGGTGTCACCCTTGCCGATGCCTCGTTTGGAAAGCGCCGAAGCGAGCCGCCGCGAACGCGCATAGAAATCGCGATAGCTGGTCCGCAAATTGCCATGAACGATGGCTGTTACGTCCGGATAGACCTTGGCGGCGCGTTCCAGGAAGGAAAGCGGCGTCAGCGGCTGGTAGTTGGCGGCATTCTTGTCGAGGTCGTTCTCGTAGGGGTTGGCGGACATGAACATTCTCTCCGGGCGTTGCCGCCTTTAAGCACAGCCGCAAGGCGCCGTCATTGGAAGAATGGCGAACTATTCTGCTCATTCCTTGTCAGGAGCGATGCTGGCCGCTCTTTGCACCTGATCCTCCTCAAGCTTATGGTTCGGAAAACCGCCACCCTGCTAAATTACAAGTTACGGAAGATCGGCATGACCTTGACCATCCACGCCGGCGTCCTGAATGTGGCGTATGAGCAGTATGGTCCCGCGGACGGCTGGCCGTGCATCATGGGGCACGGCTTCCCCTATGACGCACACGCTTATGCCGAAACGGCGCCGTTGCTTGCTGAAGCCGGCGCGAGGGTCGTCGTCCCCTATCTGAGGGGCTACGGACCGACCCGCTTTCTCTCCGGCGAGACGCTGCGCTCCGGCGAGCAGGCGGCCCTCGGTGCCGATCTGAAAGCGCTGATGGATGCGCTCGGGTTCGAACGTGCCGTGCTCGGCGGCTATGATTGGGGCGGCCGCGCCGCCTGCGTCGTCGCCGCGCTCTGGCCGGAACGCGTCGAGGCGTTGGTCTCGGCCAATTCCTACAACATCCAGGACATCGCCCACTCCTTGGAGCCCGCATCGGCCGCCGAGGAAGCGACGTTCTGGTATCAGTATTATTTCCACTCAGAGCGCGGCCGGCGTGGCCTCGCCCGCGACAGGCGCGGCGTCGCGCGCCAACTCTGGCGCATGTGGTCGCCGAATTGGGCATTTGACGACCCGACATTCGAACGCACGGCCGCGGCCTTCGACAATCCGGATTTCGTCGAGGTCGTGATCCATTCCTATCGGCACCGCTTCGGGCTTGTATCGGGAGATCCGGCCTATGCGCTCATCGAAACCCGGTTGAGCGCGCAGCCGTCGATCGACGTTCCGACAATCACGATAGATGGCGATGCGGACGGGGTGAATTCCGGTACCTCGCACCATGCCGGGAAGTTCGGCGGTATGCATGAGCACAGGGTATTTCGCGCGGCCGGTCATAATCTGCCGCAGGAGCGGCCCGAGGATTGGGCGCGCGCCGTCCTCGATGCCAGGACGATTGCAAACGGCTGACCGCCGCTTTACGTGGCGGGCCTTACCAGACCGCCAGCGCTCCATCCCAGATCAGCTTCAGCGACAGCAGGAATATCAGTGCGTAGACGATCGGATAGAAGACTTCCGCCCGCATGCGCTTGATCATGGCGGCGCCGGCGACCGTAGCGACGGCGGCAACCGGCATCAGGATCGCGGCGGCGGTCAGGTTGCTCGTGTCGAGTTCGCCGAGCGCGAAATAGGGAACCAGTTTCACCGCATTCACCACGGCAAAGAAGACAACACTCGTCGCGGTGTAAAGCTTTGGATCCTGGCGGAGCGGCAGCGTATAGACTTGGTAGGGCGGTCCGCCGGCATGGGCGACGAAGCTGGTGAAGCCCGAAACCACGCCCCAAAATGAGCCGACGAGAACATTGTGGTCTCGCGGATGATCGCTTCCCGCATGTCTCTGCCAGAACCATCGGACCACGAAGCCGAAGGCGATGAGGCCGACGATGAGCTTGACCGCCGCCTCGGTGACCACGGCCGCCGTCAGCCAGCCGATACCGATGCCGACGATGGCGCCGGGAATAAGGATGCGGAAGGTCCGCCAGTCGCGGCTGACGCCGCGCCATGCCCACAAGGCCGCAATATCCATCAAGATGAGTATCGGAAGCAGGATCGCCGCCGCCTGCACGGGCGGCATGGCCAGCGCCATCAGGGGCACGCCGACGACACCGAGCGCCCCGCCGAAGCCGCCTTTCGACAGGCCGATGAGCACGACCGCCGGCACGGCCACGGCATAGAAGAGTGGATTTTGCAGGAGGTCGGTCATCGGCGGGCACGGTTGATCGCGAAACGCATAACGGCTTCCGGCTCGTTTGGCGAGGCCGATCGGTCTGTTCAAGACGCTCGTCCATGTTGTATGCCGCATTGCGACCAAGATCGCTTCGCATAGGCCAGGGTCAGCATCGAGGCTCGAAAAAGGGCGCCATGACGGCAACAGAAGAATTGAACCGCTGCCGCATCGTCCTGATCGCGCCGCGGATCGACGATCCGGCAAAGCTGAAATCTCTCGTCGCCGCCGCGACCGAGGGCGGCGACGTGGCCTCACTTATCCTGCCGGCCTATGGCGATGGTGAAGCGGTGTTCCAGCGCCGCGCCGAAGCCCTCGTTCCGATAGCGCAGGCGCACGGCATCGCCGTCATGATCGAGGGTGACACGCGCGTTGCGGGCCGCGTTGGGGCCGACGGCATCCATTTCGAGGGACGCAAGGACGGATTGGCGGAACTGATCGAAAAATTCCAGGACCGCATGATGATCGGCGCGGGCGGCGCGAAGAGCCGCGACGATGCGCTCGAACTCGGCGAGGCCCGACCCGATTACATGTTTTTCGGCCGCTTCGGCTACGACAATACGCCGGCGCCGCATCCCCGCAATCTTTCGCTCGGAGGCTGGTGGGCCGAGATGATCGAACTGCCCTGCATCGTCATGGCCGGCAACGAGGTCGCGTCGGTCGAGGCCGTGGCGGCGACGGGCGCCGAGTTCGTGGCGGTTTCAAGCGCCGTTTTCGGCGAGGAGGCGGACCCTGCCGGGCAAGTGACCGCCGCCAATGCCCTGCTCGATGAGCGCGCGCCGCGTTTCGAGGCCGGCAAATGAAGCGCGCCGCCGAGATCGCCGGTGCAGCCATGCTGCTCTTGACGCTCGTGCCGGGGAATGCCGCCGCCACCGACGACAGCCGCGGCGGCCGGGTGGTCAACCCGACCACGGACGTCAACCCGAAGCGCTACGGCTCGCAGCCGGCGGACCCGGCTTTCGGCGCGTATCAGCGCGGTCTTTACATAACCGCTCTCGACCTCGCCTTGCCGCGCGCCGAGAAAGGCGACGCCGCCGCGCAGACCCTGGCCGCCGAGATATACGCGCGCGGCCTCGGCGTGCAGCGCGACGAGAAGAAGGCGGCGGAGCTTTACGGCAAGGCGGCCGCGCAGGGCGTGGCGGCCGCTGAGTTCCAGTACGCGCTCTATCTGATGGAGGGCAGTGTCGTCCCGAAGGACGAAAAGCGCGCCGCCGAACTGATGAAGGCGGCGGCCGACGCCGGCAATCGTCTCGCCGCCTTCAACTACGCGCAGATGCTCGTCGAGAAGGATGACAGCGTCGACGGCATGGAAAAGGCCTACGACTATTACGAGAAGGCAGCCGCCGCCGGCCTCGCCGACGCCCAATATGCGATGTCGCAGGCCTTCGCGAACGGCATCGGCGGCAAGGTCAGGAACGACGAGGAAGCGCGCCGCTGGCTCTTGCTCGCCGCACACCAGAACTACGATACGGCGGAACTCGAGCTCGGCACATGGCTGGTGGAGGGGCGCGGCGGTCCCGCCGACCTCGAAGGCGGCTTCCGCTGGCTGAAGCGGGCGGCCGACGGCGGGAACGTCGCCGCCGAGAACCGCCTAGCCAAGCTTTATCTCAACGGCATCGGCATCAAGGCCGACAAGGTGGAGGCCGGCGCCTGGTACGTGCTTGCCCGTCGCGCCGGCCTGAGCGATCCGCAGATGGACATGTTCTTCTCCAGCCTTTCCACCGACGAGCAGAAGCGAGCGATCGAACGCGCCAACAAGCTGCGCTAGCGAACGCCCGCTCTTGCCTCTTTTCGCGTTTTATGGTCTTGGACGTGCCGAAAATCGCCCCTCGCGGCGATCCGGGATCAAACCTCATCCGAAAGCACCGACATGGCCAAGATCAACGGCAATGAAATCCGTCCGGGTAACGTCATCGAGCACAATGGCGGCCTGTGGGTCGCCGTGAAGACGAACGCCGTCAAGCCCGGCAAGGGCGGCGCCTACAACCAGGTCGAATTGAAGAATTTGATCGATGGCACCAAGCTCAACGAGCGCTTCCGCTCCGCCGAAACGGTGGAGAAAGTGCGGCTCGAGCAGAAGGATTTCACTTTTCTCTACGAGCAGGACCAAGCGCTTGTCTTCATGGACTCCGAGAGCTACGAGCAGCTTGAACTGCAGAAGGATTTCGTCGGCGACCGTGCCGCTTTCCTGCAAGACGGCATGACGGTAACCGTCGAACTCTACGAGGAAAAGCCGATCGGCATCTCGCTTCCCGATCAGGTAACGCTGGAGATCACCGAGGCAGACCCGGTCGTCAAAGGCCAGACTGCGGCGTCTTCCTACAAGCCCGCAGTGCTTGAAAACGGGGTGCGCGTTCTGGTGCCGCCCTTCATCTCGGCCGGCGAAAGGATCGTGGTCGACACGAACGAGATCACCTATCTGCGCCGGGCGGATTGATAAGGAAAGCGGCAGTCGGGAAGACCCGTTCCAGCGACACCGGACCGACTTCCTACTGCCGCCTGTCGACTGCGGCTATACGATCGCCGACGGCCAACTGACGAAAGACGCTCCCCCATGCCCCGTTCCGCGCTGCTCAACGTCATGGTCCAGGCGGCCACAAAGGCCGGTCGCTCCCTGGCGCGTGATTTCGGCGAGGTGCAGAACCTTCAGGTTTCGATGAAGGGGCCTGGCGACTATGTCAGCCAGGCCGACCGCAAGGCGGAAGAAATCATCTATAACGAACTGTCGAAGGCGCGGCCCGGCTATTCCTTCCTTATGGAGGAAAGCGGCACGGTCAAAGGCTCCGACGACCAGCACCGCTGGATCATCGACCCGCTCGACGGCACCACGAACTTTCTTCATGGCATTCCGATCTTTGCCGTCTCGATCGCGCTGGAGCGTCAGGGCGTGCTCGTCGCCGGGCTGATCTACAACCCGGCCATGGACGAGCTCTACACCGCCGAGCGCGGCGGCGGCGCCTTCCTCAACGACCGGCGCCTGCGGGTCGCGGCACGCCGCAATCTGAACGACGCGGTGATCGGCACCGGCATCCCGCATCTCGGCCGCGGCGACCACGGCCGCTATCTGGTCGAGCAGCGCAACGTTATGGGTGAAGTCTCCGGCATCCGCCGCATGGGTGCGGCCGCTCTCGACCTTGCCTATGTCGCGGCGGGCAGGCTCGACGGCTTCTGGGAAGATGCGTTGCATCCGTGGGACATGGCTGCCGGCATGCTCATCATCCGCGAGGCAGGCGGCTTCGTTACCGACAAGGCGGGCGGGCAGGACATCTTCGATACCGGCGGCATCGTCGCCGGCAACGAGGCGATCCACGCAGCACTCCTCAAGACGCTTAAGAAGCCGATCAAGGCCGCCGGCTGAGCAGGCTCACGCCTCGCCTATCTTGCATCCTTCGCCTTCATGGTTGGATCGGCGTCGGAGGATTCCCGGGATCTGCCGTTGAGTCCGGTTGCCGCATCGAGTTGTCCGGCAAAATCGTCAGCCTGGCTACCGAGATTGCGGCGCGTCGTCGGATCGATCACCGAAAGGGGCGTGCTGACCAGAAGGCCCGCTCCCGTCCCAACCGCCTTGGCCGTGCCGGCGGCAAGGATGGTGATGCTGTCGCCAAGCCCGATCTGTGATTCCGAAAGCGACTGCCCGTTGACCAGCCTTGTGCCGATGGCGCGAACGATCAGCGGGCTGGCGGCGAATTTGTCGTGATTCAGGTCGGCGCCGGGTGCTTTCAGCCGGGTGAGGTCGATGAAGGTGATGCCGTCTTTCTGCGCTTCCGAACGGTAGGGTTCGGCCTCGGGATCGATCTGTCCGAGCCGGTTCACATTACCCGCGACGAATCGCGACACGGCCAGCGCCCGATCGTCCTGCGAAACGAAGACGGTGAACTTCGGGTGGCGGCTGCCAAGATCGTGGAACTGGCGCCCGAAAACATCCACGTCGATATCGGGCGACGCCAGAATGACGTTCGCGATCTTCGGCGCGACATGACCGTCGCGGATCGCCATCTGTCGAAGGGATTCCATGGTGAGCCATGTGCCCATCGAATGGGCAAGCACGGTGACCTCGGAGACCTGCGGATCCTCCGCGAGAAGCCGCAACACGGTCTCCAGCCCGTCGCGCGAGTAGATGGTGCTTTCCCGGTCGTAATTGTAGTCGAACAGCTTGCCGGCCGAAGGCCAGGTGAAAAGGATAGGCGCGGCATCGGCATTCGAATCGTGTACGATCTGCGCGAAACGGTAGACGGCATCCTCGTAGCGGTTGTTGAAGCCGTGGACGAAGACGAGGACCTTCCGGTTCTTCGGCAAATTGCGACGCAGCCAGGCCCTGCCGGCGGCGGCTTCCGGCGGCAGTCGCTTCACCGCCACCGTCGTGAAATCCTTCTCGGGATTGGGCGGCAGACGGCGCGGCCATTGCACCTCGCCGACTTTTCGGGCCGAATCCGGCGGTATTGAAACGGAAATCTCGTCGACGGAATAGTTCTTGTCTCGCAGCCCCGTATAGAGAAGGCCGGGGTCCTTCGACGGCGAGCGCGTCGTTACGACAAGCATGTCCACCCGCGACGTACCAGGCGCGGTAACCGGTACAGGCTTCAAGACGCCCACCACATGACCACAGCCGGCCAAACCCAGAAACAGAAATCCGACGATCAAGGCAACGGCCGATCGTTTCGTGGAAAAAGGCGCCGATCCACCGGGCAGTTGGGCATCCTTGCGGCGTAGCATCCTGGTGGTCCCCTCGACCGAAATGAATGCCGTGCGCCCTAACGGCGACACGCTGCCCTCTGCGCTGCCCCGATACCCATAGCGGGCGCGGGGACCGCCGCCAAGCCACTCCGATGACCCGACAAGGGTTCTCACGCGTCCGATGCCTGAAGCGTGCGCTCGCAAGGAGCCGTCCAGCGGTCCACGGCCCGCCTCAGAAATCGGAAGATTCGGGCGTCCAGGCGCCGTCGCGGTTGGTTGACAGCAAGACAGCGCCTGCACTAGCTTCGCAGCTTTCCCGGGTATCATACCCGCTGCCGCGATCCAGATCGCCGGCCTTTCGATCATTGCAGGCGGTCCGCATCATGCGGCACCCATGGAGGAGAATAGAATATGCTGAAAACTGCTTTGCTGGCCTTGTGCGCCATCACCTTGGCTGCGGGGCCCGCTTCCGCCGGCGACCTCAAGGATGTCAAGAGCCGCGGTACACTGATCGTGGGCTCCAAGGCGGACTACAAACCGTTCGGCTTCCGTGATCCGTCCGGCGCGATCGTCGGCATCGAGCCGGATCTTGCGGCGGACATCGCCAAGCAGCTCGGCGTGAAGTTGGAAATTGTTCCGGTGGTCGCGGCCAACCGCATGGAATTCCTGAAGCAGGGCAAGATCGATCTCCTGATCGCCACCATGTCCGACAAACCCGAGCGTCGCAAAGTGGTTGAGGCGATCGATCCGCCCTACTATTCGGACTCGGTCAACGTGCTGATGTCGAACCGCGCCAAGGTGACATCCTGGGAAGAGCTGAAGGACAAACCGGTCTGCGCCACGATCGGCTCCTTCTACAACAAGTCCGTCGCCGAGAAGTATGGCGCCAAGATTGTCGGCTTCGATGGCTCCGACAAGCCGCTTTTCGCGCTCAAACAGGGCAATTGCATCGGCTATCTCTACGATCAGACCTTCATCCAGGGCAAACTGCTCGATCCGGCCTGGAGCAAGGAATATTCGATGCCGCTGAAAGGCATCATGGAAACGCCGTGGATCATGGCGGTCGCTCCCGGTGACGACGCGCTCAGGGATTTCGTATCCAAGGCGACCATCCAGTGGATGAAGGACGGCACCATCATCAAGGAAGAGACGAAGTGGGGCATCAAGCCTACCGACTACTCGCAGCGCATGCACGACAAGTATAAGGGCTGACCCTGGACGGACCGAGAAATGCGGCCGCCGAAGGGACCGGCCGTCGATTTGGACGCGGTGCGGAGTTGATCCGCGCCGCGAGCCGTATCTGATAGGGGACGGGCCGCTTGCTGCAATGGATCGCCGAATGGTTCCGTAACCTCTACGAGACCACAGGGCTCAACTTCACTATCTTCTACGATGCCTACGATGCGCAGCAATTCATCGCGGGCATCGGCATGACGATCTACCTGAGCGTCGTATCGATCCTGATCAGCATTGTCATCGGCGTCATCGGCGCCTGGTTTCAGATGTCGCGGTTCAAGCTTATACGCGGCGTCATCGAGGTGTTCGTCGTCATCTTCCGCAACACGCCTCCGCTGGTCCAGATCTTCTTCTTTTATTTCGGGCTGGGCGCGCTGCTGCCCTCGTCCTACAACGACATTGGCCTGCGCGAACCTTTCCTCACCAATGTGCAGTGGGCGATCGTTTCGCTTTCGCTGTTCGCCGGCGCCTTCAACATCGAGATTTTCCGCTCCGGTATCCAGGCCGTGCCGCGCACCACTATCGAGGCGGCCGAGGCGCTCGGCTATACCCAGCTTGGCACCTATCGCTACGTCGTCCTGCCGCTTGCGCTGCGCGTCTGCCTTCCGGCGCTGAACAACAACCTTGTCAATCTCCTGAAGACCACGACGCTCGCTTACGCCATCGCCGTGCCGGAGACGCTTTACGCCTCCGCGCAGATCTGGGCGCAATCGCAGAACGTCACGGAGATGATGTGCGTACTGTTGGCCGTGTTCGTTCTCCTCGTCGGTGTGCTCGTCTGGATCATGCACCGATGGGAGCGCGCGCTGCGCATTCCCGGGTTCGGCCGATGAAGACGGGTACGCCGGGAAAGACGACGGACCTGCCGGTCCTGCTCGATATCGTGCCGACGGCACCGGTCTTGCGGCTGCGCCTGTGGCACGGCGTTGCGCTTTTCGGCGCCGTCCTCCTGTTTTCGTCCATAGCCGGCGCACAGACGGGTTCCACTGAAGCCTCTCCGATCGCCGTGATCATCAAATGGATGCCGCTGCTCCTGAGCGGCTTTCTGTTCAACCTCCTGCTGTCGGTGCTTTCGATGGCGCTTGGCACCCTCCTGGGCCTGCCGCTCGGCCTGATGCAGCTTAGCCATCTACGCCCGCTGCGCGCCTGTGCCTGGGCTTTCACCCAGTTCTTCCGGAACGCGCCATGGCTGGTCCTGCTTTTCTTCGCCATGTACCTCGTTCCCTACCAGTTCCAATTTGGCGAGATGACGATTCCGTTCCCGGATTGGATCAAGGCCGTGATCGGCTTCGCGCTGCCGGTCATGGCGAATGTCGCCGAGATCGTGCGCGGCGCGGTGCAGTCACTGCCCGGCGGACAGTGGGAAGCGGCCGAATCGCTCGCCTTCACCAGGCGCCAGACCATGTGGATGATCATCCTGCCGCAATGTCTGCAGCGAATGCTGCCCCCATGGATGAACGTCTACTCGATCATCACCATGTCGACCGTGCTCGCCTCGATCGTCGGCATCAACGAGATGCTGACTCTCACCGCGCAGGTGCATAACGCCGAAGGCGGGAGGCCGGATCTTCTTGCGCCGCTCTACGGCTTCGCGCTTCTGTGCTTCTTCATCTACTGTTACCCGATCAATCTGTGGACCGTGCGTCTCGAAAGACGCTTCCACGTCAAGAGCTGAGGTCGTCATGCCCGCATGGACCCCCGACCAGCCAATGGTGCGCCTGTCGGACGTGCACAAATCCTTCGGCGAGTTCGAAGTGCTGAAGGGCGTGAGCTTCGATGTGAGGAAGGGCGAGGTGATCTGCATCATCGGCCCTTCCGGTTCGGGCAAATCGACCCTGATCCGCTGCATCAATGCCCTCGTGCCGATCAATTCGGGCTCGATCCTGGTCGAAGGCCTGGAGGTCAACGATCCGGCGCTGGACAAGCTGGCGCTTCGCCGCAAGGTCGGCATGGTCTTCCAGCAGTATAATCTGTTTCCACACAAGAACGCGCTGCAGAACATCATGATGGCGCCGCTGCACGTCCTCAAGCAGGATCGCGGCGAGGTCGAGGCCCGGGCGCATACGCTGCTCAAGAAGGTACGGCTGGAAGGTAAGGCGGACGCCTATCCCGGCGAGCTTTCCGGCGGCCAGCAGCAGCGCGTCGCGATCGCGCGTTCGCTCGCCATGCGGCCCGACCTGATGCTGTTCGACGAGGTGACGGCGGCGCTCGACCCCGAAACGGTCAAGGAAGTGCTGGTTACGATACGCGAGCTGGCGCAGGAGGGCATGACCTGCATCCTGGTCACCCACGAGATGGGCTTCGCGCGCGAGATCGCCGACCATATCTACTTCACCGATCACGGCATCATCGTCGAGCACGGACCGCCGGCCGAGCTTCTGGACAATCCACGCGAGGAGCGCACTCGCGCCTTCCTCGAGCAGGTGCTCTGACGAAGCGCGGCAGACAGCGGCCGACGGACGCGAGGCACTCTGTTCATCCGATCGCGCTCCCACCTTTCATTTTGGTCACAATTCCGATTAGAGTCTCGGCCACTTTTCGGCGGCGGTTTTCGAGGCAAGGCGCATGGCATTTTTCGGCAAAGCAGGCGAGGACGACGAATACGACCCCTACAGGCTTTCGAGCCCGCAGGTCTTCGTGCTCACCATGCTGATTTTCCTGGCGATCTCGGGATTTGTCGCCGCGATCCTCTATCGCCAGGTGTCTCATGCCTTCAACGCCAATCCCGGCCTGAACGGCCTGATCGTCGGCGTGCTGGCAGTCGGCGTCCTGCTCGCCTTCGCGCAGGTGGTCCGCCTCTTCCGCGAGGTGCGCTGGGTGAACTCCTTCCGCGCCGGCTCCGAGGCGGGTAATCCGGTGCTGCTGGCGCCGATGAAGGCGCTTCTGTCGCGCTCCTCCTCGATGGCGCTTTCAACCTCTTCGCTTCGCTCCATCCTCGATTCGCTTGCCACCCGCCTCGACGAGAGCCGCGACATCGCCCGCTACCTGATCGGCCTGCTCGTTTTCCTCGGACTGCTCGGCACCTTCTGGGGCCTATTGCAGACCATCGCCTCGATCGGCACCACCATCCAGTCGCTCGATCCCAGTTCCGGTAACACGAACGACGTGCTGGAAGCGCTCAAGGCCGGGCTGTCCGCGCCGCTTTCGGGCATGGGCACGGCCTTCTCCTCCTCGCTGCTCGGCCTTTCAGGCTCGCTCATCCTCGGCTTCCTCGACCTGCAGGCGAGCCGCGCCCAGAACCGCTTCTATACCGAGCTCGAGAACTGGCTCTCCTCGGTCACCGATCTCGGTTCGGACCTCGCCGTCGCCCATGCCGGCAAGAGCGGATCGGCCGAGGAGATCCGCGCCCTTTCCGAGCGCCTGCGTGCGGTGCAGGAGACGGGCGGTTCCAATCAGCGGGTCGCCGCGGCGATGGCCAATCTAGCCGACGGCATCTCCGGACTGGTCAAGAACATGCGCTCCGAGCAGCAGATGATGCGCGATTGGGTGGAGGCGCAGTCCGACGAGCAGAAGGAAGTGCGCGCGACGCTGGAAAAGCTCGCCGAGGCCATCCGCAAGCGGGAGATCGGCTAGATGGCGCTGGCGCGCGGACGCACGACCCGCACGATCGACTATTGGCCGGGCTTCGTCGATGCGCTGTCGACGCTGCTTCTGGCCATCATGTTCCTGCTCACCGTCTTCGTGCTGGCGCAGTTCCTCCTGAGCCGCGAGATCAGCGGCAAGGACGAGGCGCTCAACCGTCTGAACTCGCAGATCAACGAGTTGACGCAGTTGCTGGCGCTGGAGAAATCCAACACCCAGGACGCCCAGGACCAGATCAGCAATCTGCAGGCGTCCCTTTCCGCCGCCCAGGCCGATAAGTCACGTCTCGAACAATTGCTGGCGCGCGGCTCCGGCTCGGCGGACGCCGCCAATGCGAAGATCGGCAACCTGTCCAACGAACTCGACAATCAAAAACAGCTCAGCCAGCGCGCCATGTCGCAGGTGGAATTGCTCAACCAGCAGATCGCAGCACTCAGAACGCAGATCGCCGCGCTGGAAGACGCGCTCGATGCCTCGGAAAAGAAGGACCAGGAATCGAACACCAAGATCGCCGATCTCGGCCGCAGGCTGAACGTCGCGCTCGCCCGTCGGGTACAGGAACTGAACCGCTACCGCTCCGACTTCTTCGGAAGGCTGCGTGAGATCCTCGCCGACCGCAAGAACATCCGTATCGTCGGCGACCGCTTCGTTTTCCAATCGGAAGTGTTGTTCCCCTCGGGCTCCGACCAGATCAATGAGGCCGGGCAGGGAGAGATGAAGAAGCTCGCCGACGCGATCATCGAATTGCAGAAGGAGATCCCGCCGGAGATCAACTGGGTGCTGCGCGTCGACGGCCATACCGACGACGTGCCGCTTTCCGGCAGCGGTCGCTTCCACGACAATTGGGAACTATCGAGCGCGCGCGCCATCGCGGTGGTCAAGTTCCTGATCGCCAACGGCGTGCCGGCCGATCGCCTCGTCGCCGCCGGCTTCGGCCAATTCCAGCCGCTTGACCCGCAGGACACGGATGAGGCGCGCGCCAAGAACCGCCGCATCGAGCTCAAGCTGACGGAGCGCTGACCAGAAGGCCACGCAGCTTTTCCGCCAGTTCCTTCGCATCCCCGCACACGAGCACGATCTTGCCGCGTGAAGTCGCGCCGGAAAGGATGGAAACATCCCGGCGCGGCACGCCGATCCATTTGGCCAAGAGCCTGGTAAGCGCCTCATTGGCTGCGCCTTCGGACGGCAGCGCACGGACACGGGCCTTCACATGGGACCGGCCGTCCGCCCCAACCTCGATGCACTCGATCGCATCCCGGCTCGATTTCGGCGTCAGCCGAACGGCAAGCGTCACGCCTTGCGGATGCGCCGCGAACGGCTCGCCGGCGACTGTTTGGGCGCTGTTGTTCAAACTCTGAACCAGGTCGCGGCAAGCGCCAGAAGCCCCGGCAGACCTTGAATGAGGAAGATACGTCCGTTCACCGTCAGCCCGCCGAATATCCCGGCGATAGAAACGAAGCCGAGAAAGATCAAACGCGTCAACTCGCCGACCGGGCCGAAGCTCAGCCCCCACAGCAGTCCGATCACGATGAAGAGGTTGTAGAGGCCTTGACTGGCGGCAAACGCCCGCGTCTGCCTCGCGAATTCCTCGGATATACCGAACGCCCGGCGACCGGCGGCGGTGTTCCACAAGAACATCTCCAGGACCACGATATAGACGTGGATCAGGATGACCAGCACCACCAGTATCTTCGCGATCATGAACCCGCCTCGCTATGCGCCTCTGAAAACTATGTCGTGCTTGGTAACCGAATTGTGCAAGCGGATGAACCGGGCGGCCCTCGCGCGCTTGTCACCTTTGGTTGATGGGTGCGAGTTTCAGAAACAATAGACTGCCAGAAGGATGCCGGGCCCTTACCGAAACGGATTCCGTATCCGGAGCTTTCCTTCAATCACCAATCCGTCCTGCATGTCTTCCGACCAAAGCACCCCACAGCCGGCCGTAAGGCCCACGGCAACCATGAGCGCATCGAAGAAGGAAAGCCGGTATCGTTCCGCAATCGCGATTGCTTTCGCATGCGCTTCGACTTCAAGCGGGATCACCGGCCTGCAAAGCGTCTGGATGATGCTTACGGCCTCGCGTATCTCACCCCACGGCATTCCCATTTTCCGACGCGCGACATTCGTGAATTCGTTCAACGCCTGAACGCTTATCACGCACCCTTTCCTGAGCAGCCCATCGGCTGTGTCGGCGCGAGGGTCTGTGCTGAACGCATAGATCAGCACATTGCTGTCCAGCATTTCCAGCGCGGAAGCGCTCATCGCGAATTGGCTTCGTCGCGATCGAACTTCCATCCAATAGGCAGTGGTCTGCGCATCGACCGTATCCGCTCAAGAGCCCGCTCCCGCGTCCGATCCCGTTCAATATCGAACGCCCGTTCGCCTGCGACACGAATGTCGATCTCGTCCCCTTCTTTCAGGTCGAGCGCCTCGACGACCGCCGCAGGCAGCCGGATGGCAAGACTGTTACCCCACTTGGAGATCTGCATGTCCGATCCTCATAGATATACATTATGAATGTATATCTATGCCGTCGGTTCGTCAAACCAACGTTTTGCAGGATGCTGTAGATCTACTCCGCTGCGCGTCGAAAGGCGTCGATACCGCTGTCGAATTGCAGCCTGGCGAGGCGCGCATAGATGCCGCCCTTGCGCACGAGGCTCTGGTGCGTGCCTTCCTCGACGATCCGGCCCTGATCCATCACGAGGATGCGGTCGGCCTTCAGCACCGTCGCTAGTCGGTGCGCGATGACCAGCGTCGTGCGGCCCTGCATGAGACGCTCCAGCGCCGTCTGCACCAGCGTCTCGCTTTCCGCGTCGAGCGCCGAGGTCGCTTCATCAAGGAGCAGGATCGGCGCGTTGCGCAGGATGGCCCGCGCGATGGCGATACGCTGCCGCTGCCCACCGGACAGCGTCACGCCGCGCTCGCCCGCCATCGTGTCGTAACCCTTTTCCATGCGACGGATGAATTCGTCTGCGAGCGCGTCTTTCGCCGCCCGCTCGATTTCCACTTCCGACGCGTCTGGGCGGCCGAAGGCGATATTGTCGCGGATGCTTGCCGCGAAGACGGTCACTTCCTGTGGTACGATGGCGACACGCGAACGGGCCTCGCGAGGATCGGCGTCGCGAAGGTCGACGCCATCGATGCGCACGACGCCGGTATCCGGATCGTAGAAGCGCAGGATCAGCGAGAAAAGCGTGCTCTTGCCAGCGCCGGACGGACCGACGATCGCGACTGTCTCGCCGGGCCTCGTCGTAAACGATATGCCGGAGATCGCCGCCTGCGCCGTGCGCGTCGGATAGGTGAAGGAGACGTCCGCGAATTCCACCACGCCGGAGGCATTGGCCGGCATCGGAGCGGGCTTCGCGGGGGCTGAGATGGAAGGCGTCTCGGCAAGAAGTTCCGACAACCTTTCCGCCGCGCCTGCGGCGATCGAGAGGTCCCCCCACGCTTCCGAAAGCGAGCCGAGCGCGCTTGCCGCGAGCACGGAATAGATGAGGAACTGGCTGAGCGTGCCGGCGGTCATCGCGCCTGAAAGCACGTCGGCCGACCCGAACCAGAGCACCGCCACGACCGAAGAGAAGATCATGAAGATGGCGAGGAAGGTGAGGAAGGCGCGCGCGAAGATGGAGGATTGCGCGGCGCGGAAGGCGGCTTCCACCGCCTTGCCGAAGCGGCCCGCCGCTATTTGCTCGTTGGTGAAGGCCTGAAGCGTACGCATCGCGCCGATCTGCTCGCTCGCGAAGGCCGTCGCCCCGGCAAGCGTGTCCTGCGCGAGCCTAGACTTGCGCCGTACCGAGCGGCCGAAGGCGATCAGCGGCACCACGATGACGGGGATGGCGGCGATCACCAGACCGGAGAGCTTGGGGCTCGTATAGATCATCATCGCAAGCGCGCCGAGGCTGAGGATGATGTTGCGCAGCGCCACAGACGCGGTCGGGCCGACGGCCGCCTTGATCTGCGTGGTGTCCGCCGTCAGCCGCGAGACGATCTCACCCGATTGCGCCTGGTCGAAGAAGGATGCCGAAAGCCGCGTCACATGGGCGAAAACGTCGCGCCTCAGGTCGGCGACCACGCGCTCGCCGAGCGTGATGACGAAATAGTACCGACCCGCCGAGGCCAGCGCGAGCAGCGCCGCGATTGCGATAAGCGCGGCAAAATAGTCGGCGATAAAGGTCGAGTCCGCATGCGTGAAGCCCTGGTCGATCATGCGACGAACGGCAATCGGCAGGGAAAGCGTCGTCACCGCCGCAAGCACCAGGAAGAACAGAGCGCCGGCGACCTTGCCCCTGTAGTGGGCGAGATAGGGTGCCAGCCGTGCCAACGGCTTCAGCGATTTGCGGCGGCGTTCCTGAGCGTCGGCTTGTGCATCGGCCAGCAAACCGGATTTAGGGTTCGCCATATCTCTTTCGGCTCCCGTCTTTGCGTCCTAAACGTGCGGGGCGCTTGTGCCTGGAGGCCGGCTGATGTATAGGCGGCGCCGACCGTCATAAAGCCGTAGCCTCCAATGGGCGCGGCTTCAAGTTTCGACAGTGGGCGACATCGCCGCAGGCATGCCGCCCCTATAGCCCGGACAGACACGATGAAAGCCGATACCCATCCCGATTATCACACGATCAAGGTCGTCATGACCGACGGCACAGAATACGAGACCCGTTCGACCTGGGGCGCCGAAGGCGACACGCTGCGCCTCGACATCGACCCGACCACGCATCCGGCCTGGACCGGCGGGCAGCAGACGCTGCTCGATCGCGGCGGTCGCCTGTCGAAGTTCAAGAAGCGCTACGAGGGCCTCGGCATCTGAGCCGTTTTCCTTATTTCGCAAAGAACCCGCCCGTGTGGCGGGTTTTTTGTTGGCCGCACCAGCTCGCGGAACCAAAACCGGACTGGACCATTGGCCTGCCGAAGGGAGCAAGCTGCGAAGGAGACGCTCCTATGAGGCTCAATACCATTTCCACGCTGGCCGGCTTTACCGGCGCCTTGGCTGTGGTCTCGGCACTAGCTGTCGCTCCGGCATCGGCGGCGGGCCCGGCAGACCCTTCCGGCGGTGGACAGGCTCAGGACCAGTCGTCGCGGGAGAACTGCCAGGCCAAGCCGGACACCAAAAAGGACGATCGGGCCGGATCGGCTACCAGGAAACTCGGCAAATGCGGCGGCGTGCTGCAGCCGCCCGAAATCAACGATCCGGGGCTGGTCAAGCCGGCGCCCGATGCAGGCGAGATGCCGGTCATCAAGCCGGGCGAGGTGCCCGAACAGGCGCCGAAGCAGAAATAGAGCCTGCTGTTGCCGGGATGCGTCCTTCGAGGCTCGTTCCGCTCGCACCTCAGGATGAGGACGGTTTGTGCCTGCCTGCCAGTACTAAATTCTGAAGGGCCAAAGGCGTGATAGGCAGGCGACGGTCACAGCCCTCCCTCATCCTGAGGTGCGAGCGGAACGAGCCTCGAAGGACGCGCGCGGAGCAATCGCTTGGCACAGCGTGCAGCAGGAAGGCACCATGCCTGCTTAAGCAGCGCTGAGCTTCGCCAGCGTTTCGTCGTCGACCTCGAAATTGGCGTAGACGTTCTGCACGTCGTCGTCGTCTTCTAGCACGGAGACGAGCCTGAGGAGCGACTGCGCGCGCTCCTCGTCGACGGGAACGTTGTTCTGCGGTTTCCAGATGGTCTTGACCGATTCCGCCTCGCCAAGCGTCGCTTCGAGTGCCTTGGAGACGTCGCCGATATTCTCGAAGGCGCAGAGGATGGTATGCCCCTCCTCGTCCGACTGGACATCGTCGGCGCCGGCCTCGATGGCGGCGTCCATCACCTTCTCCGCGTCGCCCGCGCTCGCCGGGTAGACGATCTCGCCGACCCGGTCCCACATGAAGGAGACCGAATTGGTCTCGCCGAGCGCACCGCCGGCCTTGGTGAAGGCGGCGCGCACGTTGGAGGCCGTGCGGTTGCGATTGTCGGTCAGCGCCTCCACGATGACGGCGACGCCGCCCGGCCCGTAGCCCTCGTAGCGGACCTCGTCATAGTTCTCGGTATCGCCGCCGGCAGCCTTGTTGATGGCGCGCTGGATGTTGTCCTTGGGCATGGATTGCGCCTTGGCGGCAAGAACGGCGAGCCTGAGCCTCGGGTTCATGTCCACGTCTGGGGTGCCCATCTTCGCCGCGACGGTGATTTCGCGCGCCAGCTTGGAAAACATCTTCGCCTTGACCGCGTCCTGACGGCCCTTGCGGTGCATGATGTTCTTGAATTGTGAATGGCCGGCCATGGAGCCCCTTGTCTGCCTGCTGATATGGAATGGAACGGCGCGCCTTATAGCGGGCCGAGCGGAAATCGGCAATCCGGCAATAAGCAATCGGCAATAGGGGACGATAATCCGGATTCAGTGCAAGCGGGAGCCTTCGGAATCTATTCGACTGCCTACTGCCGCCTCCTTTTCCTTGCCAGCATGTTCAGCGCCTCGACCAGCGCCGAGAAGGCCATGGCCGCGTAGATGTAGCCCTTCGGCACGTGATAGCCGAAGCCGTCGGCGATCAGCGTCATGCCGATCATCAACAGGAAGCCGAGCGCCAGCATGACGATGGTGGGATTGGCCGCGATGAATTTGGACAGCGGCTCGGCCGCGATGAGCATCGCCACCACGGCGCAGATCACCGCAATGAACATGATGGCGATATGGTCGGTCATGCCGACGGCGGTGATGATGGAATCGATCGAAAAGACGATGTCCAGCAGCAGGATCTGGAAGATCGCCGCGCCCATCGTCATCGACACCTTGCCGGTGATATCGCTGCCTTTCGCTTCGGGAGCGTCGAGATCAACGGCATGATGAATCTCGCGCGTGGCCTTCCAGACGAGGAAAAGGCCGCCGGCAATGAGGATGATGTCACGCCAGGAGAAGCCGTGTCCGAACGCCGTGAAAATCGGCGTGGTGAGTTGGACGATGATGGAGATGGTGAAAAGCAGCGCCAGCCGCAGGATCAGCGCCAGGCTGATGCCGAGCCGCCTGGCTCGCTTCTGGTGCTCGGCGGGCAGCTTGTTGGTCAGGATGGAGATGAAGATGAGGTTGTCGATCCCCAGCACGATCTCCATGACCACCAGCGTGGCCAGAGCCGCCCAAGCGCTCGGATCGGAGATGAAGGAGAGATGGGGCGTAAGCTGGTCCAACAGGGCCATGGGCCGGCAGGTCTCCGCAATATGACCGGGCACAGGTAGGGAGGCGCGGACGCGGCGTCAACCGTGAAAAGGCAGTCGGGGTTGCGACCGCCGATTGCCGACTGCCCGTTTCTACTTCCAGAATGCAGGCACCGTCTCTTCCAGCCTCGGCCCGAGCCTGAGCGGTGCAATCTTTTCGGCGAGCCCGGTGCGATCGGATATCTCGATGCCGAGGCCGCAGATGGTGGCCGGTCCGGCCGCCGCCTCGAAGCGGCCCTTCGGCACTTTGGAGAGGAAACGGTTGAGCGGCTCGTCCCAGACCATGCCGATCGAGGAATCGTAGTCGCCGCACATGCCGGAATCCGACATGAAGCCGGTACCGCCGGTCAGGATCTGGTGATCCGCCGTCGGCTGGTGCGTATGCGTGCCGACAACCAGGCTGGCCCGGCCGTCGACGAAATGGGCGAAGCACAGTTTTTCAGAAGTGGCCTCCGCATGGAAGTCGATGACGACCGCGTCCGCCTGTACCCCAAGCGGGCAGGCCTCGAGTTCCGTCTCGGCGGCCTGGAACGGATCGTCGAGGTCCGGCTGCATGAAGAGCCGCCCCATGATGTTCGAGACCATCACGCGCGCGCCATTCTTCGCCATATAGACGCCGGAGCCGCGGCCTGGCGTGCCCTTCGGGAAATTGACCGGCCTCAGGAAGCGTTCCTCGCGCGGCGCGAACTCAAGCGCCTCGCGCTGGTTCCAGACATGGTTTCCGGTCGTCACTACATCGGCGCCCGCGTCCAGCGTCGCCCGGAACATTTCCTCGGTGATGCCGAAGCCCCCGGCGGCGTTCTCGCCATTGACAATGACGAAGTCGAGATTGAGGTCGGAGCGCAGACCGGGAAGCTGTTCATAGACCGCGGTACGGCCCGCCCTGCCAACCATATCGCCGAGAAAGAGAAGTCGCATTTGTCCTGCCGGGGAAGGAGAATGGCCGGGGCGCGAGAGCGCTACGGACCGGAATGGATATCCTTCTCTATCAGCCGGCTTCGAAACGGCGCAAGCCGCTTTCCGTGAGGATGGCGTCCAGCCTCACATCATGCTCCTCGTTCGGCACCGCCGGCACTTCCTGGCAATCGAAGGCGATGCCGACGAGGCGCGGCCGCATCCCCTTGTCGTGCAGGCGTGAGATTGCGCGGTCGTAATGGCCGGCGCCGTAGCCGATACGATGCCCGCGCGCGTCGAAAGCGGCGAGCGGCATCAGCATCAGCGCCGGATCGAGGACTTCCGCCTCTTCCCCCGGACCGGCCGTGCCGAAACCCATCTGGACAAGCGGTGCGCCGCGAACGAGTTCGCGGAAGACGATGGTCTCGCGGTCGAGGATCGCCGGCAGCGCCAGCCGCGCTCCCTGGTCACGTAGCGCGAACATGATCGGCCTGACATCGACTTCCGAGCGGATCGGCCAGAAGCCGGAGACAATGCCGCCCGGCTCGATGTCGATCTCGTCCGCATGCTGGGCCATACCGAGCGCGGCCTCGATGCGCCACGCCACCGCAAGCGCGTCGCGCCGGTCGAGCGCCTCGGTGCGCAGATGTTTCTTCAGTTCTTTCAAAGAAGTCATGCGCGGCAGATTAGACGCGAGGGGTGGGAACGAAGCCGCGAAAGCGACATTGCCGGACAAATCCGGCGCAGCGGATTCCTGAATATGCACTTATAAAACGTGGCGATCCGCGACGTCCGGTGGAGAGGTCGATCCCGGGTGCCTACAATGTAGGTGGGCGCCGTGTGTCCGAACCCACGGGTCCGGCCAGGGACAGCTCCCTTGGGATCAATAAGGCCCCGGGGAATGTTACTCCTGTCGAGAAGCGCAGAACGCCGTCGGCAGATATAGTGCCGATTGCCGAATTTGACTACTGCCCTGCCGCCATCTCTGCAACGCATCGAACAATCGCCAAAACCGGGCTTGGAAACCCGATCTTCCGGTCGTGTCCTCACAAACCCGGGATCGAGTGGTGAACGCCAGTCGCATCGAGTTGTTTTGAAGGAACCCGGCTCAACTCCATGTCCTTCTATGCCGCTCGACAGGACGATGGGCTGTCTGGCGGTGATTTCAAGCCGGACCTGTCTCCCCGGGAGGAGTTCCGGTCGAAGAGGACAAAGACCATGAGACACCTACTCATCGCCTCCGTGGCACTGCTCGGACTAGCGGGAGCCGCTTTCGCTCAGAGTGCGACGCCCACCGTGAAACATGTCGATCCGGCCACCACCGCATCGACACAGTCCAACTACTGTTCGGCAAGCGCCGATTTCAGCGACAATTGCACTAATGAGCCCGATCAGGCCAATGCTGGCATGCATTCCCGATCGGTTGTCAACCACCGGGCGCCATCGACGACGGAGATGCCGTCTAACGGCTGCGCTGCGACTGCTGATTTCAGCGACAACTGCTAGCAATCCGCACCCATACAGGTACCTGCAATCCAGACTAAGGAGGCAGAAAAGATCGATCCCGATCCTGCCTCCCTTTTTGCGGCGGCATGTCATCAGGCCCATCCCGGTTTCGGCGATCACGCTTGCGCATTCGGCGCCCTCTCCTTAGTAGCATCCAGGCGAACGAATGAAGGTGCCTGCTGATGCGTTTTGAAGGAACCTCGGCCTATATCGCCGACAAGGACCTGATGGTGGCCGTCAACGCCGCGATCGCGCTGGAGCGTCCGCTGCTGGTCAAGGGCGAGCCCGGCACCGGCAAGACAGAGCTTGCCCGGCAGGTCGCCGCCGCGCTCGGCCTCGACCTCATCGAATGGCACATAAAGTCCACCACCAAGGCGCAGCAGGGTCTTTACGAATACGACGCCGTCTCGCGCCTCCGCGACAGCCAACTCGGCGACGACCGCTTCAACGAGATCAGGAACTACATCAAGCGCGGCAAGCTTTGGGACGCCTTCTCCGCCGACCGCAAGGTCGTGCTCCTGATCGACGAGATCGACAAGGCCGACATCGAGTTCCCGAACGATCTGTTGCAGGAACTCGACCGCATGGAGTTCTTCGTCTACGAGACCGGCGAGACGATCCGCGCCGCGCACCGGCCGATCGTCATCATCACTTCCAACAATGAAAAGGAACTGCCGGACGCCTTCCTGCGCCGCTGCTTCTTCCACTATATCCGCTTCCCGGATGTGGAAACGCTGCACAGGATCGTCGATGTGCACTATCCGGGCATCAAGCAGAACCTCGTCCGCGCCGCGCTGACGCAATTCTACGAAATCCGCGACGTGCCCGGCCTGAAGAAGAAGCCCTCGACCTCCGAGGCCCTCGACTGGATAAGGCTGCTGGTCTCCGATGACATTTCGCCGGAGGATCTGCGCGGCGATCCGAAGAACGCATTGCCCAGGCTCCACGGCGCGCTCCTCAAGAACGAGCAGGACGTGCACCTCTTCGAGCGCCTGGCGTTTATGGCGCGACGGCAGGGATAAGCTGTCTTCCTCGCCTCCACGAGTGCGGCGATCATCGCATATGGAATTTGCGGCCCTTTACCCCCACCCCTGTCCCCTCCCAACAAGGGGGAGGGAGACGCCGTCACCGCGTCCCAGCTAAAATCATTGAAATTTGCGCCCAAGAAGCTGGGCCGAGATTCCCCTCCCCCTTGTGGGGAGGGGTTAGGGGTGGGGGGTATCGCGGCCAACGGAACTCCCGTTTCTGTCCCATCGCGCCATGGCTCGATCCCCGTTATGGCTGGCGGATCAAGGAGGAGCCGCTATGTCCGCCGTCACGATCCGTCCGCTGCAGCAATCCGACCACGCCGAATGGCGCCGGCTGTGGACGGCCTATCTCGCCTTCTACAAGACGTCCGTGCCGGAAGAGGTCTACGCCACGACCTGGAAACGGCTCTTCACGGAAGGCGAGTACGAGCCGAACGGCTTCATCGCGTTGATCGACGGCAAGCCGGTCGGCCTCGTCCATTACATGTACCACCGCACGTGCTGGACAGTGGCGAACAATTGCTATCTGCAAGATCTGTTCGCCGATCCGGATGTGCGCGGCAAGGGCGTCGGGCGACAGCTGATCGAAGCGGTCAGGCAGGCAGCGGCGAAGGACGGCGTCACCAACGTCTATTGGCTGACGCAAGAAACCAACGCAACGGCACGCCGGCTCTACGACCGCGTGGCGAAGTTCATGGGTTTCATCAAGTACAGCCTGCAATAGCCGATACGGCGACGGTCCGATGCGGCGAAAGCGTGGACAGGACTGCAGGCATTACCCTCGTAACCTGCTGACTTGATTGTGCTTCTTAACTTTTTTGCCCCTCTTTCTCCACGCCCCTTTTCCTTGATCCATAATCCCCGTCAGTTCCTTCCATCGGGAACACCGATCATGACGGTGGTTTGGTGGGGAGGAACCGGTGCCTCCGGCGGTGGGTTGACGTGACCCGGGCTCAGAGGGAGGCGGCTGCCGTCCTTCTCGATAAGAAGGCGGCACTCGAAAAGAGAGCCGGCGGGCGCGGTATGTTGCCGTGCCAGTCAAATAACATTGAGAGGCATGGCCTCGCGCCCGCTTCCCAGTTCTTTGACAATGGCCAGGGCCGAAGGGCAGCGTGGTGAGAATGAAGCGCGCCGATTACATGGACGACGTCTTCAGGAGCCTCGCCAGTTCGCCGATGACGCCGCGGCGGAACACGAGCACGCAGACGATGAAAATCAGCCCTATCACCACCTGAACCCATGAGCCGAGCGAACTCAGTTCGTGCTGGAGCGAAACGACTGTCACCGCGCCGACGACCGGCCCGAAGATCGTGCCGAGCCCGCCGAGCAGTGTCATCAGGATGACCTCGCCGGAAGTCTGCCAGTGCAGGTCGGTGAGCGAGGCGAACTGGAAAACCACCGATTTGGTGGCGCCGGCAAGCCCCGAAAGCGCCGCCGAGATGATGAAGGCAATCAGCTTGAAGCGGTTGACGTTGTAACCGAGCGAGAGCGCCCTCGGCTCGTTCTCGCGGATAGATTTCAGCACCTGCCCGAAGGGCGAATGGATGGTGCGGTAGATGATGAAGAAGCCGACCAGGAAGACCGCGGCGACGAAATAATACATCACCAGCGGGCTGTTGAGATCGAGGAAGCCGAAGAGGTGGCCGCGCGGGATGCCCTGCAACCCGTTCTCCCCGCCGGTGAAGGGCAATTGCAACCCAAGGAAATAGATGATCTGCGCCAGGGCCAGCGTGATCATGGCGAAATAGATGCCCTGACGGCGGATCGCCAGCCAGCCGATCACATAGCCGAGCACCGCCGCGACCGCCGTACCGAAAAGAATGCCCGCAAGCGGCGGCAGGCCCCAGATCTTGATGGCGTGGCCGGCGAGATAGGCGCCGGCTCCGAAGAAGGCCGCATGGCCGAAGGAAAGCAGGCCGGTGAAGCCGAGCAGCAGGTTGAAGGCGCAGGCGAAAAGCGCGAAGCACAGAAGCTGCATGGCGAAGACGGTGTAGATGTAGGCCGGCGCCGTAAGCACGAACAGGATCAGGATCGCCCACAGGACGAGATTGATGCCGTTTCCGCGCGTGTCGGGCCGGCCGATGGTCTGGTCGCTCGTCGCCATCAGTTCTGCCGCCCGAAAAGGCCCGCCGGCCGGATCAGGAGCACAACCACCATCAGGAAGAAGATGACCGTGTTGGCCGCGGGTGCGTAGAAGACCTTGGTGATGCCCTCGATCAGGCCGAGAGCAAGGCCGGCCGTGATGGCGCCGAGGATGGAGCCCATCCCGCCGATCACCACCACGGCGAAGACGATGATGATGATGTCGGCGCCCATCAGCGGGCTGACCGAATAGATCGGGGCGGCGAGCACGCCGGCGAGCCCGGCAAGCCCCGTGCCGAAGCCGAAGGTCAGCGTGATCATGCGCGGCACGTTGATGCCGAAGGCCTGCACCAGTTCAGGGTTCTCGACGCCGGCGCGCAGCGTCGCCCCCAGCCGTGTCCGCTCGATGACGTACCAGGTGAGGAAGCAGACCACGATGGAGAACAGGATGGCGAAGAGCCGGTATTTCGGGAACACCATGAAGCCGAGATGGATGACGCCGCGCAGCGATTCCGGTTGCGCCGGATAGGGCGTGCCGGCGCTGTTGAAGTAATTGGAGAACAGCCCCTGCAGTACCAGCGCGATGCCGAAGGTGAGAAGCAGCCCGTAAATCGGGTCGAACTTGTAAAGCCAGCGCAACATGGTTCGCTCGATCAGCATCCCAAAGCAGCCGACCACGATCGGCGTGATGATGAGCGCCGGCCAGAAGCCGATGTGAAGCGCGTCGAGTCCGATCCATGGTCCGAGATAGGACGACAGGATCAGCGCCACGAAGGCGCCGAGCATATAGAGTGCGCCATGCGCGAAATTGACGACGTTGAGCATGCCGAAGATGACGGCGAGCCCGAGGCTGAGCATGGCGTAGAAGACGCCGTTGTTGAGGCCGAGCATGCCTTGGGCCAGGATCAGCCGCATCATCACATCCATGGCCGTGTCCTTCCGGCGGCTGCCGCCGTCCTTTGCCCGCTACTCATTCCTGCCGGTCCCTCACAGTCCGCTTCCTCATACGCTGAGATAGCGGTTCAGCCGCTCCATGTTCTTTTCCAGATCCGCGCCGTCAATGCGGTCGATCACCTTGCCGTGCTCAATGACATAGTGCCGGTCGGCGAGCCGCGAGGCGAAGCGGAAATTCTGCTCTACCAGGATGATGGTGAAGCCGCGCTGCTTGAGGTCGCCGATCATCCGCCCGAGCGTCTTGACGATCACCGGCGCAAGGCCCTCGGTGATCTCATCGAGAAGCAGCAGCCGTGCGCCCGTGCGCAGGATGCGTGCAATCGCCAGCATCTGCTGTTCGCCGCCGGAGATGCGCATGCCCGTGCGACGGCGGACTTCCTCCAGGTTTGGGAACATCCGGTAGATTTCTTCGACGCTCATGCCGCCCTCGCCGAGCGTCGGCGGCAGCATCAGGTTTTCCTCGACGCTGAGCGAGGCGAAGATGCCGCGCTCCTCCGGGCAGTAGCCGAGAAGCCCGAGATGGGCGATGCGGTGGGTCGGCAGGTTGATGATCTCATGCCCCCTCACCTTGACCGAGCCGCTGCGCCGATCGACCAGCCCGAGCATAGCCCGCAACGTCGTCGTCCGCCCGGCGCCGTTGCGGCCAAGCAGCGTCACCACTTCGCCTTCGCGAAGATCGAAATCGATGCCGTGAAGCACGTGCGACTCGCCATAGAAGGCGTTCAACCCGCGCACGCTCAGAAGCGGTTCGCTCGTTTTTGCGCTCGTCGCCGCCGCGGGCTCAGCCATCGCTCTCCTCCGCGCTGATGCCCATATAGGCTTCCATTACCTGCGGATCGCGCGACACCGTCTCGTACGGGCCTTCAGCCAGGATGCGCCCGCGGTTGAGCACGGTGATCGTGTCGGCCAGCCGCGACACCACGCCAAGATTGTGTTCGACCATCAGGATGGTGCGGCCCGCCGAGACTTCCTTGATGAGGTCGGTGACGCGCCCGACATCCTCCGCGCCCATGCCCTGCGTCGGTTCGTCGAGCAGCATCAGCGTCGGATCGAGCGCCAGCGTCGTGGCGATCTCCAGCGCCCGCTTGCGCCCATAGGAAAGGAGTACGGCCGGCTGGTCGGCGAAATCCGCAAGCCCGACAGAGGCGAGCTTTTCCATCGCCTCGTGATGCAGTCCGTCCAGCACATGCTTGGAGCGCCAGAATTGATAGGACATGCCGAGCCGCCGCTGCAGCGCGACACGGACATTCTCGAGAGCGGTCATGTGTGGAAACACCGCCGAAATCTGGAACGAGCGGACGATACCGAGATTGGCGATATCGGCCGGCTTCAGGCTGGTGATGTCGCGCCCCTCGAACACGATATCGCCCCGCGTCGGCGGCAGGAATTTGGTGAGCAGGTTGAAGACGGTCGTCTTGCCCGCGCCGTTCGGTCCGATCAGGGCATGGATCGTACCACGCCGAATCGACAGATCGACGTCGCGCACGGCGGCAAAGCCCCCGAACTCCTTCACAAGGCCCCGCGCCTCAAGGATGAGATCGCTCATTTCACAATCCAGCTCGGCGGACGCGCTGATGACCGGAGGGGGCCGGCCTTGCAGCCGACCCCCATGGACGAAATGCGCTCACGCCTGTCAGCGCACAGTCACTTGGCGTCAAGCGAGCAGCCCGAATCGGCCTCGGCGACATAGGCGTCCTTGCCGGGGATCGTCGCCGTGACGTTGGCCACGTCCCACTTGCTCTCGCCGCCCTGTTTGACCGTCAAGAGATACATATCGTGGATGAGCAGCCCGTCCTTGCGGATCTGGCCGCCCTTGGCGAAGAAATCGTCGATCTTCATCTTGCCGAGCTCTTCGCGCACCGCGTCGGCGTTGTCCGTACCGGCAGCCTTGATGGCGTTCAGATAGGCGATGGTCAGCGAATAGTCCGCCGCGCGAACGAAGGTCGGGGCGGCGTTGTCGGAGACTTCGGCATAACGCTTCGCCCATTCCTTCGACTTGTCATCGGTGTTCCAGTACCAGCCGCTGGTGAAGCTCAGCCCCTTGGCGACGTCGGTGCCGATGCTCTGGACATCGGAGATCGTCACCAGCAGGCCCGCGAGTTGCTGGCCGCCGTCGGTGATGCCGAACTCATGCGCCTGCTTGATCGAGTTCACGGTATCGCCGCCGGCATTGGCGAGGCCAATGACCTTGGCGCCGGAATTCTGCGCCTGCAGCAGATAGGAGGAGAAATCCGCCGTCGCGGTCGGCGCCATGGAGTTGCCGAGCACCTTGCCGCCCAGTTTCTCGACGACATCGGAAGTATCCTTCAAGAGCGCATGGCCGAACGCGTAGTCGGCTGTGATGAAATACCAGCTTGTACCGCCGGCCTTCACGACCGCGGTGCCAGTGCCGACGGCCAGCGCATGGGTGTCGTAGCCATAGTGGATGCCGTATTTCGTGCAGGCCTTGCCGGTGAGATCGGAAGTGCCCGGCCCGGTCGCCATGGTGATGGTGTGCTTGTCGGAGGCGAGCTTCTGCACTGCCAGCGCCACGGCCGAATTGGTCAGGTCGGTGATCATGTCGACCTTCTGCTCGTCGATCCATTGACGCGCCGTCGCCGAAGCGATGTCGGGTTTGTTCTGGTGATCGGCGGAGATCACTTCGATCGGCTTGCCGAGAACGGTCCCGCCGAAATCCTTCACCGCCATCTTGACGGCAGCGATGGCCCCATCGCCGCTGAAGCTCGACTTGTAGACGCCGGACATGTCGCCCAGCACGCCGATCTTCACCACGCCGTCGGAGATGCCGTCGGCCGAAGCCGCGCTTGCGCCGAGCAGAAGTGCGGCCGCGCAAACGCCGGCCAGATGAATGCCTTTCATTTTGTAGTCTCCCATAAGGTCGTTTTCTATTGTGATCGCCGGCTCGACCATGCCGGTTGAACGAATGGCCGGCAATGTACCATGGCTTCTTCTTCCGGCAAGCGGCCTCGCCCCGTTCCGGGCAGGCATACGACCAATTGTTTAGAAATGCACGTTGCTCGGATTCCGACTGGTGGCCGACAGTATGAGCCTTGCAAGCGCCGCGCTCCACGTCCACAAGGAGACCATGTTCGTTCCCTTCTTCCTTGAACTGAAGGCCGCCGGCGTGCCGGTCTCGCTGCGCGAGTATCTCGGGCTGCTGGAGGGCATGGACGCGCATCTCGTCGATTACGACGTAGAGGCCTTCTACTATCTCGCCCGCTCCGCGTTGGTGAAGGACGAGCGCTTCATCGATCGCTTCGACCAGGTCTTCGGCCATGTCTTCAAGGGACTGGAAGCGCTTTCAGGAGCGGACGGCATCGAGGTCGCGAACCTGCCCGAGGAATGGCTACGGCGGCTCGCCGAAAAGCATCTGACGGACGAAGAGAAGAAGCTTGTCGAAGCGCTCGGCGGCTTCGACAAGTTGATGGAGACGCTGAAGAAGCGGCTGGAAGAGCAGAAGGGCCGGCATGAGGGCGGCTCGAAATGGATCGGCACCGCCGGCACCTCGCCCTTCGGCGCCTATGGCTACAATCCCGAAGGCATCCGGATCGGCCAGCACGAGAGCCGACACCGGCGCGCCGTAAAGGTGTGGGACAAGCGCGAGTTCCGCAATTTCGACGACGGCGTCGAACTCGGCACCCGCAACATCAAGATCGCACTGAAGCGCCTGCGCCGCTGGGTGCGCGAAGGGGCGGCAGAGGAATTCGACCTGCCGGGCACCATTCACGCCACCGCCGAGCACGGCTATCTCGACGTCAGGGTACGCCCCGAACGGCGCAACGCGGTCAAGCTCTTGATGTTCTTCGACGTCGGCGGCTCGATGGACGACCATATCCGCGTCGTCGAGGAGCTTTTCTCGGCGGCGCGCGCCGAATTCCGCCAACTCGAATTCTTCTATTTCCACAACTGCCTCTATGAGAGCGTATGGAAGGACAATCGCCGCCGCCATTCCGAGACAATGCCGACCTGGGATGTGCTCAACAAATACGGCCACGACTACAAGGTGATCTTCGTCGGCGACGCGGCGATGAGCCCCTACGAGATCGCCCATCCCGGCGGCTCGGTCGAGCACTGGAACGAGGAAGCCGGCATCGTCTGGCTGAAACGCGCGCTCGACCAATGGCCGAACGCCACATGGATCAACCCGATCAAGGAGAAGCACTGGAGCTATACGCACTCCATCGGCATGATCCGCGATATCTTCTCCGAACGCATGTATCCGCTGACGCTCTCCGGACTGGAAACCGCGACCCGCGAGCTTTCGCGAAGGCATTGAGTGATCCGTCTCGCTGCGGCGACGGACCGCTCTTTTCCTGAAGGAAACATCATGGTCTAAGGGTGCCCCGATAATGGGGGACGATCGATGCGGTTTTCACGATACGGCGCCTCGTGCGCCGCACTTGTCTTTCTCTGCGCGGGCGTCTCGCCGTCCTTCGCCTCTCCTGCCGGCGAACTGCCGGGCGAAAGTATGTCGCTATTGTGGGCGCTGCCGTTTGCCGGCCTGCTGCTTTCGATCGCCACCGGCCCAGTCCTCTACCCGCATTTCTGGGAGCATCACTACGGCAAGTTCTCCGCCTTCTGGGGAGCGCTTGCCATAGTCCCGCTTTTTTTCTGGGCAGGCCCGTCGCTCGCGACCACGGCGGCGCTGCACACGATCATCCTCGAATACATCCCCTTCATCATCCTGATCTTCGCGCTCTTCACCATTGCCGGCGGCATGCTGGTTGCCGGCAATATCCACGGCACGCCCCTGATGAACGCCGCGCTTCTCGTGATCGGCGCGATCCTCGCCTCCTTCGTCGGCACTACCGGCGCCTCCATGATCATGATCCGGCCGCTTATCCGCGCCAACGACAACCGGCCCTTCAACGCCCATGTCGTCATCTTCTTCATCTTCCTCGTCTCCAATATCGGCGGTTCGCTGACGCCGCTCGGCGATCCGCCGCTTTTCGTCGGCTTCCTGCGCGGGGTCGATTTCTTCTGGACGACGCAGCACTTGCTGGAGGAGACGGCAGTCGTTCTTGCCATCGTGCTCGCCGTCTTCTTCGCCATCGACTGGTATTTCCACGTCCGCGAGGAAGGCATGCCGAAGATCAAGGACCCGACGCCGGACAAGAAAGTCCGCTTGCGCGGTCTCGTAAACCTGCCGCTGCTCGCCGGCGTCATCGGTGCCATCCTGCTCTCGGCATGGTGGCATCCCGGCATCTCGTTCTCGCTGCACGGTGTCGAGATCGAGCTTCAGGACCTGGCGCGCGACGTCATCATGGTCGCCATGGCGCTGCTGTCGCTGGCGCTCAGCCGCAAGGAGTATCGCCGCGCCAACGATTTCGCCTGGGGGCCGATCGTCGAGGTGGCGAAGCTCTTCGCCGCCATCTTCGTCTGCCTCATTCCGGTAACGGCCATGCTGCATGCCGGCTCGCAAGGCGCGCTTGCGCCGCTGGTGGCATTTGTGACCAATGCTGACGGCAGCGCCAATCCGCTCGCTTATTTCTGGCTGACCGGCGTGCTTTCCTCCTTCCTCGATAACGCGCCGACCTATCTGGTCTTCTTCGATCTCGCCGGCGGCGACCCGCATACGCTGATGACGGAGGGCGCGGCCGTCCTCGCCGCGATCTCGTCTGGCGCGGTCTTCATGGGCGCCAATTCCTATATCGGCAACGCTCCGAACTTCATGGTCTATGCCATCGCCCGGCACCAGGGCGTGCGCATGCCGCATTTCTTCGCCTACATGTTGTGGTCCGGATGCGTTTTGATTCCGACTTTCCTCTTCGCCGGCTGGCTGTTCTTCACATGACACGGATGTGAGCAACGGACAGGGCACCGGCCCTTTCGCTCGGGCACGCGCGGGCCTACATTAAGGAGGAATTGGCCTGCTCCTTGGGGCACCCTTTGGGCGGGCCGGAAGGAGCGGATATGGACCAGCAGAGCTTTCCCTTCACCCTGACCGACGCCGAATGGCGCGCGCGGCTCACGCCGGAGCAATATCACATCATGCGCGAGCACGGGACGGAACGCCCCGGGAGTTGCGCGCTGCTCCACGAGAAGCGCGCCGGCGCCTTCACCTGCGCCGCCTGTGGCCAGAAACTGTTCGAATCGACACTGAAGTTCGAGAGCGGCACCGGCTGGCCAAGCTTCAACGATCCGATTGAGGGCTCGGTCGGGACCTCGACCGACCGAAGCTGGGGCATGACGCGCACCGAGGTTCATTGTGCCAATTGCGGTAGCCATCTGGGCCACGTCTTCGAGGACGGGCCACCGCCGACCGGCCTGCGCTATTGCGTCAACGGCGTAGCGCTCGACTTCTACGCCGCCTGAGCGCCGAACCCACAGAATAGATCGATCCCCCTCGCGGCTAATTCCGCCCCGCGCGCAATTGACGCATCTCCGTGCATCTGCCTACTCTAGGTTGGGGACGGAAGATTTATTGCGAAGTGGAGGAGAGGATTGATGAATTTTGGACGCATTCTGCGCGGGCTCGCCGCGGGCGCTATCGCTGTGCTCGTTCTGCCGGTCACTATGGCCATGGCGGATTATCCCGACCGGCCGATCACCCTGATCGTACCATGGGGCGCTGGTGGTGGAACGGACGCGACAGCGCGTATCATCGCCTCGATCCTTCAGGAGAATCTCGGCCAGCCGGTGAATGTGGTGAACCGCACCGGTGGCTCGGGCGTCGTCGGCCACAGCGCCATCGCAGAGGCCGACCCTGACGGCTACACGATCGGCATGGCCACCGTCGAGATCGGCATGATGCACTGGCAGGGCCTCACCAAGCTCGATTATTCCGCCTATACGCCCCTTGCGCTGGTGAACGAGGACCCGGGCGCCGTTCAGGTCAGCGCGGATTCGCCATGGAAGGACCTGCCCTCGCTGATCGAGGCCATCAAGGCCGATCCCGGCAAGTACAAGGCTTCCGGCACAGGCCAGGGGGGCATCTGGCATCTCGCCATAGCAGGTCTGCTTTCCAAGCTCGACATCGACCCGTCTTCGGTGCCATGGGTACCGAGCAACGGCGCGGCGCCGGGCCTGCAGGATCTGGTCGCCGGCGGCGTCTCCATCGTTCCCTGCTCCATCCCCGAGGCACGCTCGCTGCTCGAAGCCGGGCGCGTACGCTCGCTGGCCGTCATGTCCGAAACGCGCAACCAGGCCTTCCCGGACGTGCCGACGACGAAGGAAGCGGTCGGCGTGAGCTGGACGATCGGCGCCTGGCGAGGCATCGTCGCACCGAAGGGCATCTCGGAAGAACAGGCCAAGACGCTGATCGCGGCGCTCAAGAAGGCCTATGACAGCGACGAATACAAAACCTTCATGTCGAAGCAGGGCTTCGGTGTACGCTGGGCGTCGGGAGCGGATTTCGGCGCCTTCATGAAGGAGAGCAACGAGACGCTCGGCGAGGTCATGAAGAAGGTCGGCCTGACCAAGTGACCCGTTCCGGCTCCTGCCGATAGAGCAATTCCAGGAAAAGTGGAAACCGGTTTTCCGTCCGGGATTGCGTAAAAACAAGACGATAGAGCGTTTCTGCGATTCGAAGAAAAGCAGAAACGCTCTAGCAGAAAGGCCGCCCGCCAACGCAGCGGCGGGCGGCAACCCCGACACCGAACCGGAGGGAAACGATGCGCTTCAACGACGCGGTGCTCGGAGGCGCCCTGCTCGTCTTTTCGATTGTGATCGGGCTCTGGTCGCAAAGTTTTCCGGCGATCCCCGGCCAGCAATACGGCGCGGCCGTCTTCCCTACCACGGTTGCAATCGGCATGGGTCTCTGCTCGCTCGTGCTCATTGTCTCGGGTCTTCGACAGAAAGGCGCGGTGCTTGCCCTTGGGGACTGGGCACAGGACCGGCGTGGCTTCGTCCGCATCCTCGTCGTGATCCTCTCCGTCGTCTTCTATATCGTCGCGGCCAAGCCGCTTGGCTTCATCCCGACTATGACGCTTGTCCTGCTCGTCAACCTGAAGCAGCTCAGCGTCGGTTGGCTGCAGGCGATCATCGTTGCGATCGCCATTTCGCTTCTCATCCAATGGTCTTTCGGCGACCTGCTTCATGTCCCGCTGCCCTGGGGCGTTCTTTCGGCATACAGGTTCTGACATGAGCACGCTTGAAGCCGCTTTCGGACTCATCCTCCACTGGGACGTCATGACGACGATCACCATCGCGGCGATCTTTGGTCTTTTCGTCGGCGCCATCCCCGGCCTGACTGCAACCATGGCGATCGCACTGCTCGTGCCGACAACCTTCTTCATGGACCCCGTGCCGGCGATCGGGGCCATGATCACCTGCTCGGCCATGGCGATCTTCGCCGGCGACATCCCCGGCACGATGCTGCGCATTCCCGGCACCCCGGCCTCGGCCGCCTATGCGGACGAGGCATTCCGCATGACGCAGAAGGGCGAGGCGGAAACCGCGCTCGGCGCAAACCTGCTTTTCTCCGCCGTGGGCGGGCTCTTCGGCACAGCCGTCCTGATGCTCACGGCGCCGTGGCTGGCCGAGGTCGCGCTCAAATTCTCTTCATTCGAATATTTCTGGATGGCCCTTCTTGGGCTGACCTGCGCCACCTTCATCGGCACCGGCTCCCCGATCAAGGGACTGATCAGCCTCTTTATCGGCCTCCTCGTAGCGACCGTCGGGTTGAACAATCCTGCCGGGGTGCCGCGCTTCACCTTCGGCGACGTCAATCTGATGGGCGGCATCGACTTCATCTCTGCGATGATCGGCCTGTTCGCCGTATCGGAGGTGCTGAGGGTGGCGGCAAGTGGCGCGCGCAACCTGCCGACGCCGCAGACGTCCGTCGGCAATCTCTTCAAGGGCTGGGGCAGGCTTTTCGTGCGCTACTGGCCGCAGCAATTGCGCGGCAACATTCTCGGTACGGCAATCGGTGCTCTGCCCGGGTCAGGCGCCGACATCGCCGCCTGGGTCTCCTATGCGGTCAGCAAGAAATTCTCCCGTACGCCGGAGAAATTCGGTACCGGACATCTCGAAGGCATCGTCGAATCGACCTCGGCCAACAATGCCGCGCTCGGCGGCGCCTGGGTGCCGGCGCTCGTCTTCGGCATTCCCGGAGACTCCATCACCGCGATTGTCATCGGCGTTCTCTACGTCAAAGGCGTCAATCCCGGCCCGACGCTGTTCCTCACCAATCCGCAGACGATCTACGCGATCTTCCTCATCTTCATTCTCGCCAATCTGGTCATGATTCCGTTCGGCTGGGGCGCGATCAAGCTTGCCAAGCAGATATTGCGCGTGCCGCCCAAAATCCTGATGCCGGTCATTCTCTCGTTCTGCATCGTCGGCGCCTACGCCACCAACAACGCTTCCTTCGACGTTTCCGTCATGCTGGTTTTCGGCGTGCTCGGCTTTATCATGGAGGAGAACGGCGTCCCGATCGCCCCATGCATCCTGGGCATCGTGCTCGGACCGTTATTGGAACAGAGCTTCGTCACCTCCATGATCAAGGCCGACGGCAGCTTCCTGGCCTTCTTCGAGCGACCCATCGCCGCCGGGCTCGGCCTGTTCACGCTGTTCGTCTGGGGCGCGTCTTTCGTGTCGTCCTATCTTGCCCAGCGCCGCGCGGCGGCCGATCCCTCGCCCACCTGAGCGAATGGCCTGGCGTCTGCCTATGCCGCGCGGGCAACCGTTCCCGAAGGGGCCGCCTCGCCCGAAGGGCTGAACAGCCGCCATTTCTCCGGACGAAAGGCGATGCGTGATTTGGCGGCGGCCGGATGGCTGGCCGGCACCTCGATCTCGAGACGTTCCCTGTGGCCGCCGACCTCCAGTTCGAGGCGACGCGTACCTGCGACGCGACGGCTGGCGGCCACGGTTCCCGCGATACAGCCGCCGCAACCATCGAGCAGTTTTACCTCCTGCGGCCGGAAATAGAGGAGCGCCGGCCCATCCGCCGCATCGCCGGCGGGAACGCCGATCGGCCGATCCTCGAACCATAGCTGACCGGCTTCTACACGGACCGGAAGGCTGCTCGATTCGCCGATGAAACCGAAGACGAAGGGCGAATTCGGCTCGTCATAGACCTCGTCCGCCGTGCCGACCTGCTCGATCCTGCCCTGGCTCATCACCACAACGCGGTCGGCGAGTTCGAGCGCCTCGTCCTGGTCGTGGGTGACGAACAGGGTCGTGTGCCCGGTCGCGTCGTGGATTTCGCGCAGCCAGCTTCTGAGGTCGCGGCGCACCTTGGCGTCGAGCGCGCCGAAGGGCTCGTCGAGCAGGAGGACGCTCGGTTCGATCGCCATGGCGCGGGCAAGCGCCACGCGCTGACGCTGACCGCCCGAAAGCTGATGCGGGTAGCGCCGTTCGAGGCCGGAAAGCTGGACGAGGTCGAGAAGTTCCTTCGCGCGGCGCGCGATCTCGGCCTTGGCGATCCGTTTGGCACCTCGCCGCACACTCAGCCCGAAGCCGATATTGTCGAGCACGTTCATGTGGCGGAACAGTGCATAGCTCTGGAAGACGAAGCCGATATTGCGCTCCTGCACCGTCTTCAGCGAGGCATCCTCGCCGCCGAAGAGGATATTGCCTTCGGTCGGATGGTCGAGGCCGGCGATCAGCCTGAGCAGCGTCGTCTTGCCGGAACCGGACGGCCCGAGAAGCGCGATCAGTTCGCCGGAACGGATGTCGAGCGAGACATCCTCCAACGCAGCGAAACGGTCGAACTCCTTGCGGACGTTGCGGATCGAGAGGTCCATGGTTCTATCTCTTTATTTAAGCATGATCTTTTCGGAAAACCGGCATCCACTTTTCCGGATCATGCACTAATGTCCTGTCGAGCCGGAAAGGGCGTCGCCGTACCGGAATTCCAATATGGTCTTGATGATCAGCGTTACCAGGGCAAGCAGCGCGAGAAGCGAGGCCACGGCGAAAGCGCCGGCGAAATTATACTCGTTGTAGAGGATCTCGACCTGCAGCGGCATCGTGTTGGTCAGCCCGCGTATATGGCCAGAAACGACCGACACGGCGCCGAACTCGCCCATGGCGCGGGCGTTGCAGAGAAGGACGCCGTAGAGCAGGCCCCATTTGACGTTGGGCAGGGTCACGCGCCGGAAGGTCTGCCAACCGGTTGCGCCAAGCGACAGCGCTGCCTCCTCGTCCGCTGTGCCCTGGTCCTCCATCAGCGGGATCAGTTCGCGCGCGACGAATGGGAAAGTGACGAAGACGGTGGCGAGCACGATGCCCGGCACCGCGAACAATATCTGGACGCCATGCGCCGTCAGCCAGGGTCCGAGCAGGCTCTGCGAACCGAAGAGCAGCACGTAAACCAGCCCCGAGATCACCGGCGACACGGAAAAGGGCAGGTCGATCAATGTGGTCAGAAACGCCTTGCCCTTGAATTCGAACTTGGCGACTGCCCAGGCCGCGGCAACGCCGAAGACGAGGTTGAGCGGCACCGCGATCGCAGCGACAAGCAGGGTGAGCCGGATCGCGGCCAGTGCATCCGGCTCCCGAAGCGCGGCGAAATAGGCACCGACGCCATTGGTGAAGGCCTGCAGGAAGACGATGACCAGCGGCAACACAAGAAAGACCGCAAGGAAGAGAAGAGCAATCATCGTCAGGGCGACTCGGGTGGCATGCCTTTCGGTCACGGCCGAATGTGGCGCCAGCGCCCGTGCCGCCATAGCGGGTACAAGCTGGTCAACTGCCATATCCGTACCTCCTGCGGCCCCAAGCCTGGATCAGGTTGATGACGAAGAGCATGGCAAACGAGATCGCGAGCATCACAGCGGCAATGGCGGTGGCGGCTGCATAATTATACTCCTCCAGCCTTATGACGATAAGCAGCGGCGCGATCTCCGAGACGTACGGGATGTTGCCGGCAATGAAGATCACCGAGCCGTATTCTCCGACCGCCCGCGCAAAGGCGAGCGCGAAGCCGGTCAGGATGGCAGGCGCCAACCCGGGCAGGATGACCCGCCGCACGGTCTGGGCCCGTCTTGCGCCAAGCGTGGCGGCTACTTCCTCCACCTCGCGGTCGATCTCTTCCATGACCGGCTGGACGGTGCGCACGACGAAAGGCAAGCCGATGAAGACCATCGCCACGATAATGCCGAGCGGCGTATAGGATACCTTGATGCCGAGCGGCGCCAAAAGTCCGCCGATCCATCCGTTCGGCGCATAGAGTGTCGTCAGCGCGATGCCGGCGACCGCCGTCGGTAGCGCGAAGGGCAGGTCCACCATCGCGTCCACGATACGTTTTCCCGGGAAACGGTAGCGGACCAGAACCCAGGCGATCAGCGTGCCGAAGACGGTGTTGACCGCTGCTGCGGCAAGCGCCCCGCCGAAGCTCATCTTCAGCGCGCCGAGCGCGCGCGGATCGCTGGCGATGCGCCAGAATTCCGGCCAGCCGAGCGAGGCGGAGCGCCATACCACGCCGGCAAGCGGGATCAGCACGATCAGCGACAGGTAGACGATCGAGAAGCCGAACGTCAGCCCGAAGCCCGGAATGACGCTCGGCCGCCTGAACCGCCACCCCGCATGCGCAAGGGCGGTCGCCATATCATTGCCCCGGCTTGTAGATCTGATCGAAGATGCCGCCGTCGCCGAAATAGGCCGGCTGCGCCTTCTTCCAGCCGCCGAACGCATCGATCGTGACCAGCTTTACATCGGGAAAGCGCTTCAAATCCGCAGGGTCGGCAGCCTCCGGCTTGTAGGGTCGGTAATAGTGCTTGGCAGCGATCTTCTGGCCGATATCGGAATAGAGATATTCGAGATAGGCCTCGGCCACCTTGCGCGTTCCCTTGGCGTCGACATTGCCGTCGACCAACGCCACCGGCGGCTCGGCCTTGATCGAGATCGACGGCATGACGATGTCGAACTTGTCCGGGCCGAGTTCGTCGAGCGCGAGGAAAGCCTCATTCTCCCAGGCAAGCAGGACATCGCCGATATCGCGTTGCACGAAGGTCGTGGTGGCGCCGCGGGCACCGGTGTCGAGCACCGGAACGTGCTTGTAGAGTTGGGCCACGAAATCCCCGGCCTTCTTGTCGTCGCCGCCATATTGGCTGCGCGCCCAGGCCCAGGCGGCCAGGAAGTTCCAGCGCGCCCCGCCGGAAGTCTTCGGGTTGGGCGTGATCACCTGGACGCCGTCCTTGACGAGATCACCCCAGTCCTTGATGCCCTTCGGATTGCCCTTGCGCACGAGGAACACGATCGTGGACGTATAGGGCGCATTGTTGTTGGGCAGCTTGCCGCGCCAGTCGGCCGGGATCTTGCCGGTCTTTTCGGCGATAGCGTCGATGTCGGCCTCAAGCGCGAGTGTCACCACGTCGGCGGGCAACCCGTCGATGACGGAACGCGCCTGCGCGCCCGACCCGCCGTGCGAGGTCCTGATCGTGACGGTTTCGCCAGTCTCCTTCTTCCAATTGGCGGCGAATGCTGAATCGAACTCCTTGTAGAGTTCGCGGGTCGGATCATAGGACACGTTGAGAAGGGTGGTATCGGCGAAGGCGAAGGCCAGTCCGCCGAATTGTACCATTGCCGCCAGCGCGGCCGTGAAGAGTAGCGACTTTCCGTTGCGAGTCATTGCTGCCTCCTATGTTGGCAGTTAAAACTCTATCGGTTTGGTCGTGTATAGAAATTCCCGGAATAACCTTTCGGAGGCCTTATACGGAAAGATTTTGTCCTTATTCGGCCGGCTCGGGCAAAGCCATTGCTTGTTCCGCCGCAGCGAGGCTATCGGCGAGCGTGGTACGGTCGAGCACGGCACGGCTGGCCTCGGCGACGCGCGCGAACACCCGTCGCACTTCGCAGTTTTCTTCCCCGTTGCAATCGGCGCAGCGCTGATAAGCGCTCCGGCTAAGGCAGGGCAGCGGCGCGATCGGGCCATCCACCAGCCGCAGGATTTCTCCATAAGTGACCTGTTCCGGCCGCCGGACCAGCATGTAGCCTCCTATTTTGCCACGGCGGCTGGCAAGAATGCCTTCATGCTTCAATTCGAGGAGGATCTGTTCCAGGAACTTCTTGGGGATACGCTGGCGCCGGGCGATCTCGGAAATCACAAGGCTGCCCCCTTCGGCCTGCGCAAGAGCGACAAGGGCGCGTAAGGCATATTTGGCTTTGCGGGATATCATCGCGGCGCAGGCACTCGGACTTCGGATGTAGAGGCAGAAGAGATTGCGGTGAAGGCCGTAAAGGTCTGAGCCGACAACAACTTAAGCCGATCCGCCATTCTGTCGGCCAGCGCGCCCGATTTCAAGGCCGCCATTCGCCTTCGAGGCGTTATGCCATCCCGAGCGCGGCCTTGTAGAGATCGAGCATCGCTTCCTCTTCCTGCCGCTCGGCCTGATCCTTCTTGCGCAGGCGTACGATCGTGCGCACCGCCTTTGTATCGAAGCCTAATCTCCATGCCCGAAATCATTACCCATAGACGACCTGTCGTACAGCGAGCACCGCCAGCTGTCGGGGGCGGCGCGCCCTCAACAGCGCTGTAGCCGTCCCCGACAGCGACTAGGTGGCAGGACGCTGATTGGCTAGCGGGTACCGTCTATGCAAAGCGCCCGGACCCTGGCCGCAGGCCAGGCCTTGAGAGCGGCCGTTCGGCGGCAGCTTTTCCACAGGCACATCCGTCGTCCATTTTAGCCGGTGACGCCAAGGTCATTGCCGGCTAGGGATGCTGGCCGGCAGCGGCACAGGGTCGTTGTTTCCAGACGAGATAACAATGACCAAGAGTGCCGGGCGGGCATCGTTTCCCCGCATGATCGATCAGTTTCTCCGCCAGCGGGTCGCCGAGACGCTTCCCCCGCGGGAACTCGAACGACTTCGGATATATCTCCACTCGCTGATCGCCGACCGCCAGTCACCTCCGAAGTGCGGTAGTCGGCCGGACTGGTCGGAAATCGGACAGGAATGCCGCATTCCCGTTGAGACCCTGGAGCGTGTGGATGGCGTTCTTTCACCTGCTATCGATGCGATAACCCGCTTCGTTGGACCTCAAACCGCAAAACGCAAGCAAAGCCGCTGGCGAGGTAACGAGCGGAACCATAAGACGAAGCTGAACCCGGGACGACATCGTTCAGTGTCTGGACAATCAAGGTTGTCAGCGACACCTGAGATTCTTTCAGCGCACGCAGCCAAGCCAACGGATACGGCTGCCGACCCGGCCAGCGCTGTGCCGCGTCGCAAGCGGGGCATGACGCCGAAACCGATCATCGAATTTCCGGAGCCGCTCTGGACCATATGGGAGGAACCGGAAAGCTTCACGGATGCGCTGAAGCTCCATATGGAGCGTCATGGCGACACATGCTGGCATCTGTATCGAGCGGTCGCTCGCTCTGACGAGAATTTCGACCGCAGGACTTTACTCACCTGGCTCCAGGGGACGAAAGGCCCGCGGTCCGTTTCCAGCTTCGAGATTCTTGGCCGCATAGAGAGTAGGTATCGGCTGCCAGAAGGCTACTTCAAGGCGAAGTTAGCTCACCCTGCGCGGGCCACCACCGGACACCAACCGACTGACATAACGCCTTCGCAGCGCCGCCGCTTCGCCTGGCATCTACCCGATGACTTCGACCGCCGCCCTCCCAAGGAACGTGAAGAAATCCTGGAATGGGTCCAGCGTATCATTATATCTGGCGGGACGGATTACCGCCGTTTCCAAGCGTTGGCGCTCCGAAACCGTTATGCCGTTCGCTTCCCCGGAATTTTGGATGGATCGAGTTTCCAGGAGATCACTCGGTTCCATGAAGTCATCGATGTCTATGAAGACGACTTCGTCGGCGCGACCAATACCGCTATCGATGCACCGGAACGGCTGTGGAAAGAGATGGCCCAGCTTCTCGATTTCAAGACCGCGACGCTGACCACCTTCGGATACCAACGTGTCGGGGTCTGGGGAGAGGAAACCGCCGCCCAGAAGGTCGAACACTTCGGTCTCCTCTTTGGTGCGCTCGCGGCTCCGCCGAAGAGCGCGATCGGAGGCCTCGGAATACCAGTAACTTCGCTCACCTTCGCCATGCTGGTGTTTCCGTCGGTGTGGGACTGGTATCTGCTGTGGCGCGAGAGGCGTCGCGGGTTCTACACCGCTTGGGAAGTAGACATGCTGCGAATCGCGTTGGCGTTGACCCGCGTGGAAACAGGTTGGCTCCGGCAGCACCCGGAGCTCGCCGAACACCTCGCCCCGGTTCCCGGCCTTGTTTCTGAGGATCAGATTGCCGCGGCCCGGACCAACTGGAACGAAGCCTGCGATATCTGTCACAAACATTGCACGGGTCGTGTGAAAGAAATCCAGCGGGTGGTCAAGGTGCATCGCGACCCGTTCGAGCCGATCATGCCCATCCTTGAGGCGGAAAGCCCGGTCGGCGAATACCGGAAGATCGCCGATGAGATCATTCGAACGATGCCGGACGAACGACGCTATTCCTCGGCAGCGGCCGAAGCCGTACGTTCATTCCTCCTCATCCGGTTCGGTCTCCACACCGGGCTGCGACAGAAGAATCTGAGGCAACTGCTCATTTGTCCGCGAGGGAAGCTGCCAACCTCCGAGCGGCAGTTGGCGGACATGAAGGTAGGGGAGCTACGGTGGAGCGAACGCGATCACGGTTGGGAGGTTTTCATACCATCGGTCGCCTTCAAGAACGCGAACTCCTCCTATTTCGGCGACAAGCCGTTCCGGCTGGTGTTGCCTAATGTCGGCGACCTCTACCGATATATCGATGCATACGTGGAACACCACCGCGCCAGGCTGCTCAAGGGTACCCCCGATCCAGGGACCTTCTTCGTCAAGACCGTAAAAGTCACCAGCACTTCGGCAGCCTACTGCCAGAACACGTTCTTCGAGGCTTGGCGACTGATTATCCAGCGCTATGGCATCTACAATCCCTACACCGGACGCGGGGTCATCGAAGGCCTTCTGCCACATGGACCGCACAATATCCGCGACGTGCTGGCCACCCATATCCTGAAGAAGACCGGTTCCTACGAGCAGGCTAGCTATGCAATCCAGGACACACCGGAAATGGTCGCCAAGCACTACGGTCGGTTCCTGCCGCAGGACAAGGCGGCCCTGGCGGCACGGATTCTCAATCAGGTTTGGGAGGCAGCTTGAACCTTCTCTTGTGCAGCCGCCTACCCTGCGAGGCAGCCAGTAAACAGGTGCTCCCGCCAATAACAGCAGCTGAACAATGGCCGGCGCAAAGCTTACTCAGCTTTAGAAGGGAATTTTCTCTTTCCTTTCCGCAGAGCAATCGCAGGCCCATGGGTAGCTGTTGCCGGAAAGAATTCGACGCCTTCTCTTTCCCGTGTGTTTTAGTTCTTCTCGATAGCCTCGAACGGAATTCCTGCGGCTGCATTCATAGGCGCGACCATCACTGAACTCGGTCGTTTGGCGAGTTCTAGAAGCGCAAATCGTCCCGCTTGATTTGCTCTAAAGGAATCCGAAGCCCTGGTCCGTGACCAGATTCACTCGCGAGAAATTCGACACCTTGGCCTTCCAAAGCCGCACGCAATCGTTGGAGCGTCCGGATAGCGACACGCTCATTGCGTTCCACCCGCAGGATCGTTCTCTCTCCGACTCCCGACAACTCAGCGAGTTCAGCTTGGCTCATGCCCAACGCCGACCGTGCTGCCCGCAAGATTTCGTTGGGAACGATCACCGCCGCTTCCTTGGATTGCATGGCAATCCACCACAGAATTGTTGACATAACAAACTGGCGGTTTTACAGCCAGTAATTGGCGTGCTATACGCCAAAATGATTACATCATATGAGTCGCTCATGGATTCGTACGAATCACCAATGGATCGAATCCTTGAGGGTAATGGAGATGGTGGCGATGATCTTGTTCAGCCAAAACGGAGGGGTGGAAGAGTTGCTCACCACAGAGGCGCGACGGATTAGATCGCTCCTTGCGGATATAGAACGAATCCTTGGCGGACATCCACCTGAGACGATCGCGAATGATGACGCGCCAATTCTCGATCATTGGAATCTTATTAATCGCCCCGCTCCGTGTCTTGTTGGATTCTCGACCGGGCATCCGAAGCTTCCTGGGGCAAACCGCGAGATCGTCACCTCGGACGTCTGGCTGATGTACGATATAACTTGGGCGAGGACACTTTCCCGGTGGTATCGCCTAGGTCGCCCCGCCTTCAAACCCGCAGACGCGTGAAACGGTGAGCGACATGTCCTTGAAGGATTCGCGCTCCCGTAGAGACCGACACTTCGAACGTCGCCTGGAAGCGGCAAAAGCTGGACGGCATTTGCCAACTGAAATCGAATTGTTGCGCGGAATGCCTTTCCTGTCGGATGACATGGCGGCCGATCTCCGCGAATTCGCTGAACGGCTATCACGACGCTTGCGACACAATCCCAAATTTGAATCCGCGCTGTTGATCGCCACGTTGGACGATCTCGCGGTCGACCAAAGCCAGGAAGCGATCCATTGTGTCGATGCGGCTTTGGATGAGACTCCAGCATTCAACAATGACGCCGCTCGGGCCGCAAGGCTGCGCATCCAGTACTATCTCGCTTCGTGTGGCGATCCGGCAGCGGCCGAGGTAGTCGCCGGGGAAGACATTGCGGCTTTCCGTGCAGGGCTGACGCCGGCAACGGAGAAAAGAAGGTCGGGATTTCCGAAGCAAGCTCGGGAAGGTCGATTGCGAAAGTGAGAACTTCCTTCCTTGTCCGGCAAGGCCGACGGATGATGTTTTCGCGGACTGAGCGATAAAGGTTGTCCGCATTCTTCCCGACCCGCGACAGAGCGGTTCTCAGTCTGTCATGGAAGACGTCTTCCATGATCGATCCCTCACCGCCGATTTCAGCGAGATCGATGCACTCGGCGGTCGGCGTGCCGTAACCTTCATCCACAAGGACGGCGTTCCGTTCATCGCATTGCGCGAAGGATGACGGTCCCCATTCGCGGACAGGCTTCGTTGCCAGCTCCGTGAAATCGTTTACCTGGCTTGCGATGTCTGAAGGATAGCCGTCCCGCAATGCTAATGCTGAAACGAGAGCCATGCCGCGGCGCAGCACGAGAGACATTTCCGGACCCTGGGAGAGAACGGAGCCGCTGGTCAGCGACGCATGATGCGTGTCGACTAATCCTCTTGCGGTTAAGCGAACCGCTACACTTGCCTCTGTCATTCCCCGATCACCGAATCGATGACGCCACCCCTTTTTAGACTCGCGGCTAAACCCACCAAGTCAACAGATCATCGTCGCACGTGGCAATGATGAACTGAAACGGCGCTACAGAATCCGGCGCAGACCGAAAAATGCACGGTATTCGAACGTTCACCGAAGCGTGTGCTCTCTTCCCATCATTAGCTCTCCGATTTCAGTTCTGGTCCGAACAAACCAATCTGCGAGCGATCGGCAGCTATCAGCATCGGCGGCCGACTGAGCGAGACAGCACCATCACGCGCACCGGCCGCAGGCCACTGGTACATGGACCGCTTCAGACGGAAGCGTTCGAGTTCCTTTTTGGCTGGCTTATGTCGGAAGGGATGCAGATCGAAATTGGTTGTGAGGAAACGCGTCGTTTCTCACTCTTGATACCGTCACTGGTTTGAGATCGGCAGGCACGGCAAGGCTAATCCTTGACGGATGCCCATATTCTAATTCGAATCCTTCCTAGAAGAACTCGATAACTCGTCATGAGACGAAATCCTTCGGACGGTTGAAAAACTCAACGGTTAACTAGGCTAAACTAGCGGCAGCTCCAAATCAGAGTCTTCCGGAATTGCTTCAATTGAGGTCGAGAAAGGATTCCGTCTCCGCCCCCCTCTGTAGCCTTCCGCACTCAGTCCTTTGCAAATTAGAGAGACGCGATTTTTTTTAAAATCCCTCAGGCTAAAGGCTTCGTTTCGAGAATAAATGAGAAATTAGAATAATTTTCTAAATCGAATCCTTGTAGTGAACCAAAGTATAAAACAGATAAAAATCTAAATCTTGTAAACAGAAATTTTTACTACAAGTCTTAAATGAACAAATATAACATAGCTTTGATTCGAAATCACATATACAGAAAATCAACCTAGAAATATTGCTAATTTGCCAGACTACACGAATCTGCTCTGATCTCACGAGCGTTCACGAGTGAGAGGGCTAAATGTCAGACCGTTCAGACCCTGCTGACCTGATGGGCAGGCTTCGTGACGGCAACCCCGACGAAGGCCTCCCAGATGCAATATTGAAACTGACGCCAGGGGGCGACGCGGGCGCATTCTGCGTCCTTTCTATTCCTCTCATTTATTCATCCCCCCGCCTAGCCCGCCGGCCACCGCACGACACTCGGCGAAGGTACCAAACGGAGTGTCGGCAGACGCCGATACTCCTACTTCGCGCCCAAGAGGACCTTTTCGTTCCACCGGAGACCATCGAGTGGGCCATCTCCCTCCAGCGTACTCAATACATTGAACTGGCCAAGGCAATCAGAGCGATCGGGCTTTTATATCAATATGGGGTTCGCGTCTTCGGTGAGATCTCCGGTCAAGATGACTTCGAACTGCTCCTCTGGAATTTTCTGGCCTATCGGATGAAAGTCGAACCGGTAATCAAGGCGGAAGCAGAGGCATTACCCGCTTGGAGGCGTGTATCACTGGCCGCCGCGCATTTCGATTTCACTGCAATACGAGAGTTCGGCATCTTCTGCGCAAAAAGGGGAAAAAATCTACCATGGATGGGCTTTGGCTTCGGAAAGGCCGGGCTCTTTAACCAGAGAAATCGGCGCATTCTCAGATCGAGAGAGACGTTACTCGACCATCTTCTCCCCTATCGCGACGCCTTTCTGGATCTTGTCGACGACAGAGTGCAATTCCCACGAAGCCTCGCGCGATCTGCCAGCTACTCGACTCCGTATAAACCAGATCTTCTGACGCGCGACTGGATCGCCCGGCTGATCAGATACGAGCCGAACCTCACTTACAAGGCATTGTGGATATTGCTCGCGTTCGGGGGCTGTCGACTCTCGGAAGCGCTAAATATCTGGGCAACCGACGTGCGCTCCGGCTACGAGAGCACTGCCTTTGGCTGCTACGACATGACTGGCATGCCGTTCGTCCTTCTGGCTCATCCGTCGAGATCGCGTTTCATCGACAGCCCAAGGATAAATCTAAACATAGCCATCACCCGCGAGGAATATCTCCTGAGTAGATACGGATCAGCGGCGCGAAACCTGCTCCCCAAATCAGACAAAATGCGAGCTGGATGGAAAGGCGTTCAACCGGCGAACGGTTTGCTGGACCTAGCTTGGATCTACTGGATTGACCCAGCAATGTCGGTCGCCTTCGGAGAACTCGCAGGCGAACTACGATGGTTCCGCCAACGTTCTGGTGCGGTTGACCGATCACCTTACCTTTTCGTCAATACAGCGTCGATGCAGTATCTTGGCAACCCAACTCGGATCGCCTCGGTCGAGCAAGCATTGAAGCGCGCATCAGACAGAATTGGCGGGCTAGAGTCGGGGCGTACGCCCACACCACACTGGTTGAGATACTTTTATAAAAACACGGCTAGGGCCGAGCTGAAGCTCGGTCCGCAACAGATTCAATTAATGATGCATCATGCGAGCATAGAAAGCCAAGAGGATTACACGAAAGTAATCGCGGGTATCCGAGACGCAATGCAGGAACGATATTCAAAATGTTGACACTACGCTTCATCGACAATTGTGACGATGCGCTTTTGATAAGCGCAGCCGGAATAATGGCGAACACAAGCGATGAGATCGTAGTTGTAACGACTATGCCCACAACCGCTGAGCTTCGAGCGGCCGTCGAGAAATTTGAAGTCGAGATTCGTTCTGAATTTCGGCGTTTGTTTGAAAGAGAGTACTCCGATATCAAGAAAAGCTTTGGCTCTCTACGGCTTCTTGAGAAAAATTCTTCGGGGAGGGAAGGAGAATTATATGGATTAACCCTTCAAAACAAAAGGAACCCACCGCGGTTCTCTCATCTTACAAATAAATCTGTCCTTCAAGGGTTAATTCGCTTGGGTATCTTGAGTGAACATAGCTCAAAAGGGCAACCCCGCACCCGATTAGACAGGGGTTCTGGTCATATTGCTGATCTGGTCGGCGCTCTTTCGCAGGAAATGAAGTTGCGTCTGATCACAGAAGTATTGAGCGGAGATCTTGACGAAGCCCTGTTGGTAGACCAGTCCGCTGAGGTCGGGTTTGAAAAGCTGAAGCAGATAGTTCGCGGAAGCGATGATCCAGTCGAGATACTTGAACATCTCTTGCGGGCTGCAAGTGATTTCTTCCTTGAGCAGAAATTGCGAACGGCGGGCACGCCGGCCGGAAAGGGTACCGGCCGCGTATACGCGCCTGCCTGGTTTGCTCAGTATCTAGCCAAGATCGGCGTTTGGCTCTGGCCCTTCAGGCTTGAATCCAGCCTCTTCGGATTCTATCCAACTCGATGGCTACCGATAGCCTTCCGGCTCTCGGTGCCATCAAGTATGAGATCGTTCGCTGAGCATTGTCTCTCCGCTGCAGCGCCCAACGTCACCCGCGGAACTTCCAAGGAGAGAATCGGATGGGTCTTCCTAGCATCCGCTCTCGCGTCCAATACGTGGCATGGCGGCTCACTGGCAACTGACGCGCTCGTACGATTTAAGGAGCAGTGTCAGACTGAGGGCAGGCTATTAGCCTCCTCATCGCTAAACCACCTGCTATTTGAGGCAGCGCGCCACTTCGACGTGCGCATCCCGGAACTTGATAATTTCGAGGCATTCACCAAGAACAAGCGACTGGCGCAAGGCAGTCTGTTTCGGTTCCGCTGGTGCGAAAAGCCGTCCCCCACAAACACGAGGCTTGTCTCTCGTATTCTCGGCCGTGAGATCACCACAGTGCCAGATTTCGTGCGGGATTGGGCCGCTGACCTTGCGCGCGCAATTGAGTTGATGACCTGCGACGTCGGCACCGCAGAAGCCGTGCTCAACTGCTGGCTCGCCTACATACTACATCTCGGGCAGAGCGCACCAAGATCATTCCGGGAGGTCAAACGCTTAATCCACGTCAACGACTCTGAGGGAACAGAACAAGCTTCTGAATCCTGCTTCGTCGGTTTCATGAAGGCGAGATTGCACTTGATCGGCAGGGCCAATGCCCCCCGTGCAATATCCATGCTTGTTACCGCATGGCATAAACTGCGCGCCGCCCAGCGGTGGTCGGAGCCCACATCCTGCCCATTTGATCTGAAACTCGATCGGATTGCGAAGTTTCCTCAAAAGAAAACGAGAACCTCAAGAAATGCGATCGATGAGGCAGTACTTGAGATCATAAGTTTGGAGAACAGAAGAGACGACTTTATATTTGCACGAAACTACGGAAAAGCAAGTTTTATGTACAATCTCCGTAATGTATATACTGATAAGTATGAGGACGTATTTTGGCCGGCCGTTCCTATCTGTGTCGAGATAATTATCAACTCGGGCGCGCGCAATTCTGCGGCTCGTTGGGCCGATAGCGGTGAAGGTGACGAATTTGTGTTTGAGCAGATCAGTGGAAAGAAGCTACCAAATGATCTCCCGACCATGCAAAAATGTAGACGTGAATCTTTTCTGCAAAAATTATTTGTACCGAGTGACGATACACACGCATCCACGATGCATTTCTGCGTCGACAAGATCAAGAACGAACACGATATACCTTGGTGCCCTCCTCACATAGAAGATCTGTACTGGAGAATGTGTGGGCTTCAAAAAAAATTCAACCCGATCAGAGCTCCGATACCAGCTATCGATTCAAATTCGAAAAAACGACGCAAGAATGATACCGTGAAACACGTCTTCCCGTTATTCCGGATGCCGGACGTCGCTGTTGCCCTTCCCTTCGCGGACTATACCCTGCTCCAGTATTGGTATGCACTTCTAGTCCACTGCCAGCCGATCGTCGACGAGCGGCTAGGCTATCACTACCCACTGTTGGACGCGTCCGGAAAGCCGATTTACGACATCCATTCCTTGCGGGTAACGTTGGCGACGCATCTAAGCAATCAGGGCGCGACGCTGGGTACGATGCGCGATATCCTCGGACACTCCAGCATAGCAATGGCTGCCCACTACGATGCCTCTGGGCCAGAAACGATCGGGAGTCAGCTTCGCCATCTTTATGCTATCCGGCAGGACGCAGCCCGGAAGGCAATAGCGCGTGATCCTGAGATGCTGGCGGTACTGGCGCGGGAAGCCGTTCGACCTAGTTGGGTCGAGGATCACGTTGGCATTGAACTTCTCTTAGAGCATAAGAGCTCAAGATCTGCATCTTTCGACGCATTTTTTCACGGGATATGTCCCGGTGGTCGATGCAAAGAGGGCGGAAAGCGCATCTCGCCAGGTAAATATGAGCCCGTTTGGCGGGATAGAGCTTGCGGCGAATGTCGCTTCCGCGTCATCGGGCCACGATTCCTACCTGGCATGCGCGATCGTGCGGACCTCTTAATGATCGAATTCAAGATGTCACAGGAAGGAGAGAACTCGCTGAACCTCTTGCAAGAAAAGGAAAATGATCAGCTGGCTAAACATCAACGTCAGGCCGAAATTCGTGAAGAGCAGATTCTGCAAACAAACCTTTACCGTGAGTGGCAGACGGAAAATTCTATGATTCAGCTCTGCCGCACCGTGAATAGCGTCGGTAACCAACCGAATGAGGTGAAAAACGACCTTTTGATTTCCAGATCGTCAGTATCTCCTGAGAAATTTAGGTTTATTCCAACTGAAACCCACAGTCTTGTCGCCGTGCAGCGGATTATCAAGCAATCACGGGAAGATCCGGCGCTCGCATTTCAACTACCCGTCGGAACTGAGGAATATCGCAACAAGATGCTTCGTAAGTTTATGGTTGCTACTGACATATCCAGCTTATTTTATCGCATCCCTGAATCTGAACAACAAAATGCGATGGATGCCATTGGAGATATGGTCGTTAATGCAGCGGCCGATTCAAACGATCTACAGGAAATTCTGGAGGGCGATTACCAAGAAAAAAGAGAATTGTTGGTAGCAGAAATATCTTCTGTGTTGGCGAAGATTGGACTGGTAAACTTGACAAATGAGCTTACTCATAAGAGTAACTCGTGACCTTAGTTGTACCCCAATCGAAAATCATTATTGATCGAATGCGTATGGAGGCAGGAGCGAAAGGCCGATACGCAAGCGTCCGCTTGGGCACCATTGGCAGACTGGAGCGAGCCTGTAACGACATCCTATCGGGCAAGGCCTACCAAATGGCCGAGTCACAGGGATATGCGCGAAACGATTTTCCCAACGCCCGTCCAAAGCTAACCTATAGCCTGATCGACAGATACGTGAAGCTGCGTCAGCGATCAGCTTCCCCTGATTGTGCGGAATGGACGGGACCGACGGCGGCAGTGATCAGTCGCGACAAGGATTTGAAAGCGTATGTCGATGCGCGAAGAGTTGAGGCCTTCGCAACACAAAACCGACGAGCACGAAGCAATACGGCAAGAACGCTTGAGGAGATAATTGCAAAGCTTCCTATCGATGATCGTTACATCATTCGTGCCGAAATCGAAAAAGGACGATCTTGGAAGAATGAACTTGATTTAGCTCGCGAATTCTCCAAGCGTATGCAGCCCGTCCGACTTGACGACTTAAACCCACTGCCAAATGTAGGCCAAAGAGCGTCTTCATCGGAGATGTTCGGTTCAGACGAAGCCGAGCTTTTGCGGCGGCTGCTCGTCCGGCTGAAGAATGTTCAATACTTGGAGCCGTTTGGGCTCAACTATTCAAACGGATCACTCAAGATGAGCTTCTCTCCCGGCCGAATATTGATTGCTGGCGACGAGTTAGCCGTAATAGCCGGTCTGGCGGGAGTGCCGCTTTAGGAACACGAAATCCGCGCCGGCTTAAGGGAGGTTCCGATCATGTGGGACCGACAAGGGTAGCAGAGCGCTGCGCTATCTTTCCTATTCCATTCCGAGCGCGGCCTTGTACAGGTCAAGAATTGCCTCTTCCTCTTGCCTTTCGGCTGCATCTTTTTTGCGCAGACGCACCAATGTACGGACGGCCTTCGGCTCGAAGCCGGTCCCCTTAAGTTCTGCGTACACTTCGCGGATGTCTTCCGATATCGTCTTCTTCTCTTCCTCGAGACGCTCGATGCGTTCGATGAAAGCACGAAGTTGGCCCGCCGCGACCGTCTGAGCGGAATCTGAATTTTCAACGTCCATGTAATTGTCCTCGATCATGTGAAGGGCTAGTTTCAATCAGGTGCGCTTCAACCTATCCAAGTAGCTGATCTAGCTTATAGATCATCTAAATTGCGGGGGATTAGAACCCGGTGCCCTTCATTTCGGCATAGACGTCTTTGATATCGTCGGCCAGCGACTGCTTCTCCTCTTCGAGGCGCTCGATGCGTTCGATGAACGCCCTCAACTGGCCGGCGGCGACGGTTTGTGAGGAATCGGTGACTTCGTCGGCCATGAGCATCTCCAAGGAAATTGCGCCGCGACTCAGAAACACCTTCGCGGCAAGGAAAACGGCGGCTTCGATGCCCGACCCCGTCGGAGGGGTCAAGGAGAAAACGGCCCAATGCGAATTGAGGAAAGCCTATTCCTTCGGGCGGCTGGCTTCGAACGCGACCTTCTTGGCCTCGCTCGCCTCAGCCTGGTGTTTAGCCCGCCATTCGTCATAGGACATACCGTAGATGATCTCGCGCGATTCTTCCTTCGTGAGTGCGACCCCCGCGGCCTCGGCCGCCTCGCGATACCAGTTCGACAAACAGTTGCGGCAGAAGCCGGCGAGGTTCATCAGATCGATATTCTGGACATCGGAACGCTCCCGCAGGTGATCGACGAGGGTGCGGAAGGCTGCCGCCTCGAAATCGCGCTTTTGTTCCTTGCTGAGTTCGGTCATGGCTGGCGTCCTTTTAGAGCGGTCCCGTACGCGAACCGAACTGCTTCACCTCATGGATATCGGGTCGGGCATCGATCGCTTCAAGCAACGGCGCCAGCCGCTCCGCCCATTGCCGCTGCCCGTCCTCCTCGCGGATCAGATCCTGACGGATTTCGATCAGGGCATGGGCGAAACCGTTGACAATGGCGTGCTTGAACATCGTGTCGCCGCGCAGCGCGCCGTCATATGGTTCGTTGTCGCCCACGACGAGGCCCTTCTCGACCCTTAATGCGGCGAGCATCGGATCGACCGCGCGATTGTCGCTGTCCCACAATATGCCGACATGCCAAGGCCGCTCGAAGCCCTGCATACGAGGAGTGAAGGAATGGACGGAAAAAATGAACGGCGCCCTGCCCGATTCCTCGGCCACCGAGGCGACAAGCGCGGCGACGGCGTCGTGGTAGGGCCGGTAGAAGCGGTCGAGCCGACGTTCCCGCTCTTCCGTCGACATCGGATAGTTTCCCGGAACCACCGTACCGTCATAGAGCTGCCGGATCAGCGTCGGGTCGTCCTCTCCCCTGTTCGGGTCGATGAGGAGCCGCGAGAAGCGCGCCATCACCGCCGGCGCGCCGGTCAGCGCCGCAAGCCGCCGCGTCACTCCCTCTACGCCGATATCATAGGCAATGTGGCGATCGAATTCGGTCTCGGGCAAGCCGAGGCTGCCATATTCGTCCGGCAGGTCGCGTCCGGCATGGTCGGCGAGAATGAGCATGCCGTCGCTCCGGTCGCCGTCGATGAACTCAAAGGGGGAGAATTGGGACAGACGCGTCATTCACCTGGCCGTGGGCTTCGCAAGCTGGCCCGGTCATTTCACGAAGCCGACCCAGGCGCAATGCCGTTGTTTCGACAATCTTTCCGCCGAACCCGTGTGAGCGGAAATAGGCGGGGACCGTTTGACGAACGGCCTCCGGCGCGTTGACACGGACCGGGCTATCTTCGAAAAGGGGCATCTTGGAAAATGGGGCTGTTACAGGCAAGCGGCATGGAATCGGTTTGCGCAACGGCAAGGCGGAGGGGTCGCAAGGCGGCTCTTGCCGGTGCTGCCGTGGTCTGCGCCGGCGCGGCGGGGTTGTTTTCAACGCCTGCCCTCGCTGATTTCCGCGTCTGCAACGCGACCCAGAATCTGGTCGGCGTCGCCATCGGCTACCGCGCCAAGGCGGGCTGGGTAACGGAAGGCTGGTGGCACATCGAAGGATCGACCTGCAAGACCCTCATCGAAGGCCCTCTCTCCTCGCGCTATTATTATCTTTACGCGGAAGATGCCGATCATGGCGGGCGCTGGGACGGGCCGGTCAACATGTGCGTCGCCGATAAGGAATTCAAGATCGCCGGCGTCAACGATTGCTTCGCGCGCGGTTTCCAGCGCGCCGGCTTCAAGGAATACGATACGGGCAAGCAATCGAATTGGATGGTGCAATTGACCGATCAGCCCGCGATGAACGGTGCCGCCGCTGTTACCGGATCGGGTAATCCCGGATCGGACAGTCAATGAGACGCAGCCGCAAGGTCAAGATCCTCGCCACCCTCGGCCCTGCCTCCTCCGACGAGGCGATGATCCAGAAACTCTTCGAGGCCGGCGCGGACGCTTTCCGCATCAATATGAGCCATACCGACCATGAGACGATGCGCACACTCGTCGCGCGCATCCGCGCCGTCGAGGGAAAGGTCGGCCGGCCAATCGGCATCCTGGCCGACCTGCAGGGGCCGAAGCTCAGGGTCGGCACGTTCGCCAACGGCAAGGCGGAACTGAAGCCCGGCCAGAGTTTCACGCTCGACGACAATCCCGAACCGGGCGACACCACCCGCGTCTTTCTCCCACACCCTGAAATCCTGCAATCCATCCAGCCTGGCGACCGCCTGCTGATCGACGACGGCCGACTGACGCTGGTGGCGGAGGAAACGAATAGCCGTTCGGTCCGCTGCCGCGTCGTCTCCGGCACCGCGATCTCCGACCGGAAGGGCGTCAGCGTCCCCGACACGACGCTTCCGGTGGGCGCGTTGACCGACAAGGATCGCAAGGATCTGGACGCCGTGCTGACAACCGGCGTGGACTGGGTCGCGCTCTCCTTCATCCAGAGGCCGGAGGATTTGGCCGAAGTGCGCAAGGTGGCGCGCGGCCGCGCCGCGCTGCTGTCCAAGATCGAGAAGCCACAGGCCGTGGCGCGGCTTGCCGAGATCATCGAGCTTTCCGATGCGCTGATGGTCGCGCGCGGCGATCTCGGCGTCGAGATGCCGGTCGAATCCGTTCCGGGCATCCAGAAGCAGATCACCCGCGCCGCCCGGCGCGCCGGCAAACCGGTGGTGGTGGCCACCCAAATGCTGGAATCGATGATCGCCGCACCCGTACCGACCCGCGCCGAGGTCTCCGACGTCGCCACGGCCGTCTACGAGGGCGCCGACGCCATCATGCTGTCGGCCGAATCCGCCGCCGGAAAATACCCGGTCGAGGCAGTTTCGATGATGAACGCGATTTCCGTCGAGGTGGAGCGCGACCCGACCTATCCCGGCATCATCAATGCCCAGCGCTCGCCGCCGGAGGCGACCGGCGCCGACGCGATTTCAGCCGCGGCGAGGCAGATCGCCGAGACGCTCAACCTGTCGGCCATCATCACCTATACGGCCTCCGGAACCACCGGCCTGCGCGCCGCGCGCGAGCGCCCGCAGGTGCCGATCATCGCGCTGTCACCCGTCGTGGCGACGGCGCGGCGCCTCTCGCTCGTATGGGGCACGCATTGCGTGGTGACCGAGGACGCGACCGACCTCGACGACATGGTCGACCGGGCCTGCCGCATCACCTTCGAGGAGCATTTCGGCCGGCCTGGCGACCGGGTGATCGTCACCGCCGGCGTACCGCTCAGGACGCCCGGCGCCACCAACATGCTTCGCATCGCCTATATCGGCTCGGACGGATTGGGCGGCATATAACTCGAGCGCCGGAGCACAGCGAGGCACCGGTTGCGGCACGGCCTCGGGTCCCTCGGGAATCGGTCAGATATCCTGGCCGGCCAGATCCTGGGTAAGTGTTTCAACCGCGCTCTGGGCGCTGCGCATCATCGGATAGACCTGAAGCGCCCGCTCATAGGCCTTGAGCGCCAGCTCCTTGCGGCCGGTATCCTTGAGGATCTCCGCCATGCCTGCGAGCGCCCCGAAGTGACGCGGTTCGAGTTGCAGCGTCTTGTCGATGTCGGCCATCGACATGGTGTAGTCGCCCATCATGTAGTGGACGGTCGCACGCCGGTTCCAGCCTTCCGCGTAAGAGGGATCGAGCGCGATGATCTGGTCGAGGAAATCGAGAGCGACAGGATATTTCTTCGTCTGGATGGCGTCGTTCGCCCATTGCATCAGAAGATCGACCGTGGCGCTGCCGGAATCGAGCCATTGTTGCCAGATCTGCCGCGAGATGCGATCCGCCACATGCTCGTTACGCTCCCGCTTCAATTCGGAGAAGAGCTTGTCGAGCCGCTTGGCGTGCGCCGATTCGAGCGGGTTGCCTGCCTTCGGAGCAGCGACGGGCGTTGTCGGCAGTTGTTTCACTGAAGGTGTCGGCTCGGTAACCGCATTGTCGGCGGCCACGGCCGGGGCCGCGAATAGCGTCAGGGAGAGTAAAACAAAGAGACCGCGCATGCCGGAAATCTAATCCCGCGCGGCCCAATATCAAATCAAAAAGACGGATCAGAAAAGGCTGGCGTCACGCTCAGCCCTGGCGCGCCTTGAAGCGCGGCGCGGTCTTGTTGATTACATAGATACGGCCCTTGCGACGGACCAGGCGGTTATCGCGGTGGCGGGCTTTCAGTGCCTTGAGCGAGTTCTTGATCTTCATTTTCCGAGCCGTTCAGCTTGGCCCGTTGGGCCTGAAATCAAAGACGCGCCAGAAGGCGCGCCGCAATCGGCCTGCTCATAAACGACGAGCGGCGCGTCTGTCAACCTCGCGTCCACGCGCCGGCAGGCTGGCTATACTCCCGAAGACAGCCGCGTGAAATGCCCCATCTTGCGGCCGGGGCGGGTTTCCGCCTTGCCATAGAGATGCAGCAGCAGGTTTGGCTCGGCAAGCAGCGCCGGCACGCGATCCATATCATCGCCGATCAGATTTTCCATGACGCAGTCGGAATGCCGGCCGGGCTCCCCGAGCGGCAGGCCGGCGATGGCCCTTATGTGCTGCTCGAACTGGGAGACGACGCAGGCCGCCTCGGTCCAGTGGCCGGAATTGTGGACGCGCGGCGCGAACTCGTTGGCAAGCACGCGGCCGTCGGCCGCTACGAAGAATTCGACGCCGATGACGCCCACATAGTCGAGCGCTTCGAGCAGCCTGAAGCTCGCCCGCCGCGCCTCCCCCGCGATCTCCTCCGGAACACCGGCCGGCACGGTCGAGCTGCGCAATATGCCTTCACGGTGGACATTACGGGCGGGATCGAATGCTGCGACCGAGCCGTCGCTGCCGCGCGCGGCGATCATCGATATCTCGCATTCAAAGGATACAAGTTCTTCGATAATCAGCGGGACGTTGCCCATTGCCACGAACGTACCTTCGAGGCTCCTCACCTCGCCTGAGCGGAGGACCCTCTGACCCTTGCCGTCATAGCCGAGCCGGCGCGTCTTGAGCACGCCGCTGCCGTCGAACGCGTCGAGCGCAGCCGCGATATCCCCGTCATTATCCACCGCCCGGAACGCGGCTGTGGATATTCCGTTAGCGTTGAGAAATGTCTTTTCGGCCAGGCGATCCTGCGACACTTCGAGCGCACGCGGCGGCGGAAAGACCGGCACGCTGAGCGCCAGGCGGTTCGCCGCTTCCACCGGAACGTTCTCGAATTCATAGGTGACGACCGAGGCTTGCCGGGCAAGCGCGTCGAGTGCTGCCGGATCGTCATAGGCGGAGACGATCTGATGGTTGGCAAGCTGGGCCGCGGGACAATCGGCCTGCGGCTCCAGCACGACCGTGCGGTAGCCGAGCCGGGCAGCAGCCATCGCCAGCATGCGGCCGAGCTGGCCGCCGCCGATGATGCCAATCGCGGCGCCCGGCGCGAGCGGCTTGCTCATGCGTCGCCCCTTGGTTCCTCATCCCCCGGGATATCAGCCACCGCCTCGGTCTGCCGGGCGCGGTAGGCGTCGAGCCGCCCGGCAAGCGCGGGGTCGGAAAGCGCCAGCACGGCAGCGGCCAAGAGCGCCGCGTTAACGGCGCCGGAGCGTCCGATCGCCAGCGTTCCGACTGGGATGCCTGCCGGCATCTGCACGATCGACAACAGGGAATCCTGGCCCGAAAGCGCTTTCGACTCGACGGGAACACCGAGCACCGGAAGTGGCGTCAGCGCCGCCGCCATGCCGGGCAGGTGCGCCGCACCGCCCGCACCGGCAATGATGACCTTGAAGCCGGCATCCCTGGCGCCGCGCGCGAATTCGTAGAGCCGTTCCGGCGTGCGGTGCGCCGAGACGATACGCTTCTCGAAGCCGACGCCGAGCGCGGCTAGCGTCTCGGCGGCATGGCGCATGGTCGGCCAGTCCGACTGGCTGCCCATGATGATGGCGACATCGGCGCGCGACATGTCTTGCCCCTTCATGTTTCGAGACCGCCGCATAGAGGAAACGGTCGGGCGCCGCAAGAAATTGACTGCGCTGGTTCCAATTCCAGCCATGACCTGAAAGGCGGTATCCGGCCTCTTCGGGCACCGGTCACCGGCGCGGTGGTTTTGTCAGCAGAAACGCGCCGCCGCGCACGGCATCGGATACCGCACCTACCGTTTCCTCGCGCGTCTGACCCTCGGTCAGCAAGACGTGCCGCTCAAGCGGACCGAGCGAACCGAATTGCTGATGAAGCGCGGTTATGGGCGCCGGATCGGTCAGCGTATCGCCGCCGCGTTCCCGGCAGCGCCGGATAGCCACATCGAGCGGCGGCCGCAGGACGACATAGTGGATCGGCGCCGCAACTTGCCCGAACGCCTGCAGGAACCATGGCCCAAGAATGCCGTCGAGGACGACGAAATAGCCGCCCCTGGCATAGCCGGCCGCAACCCCTGCCAGAACGTCGATGACTATGGCGTTCTGCCTATGGGCTTCGGGCAGATAGGGCGGGATCGCTCCATTCTTGATAAAATGCCAGAACTCATCCGAATGAAGATGCACTTTCGCGGAGCCTGGTTGTTTGGCGAGCATCCGCGCCGCCGTGGTTTTCCCCGAGCCCGGCGCCCCGGTCAGAATCAGAATTTCCCCGGCATGGTCCATCATGCTGATTAACATGAAACCGCGCCCGCGAGCGACGACTCGACGCTGTCATCTTCCCCCGCCAGCGTCTTCTTCGCCAGATCGATCCTCGGGCGCGAATCGCACTCAGGCGATGATATCGGGGATAACCTTGTCCTCGAGGTCCTTGAGCCGGTCCTTGATGGCCAGCTTCTTCTTTTTCATCCGTTGAATCTGCAGGGCGTCGCAACCCATGGCGATCATGGCGTTGATGGCTGCGTCGAAATCGGCATGCTCCTGCTTCAGGCGCGCGAATTCGAGACGAATTCCGGCCTGTTCCTGTTCCGACATGAATCCAGATTCCCCGGCGCCTTCCCGGCGGAAGCCGGCCACGCAATGCGCTGCAGTATTGATTCATAGCACATTACGACAACACCGGAAATGCTACTACCGCGCATTCGACTTCGCCATATTCCGGTGGCACACTGTCATCCGGCCGTCACATGCAATGTCCGGCGACAGATGTCCATGTACCGGCCTGACGAGGAAAACGGAACAGGAGAAGAAATCATGGCTCTCGCTTCCCATCTTGAGGAATTGCAGAGAAAGCATGGCGACATAGAGCGCGAGATTGACGAAGCCCTGACCCATCCCTCAACCGACGAACTCGAAATAACCGCCCTTAAGAGACGAAAACTGGCACTTAAAGACGAAATCGAAAAGCTGAAGACAAGGCACTAAGGCGCGCCGCGACCCTTTAGGTTCGCTGTATACGCTTCAGGTTCCTGATTTTTCGCATGCCTTTATCCCGAAACCGGTGTCCGCTTTCGGGAAGGGTGTTTTTAGGCTCCATCGCTCCGGGGCGGCAATGACAAGGAGCCTGTCGATGGCGGACCTGACCATCGGCCTATAGGGTTTTGGCGTAGTCCTTCAGCCTTTCCAGAACTGGTCGAGCCAGATGTTGAGGCGGATGAACCCCGCATCGTTCGTCGCGTAGATGCGTTTCGTGCCAGACACCTCCACGGTGACGAGCCTTGCATCGAGCAGGATTTTCAGGTGCTGGGAAACGGCGGGACGCGAAATCGGCAGCCCCGCAGCGAGAGCGTTGACGGTGCTGGGGTTCCGTCTCAGTTCTTCCAGAATGTGACGCCGCGTGGCATCGCTGATCGCGTGGAACGGGTCGGATGCGGTCATCACACCTGAGTAAGCCATTGCTTACGTAAAAGCAAGTTTATGAGAAAATCAGCGGCGCACCGCCGTTTCCGCATAGAGCGGAATTCGCTTGACAAGCGCCCGCGATAGCAAATATATCACAGATATATCAGAGGAGATAAGGCCATGTGGTCAGGTGTCATGCCCGCCGTTACGACGAAGTTCACGGACGGCGACGAGTTGGATCATGCGGAAATGGAGCGCTGCTTCGCGCTTTTGATGGATGCCGGCTGCGACGGGCTGATCGCTTGCGGTTCGCTCGGCGAAGGCCCGATGCTCTCGCATGACGAAAAACTTGAGGTTTTCAACACGATGAAGGGCGTGGCGGGACGCAAGCCTGCGCTCCTCACCATCAACGAAGCGGCGACACGCGACGCGGTCTCGCTGGCCAAACGCGCCGCAAAGGCAGGCGCCGACGGGCTGATGATCGTGCCGAGCCCGATCTACCACACCAATCCCAGTGAGACGGTCACCACGCTGAAGGCCGTCGCGGCTGCCGGCGGCCTGCCGGTGATGATCTATTCCAACCGCATCGCCTATCGGGTCGACGTCACGCTCGACATCATGGCGGAACTGGCGAACGACGATCATTTCGTCGCCATCAAGGAATCCTCGGACGAGATCCGCCGCTCGATCGACATCGTCAACCGGTTCGGCGACCGCTTCGACCTGTTCACCGGCGTCGACAATCTGGCCTTCGAGGCGCTTTCGGTCGGCGCGGTAGGCTGGATCGCCGGCCTTGTGACCGCCTTCCCTGCCGAAACCGTCGCGGTCTACCAGCTCATGAAGGCCGGCCGCACGGCGGAAGCGCTTACGATCTACCGCTGGTTCCGTCCGCTGCTCGATCTCGACGTCTCGACCAATCTGGTCCAGAACATCAAGCTCGCGGAGGTTCACGCGATCGGCTCGAACGAGAGGGTACGCATGCCACGCCAGCCGCTTGCAGGTGCCGAGCGCGTGCGCGTCGAGAAGATCATCAAGGATGCGCTGGCAACACGGCCGGTCCTGCCGAAGCTTTCGATCGACAAGGCTGCCTGATATCCGGGCACAAGGCGCGGAGGGTGCCGATGCACGGCGATAGCAGATCGGATATCGCCGTCATCGGTGCCGGCATCGTCGGTATCTGCGCCGCCGCATATCTTGCCGAGGCAGGCTGCGCGGTGACGGTCATCGACCGCACCGGCATCTGCGAGGAAACGAGTTCCGGCAACGCCGCCGCCTTCGCCTTCTCAGACGTGCTGCCGCTTGCGCAGAAGGGTATGCTGCGCAATCTGCCGCGCTGGCTGCTCGACCCGCTCGGGCCGCTCGCCATCCCGCCTTCCTATCTGCCGCATCTCCTCCCCTGGCTCTATCGCTTCTGGCGCGCCGGCCATGGCGGTTATGAAGGCGCGCTAACTGCGCAGGCTTCTTTGATGCGGCTTACCCAATCCGAATGGATGGCGCTGATGGAGCGCTCCGGCACACGCTCCATGCTGCGCGAGGACGGCTCGCTGGAACTCTATGAATCCGAGGTCGAGTTCAACGCCTCGCTGCCCGGTTGGGCGGCGCGCGAACGCCACGGCATCGCCTTCCGGCATGTCGCCGGCGCGGAAATCGGCGAACTGCAGCCTGGCCTTTCGCCTCAATTCGTCAAAGGCGCCTTCGTTCCCGGCTGGAAAACCGTCTCCGACCCGATGCTGCTTGGCAAGGCCATCTGGAAATATGCGGAGAGCAAGAGCGCGGTTTTCCTCAAAGGCCGTGTCGTCGAAGCGGCGCTGGGCGACGACGGAACGTCGATCCGCCTCGAAGACGGTCGCACACTCAGATCGGATAAGCTGATCGTCGCCGCCGGGGCTTGGTCGCATCTGTGGGCCCGCCGCTTCGGCGACACCATCCCGCTCGAAACCGAGCGCGGCTACAACACGACGCTTCCCGTCCATGCCTTCGACCTGAAGCGGCAATTGATCTTCTCCGGCCATGGCTTCGTCGTTACGCCGTTGGAAACCGGGCTTCGCGTCGGCGGCGCCGTCGAACTCGCCGGGCTCGACCGGCCGCCCAATTTCGCCCGCTCGAAAGCAATGCTGGAGAAAGCTCGTCTTTTCCTCCCGGGATTGAGGACGGAGGGGGGCCGCGAATGGATGGGCTTCCGCCCCTCGCTTCCAGATTCGCTCCCTATCATCGGCCACTCCCGTTCCGCCGCGAACGTCCATTATGCCTTCGGGCACGGTCATCTCGGCCTGACCCAAGCCGCGGCGACGGGACGCTTGATCCGCGACCTCGTTTCGGGCGAGGCTCCTCCGATCGACCTTTCTCCTTTCCGCCCAACGCGTTTCTAGAGGCATATCGTGGCACGCCACTCCTTCTTCTGCATCGACGGTCACACCTGCGGCAATCCGGTCCGGCTCGTCGCCGGCGGCGGTCCGCAACTCCAGGGCTCCACCATGCTGGAGCGGCGCGCGCATTTCCTCGCCGAATATGACTGGATCCGCACCGGCCTCATGTTCGAACCGCGCGGCCACGACATCATGTCGGGCTCGATCCTCTATCCGCCGACGCGCGAGGATTGCGACATCGCGATCCTCTTCATCGAGACCTCCGGCTGCCTGCCGATGTGCGGCCACGGCACTATCGGCACGGTAACGATGGCGATCGAGAACGGACTGGTGAAGCCGAAGACACCTGGCGTGTTGCGACTCGACACTCCGGCGGGCCTGGTGGTCGCCGAATACCGCCAGGAAAGCCAATATGTGGAGGAAGTGCGCATCACCAACGTGCCGGCCTTCCTCTACGCCGAACAGCTTGCGGTGGAGTGTCCGGTCCTCGGGCCGCTGAAGGTCGACGTCGCCTATGGCGGCAATTTCTACGCCATCATCGAGCCGCAGGAGAACTACCGCGACATGGCCGATCATTCGGCGGGCGACCTCATCGCCTGGAGCCCGGTGCTGCGCCAGCGGCTGAACGAGAGCTACAGCTTCGCCCATCCGGAGCACCCGGAGATCAACAGGCTCTCGCACATATTATGGACAGGAAAACCGACAAACAGCGAGGCCGATGCGCGCAACGCCGTGTTCTACGGAGACAAGGCGATCGACCGCTCGCCCTGCGGCACCGGCACGTCGGCGCGCATGGCGCAGCTTCACGCCAAGGGCAGGCTGAAGGCCGGCGACAGCTTCGTCCATGAATCGATCATCGGCTCGCTCTTCAAGGGCCGCGTCGAGGCCGAGACCACGGTGGCGAACAAGCCTGCCATCGTCCCTTCGATCGGCGGCTGGGCCCGCATGACGGGACTGAATACCATCTTCATCGACGATCGCGATCCGTTCGCGCATGGCTTCGTCGTCACCTGATCCGCCGGGCACGGATTGGGACGCCGTTTCCAGATTTTTCCGACACGCAAGGAAACACTAAAAATTGATAGCATGGCCGAATTGGCTTCGGTGAAAGCTGTGAGAAACCGGATTCGACGCAAGGACATTGCGCTATGCCAATGCTAGCTTCCGGCTGGTCCAGAGGACGGACGGGACAAAGATAAATGATCGCCGACTCTGAACCGGCATCGTAAAAATGCGGCTGGGGGTGCGAAAAAGCCGGTTGCAATCCGGAAGCGAGAAGCTACGACTAGGGGAACGACAAAAGGAGCGCGCCGCCATGCGACGCTCCAGGGGAGCCGATAACATATGCACTATTTCGTCCAGCAGCTTATCAACGGGCTGACACTGGGATCGATCTACGGGCTGATCGCGATCGGCTATACGATGGTCTATGGCATCATCGGCATGATCAACTTCGCCCATGGCGACATCTTCATGGTCGGTTCGTTCGTAGCACTTGCCACTTTCCTGATCCTGACCACCGTATTCGGCTTCGCCTTCTTGCCCGTGGTGCTCCTGATCGTCGTGATCGTGGCGATGCTTTTCACCGCCGCATGGGGCTGGACGGTTGAGCGCCTCGCCTACCGACCGTTGCGTGGCTCCTTCCGGCTGGCGCCGTTGATCACCGCGATCGGCATGTCGATCACGTTGCAGAACTTCGTGCAGGTCACGCAGGGCGCCCGCGTCAAGCCGCTGCCGCCTCAGATCACGGGCGGCATCAAGATATTCAGCGCCAGCCCGACCGACGGCATCAATGTGCAATTGTCCTACATGCAGATCATCATCGTCGGGACAACTCTTATCCTTATGGGTGTGTTCACGCTGTTCATCATCAAGACGCCGCTGGGACGCGCGCAGCGCGCCTGCGAGCAGGATACCAAGATGGCGGCGCTGCTGGGCGTCAATGTCGACAGGACGATCTCCCTTACCTTCGTGCTGGGCGCCGCGCTTGCCGCGGTGGCGGGTCTGATGTTCCTGCTTCTCTACGGCGTCATCGACTTCTATATCGGCTTCCTCGCCGGCGTTAAGGCGTTCACGGCAGCCGTGCTCGGCGGTATCGGTTCGCTGCCCGGCGCCATGCTAGGCGGCTTGGCGATCGGTTTGATCGAAGTGTTCTGGTCCGCCTATTTCACCGTCGAATACAAGGACGTGGCGGCGTTTTCGATCCTCGCCATCGTCCTCATCTTCCTGCCGTCCGGCTTGCTCGGCCGACCCGAGGTGGAGAAGGTCTGATGGCTCCCGGCAACCAGGACATGCCCGCCTCGGAAATCAATCCGGAGGGCGCGCAAGCGCTCGGCGAAGATCGGGCCAGCGCCTTCCAGGCTCCGCCACCGGAACATGCGGCAAGCTTCTACGATTCGCTCAAGGATGCGGGGCTGACAGCGCTACTTGCCGGCGTGCTCGGCTTCTTCTTCATTGGCCTGCGCACCGAATTGGCGCCAGGCGGCCTCGACATAACGACACGCTGGCGCACCTGGATCATCTCGATCCTGATCGTGTTTGGCGCCAGGCTCCTTCTCAATATCTTCTTCTTCAAGGCCAACCGGCCAGCGAAACGAAAGGCTCGCGCCGAGCCAGGCAAGATTGCAGCACTCCTCCCGACAATAGGCAAAGCAGCAACCTGGATACTTTTCGCCTTCGCGGTCGTCCTGCCCTTCTTCTTCACCACCTTCATGCCGCAGCGCGAGCGGCAGTTCATCGACATGGCCATCCTGATCATGACCTACATCATGCTCGGATGGGGCTTGAACATCGTGGTCGGCCTCGCCGGCCTACTCGATCTCGGCTACGTCGCCTTCTACGCGGTCGGCGCCTACTCCTTCGCGCTTCTGGCGCACTATTTCCATTTCGGCTTCTGGATGGCCTTGCCGCTCGCCGGCATTCTCGCTGCGACCTGGGGCATCATCCTCGGCTTCCCGGTGTTGCGCCTGCGCGGAGACTATCTGGCGATCGTCACGCTTGCCTTCGGCGAAATCGTCCGCGTGGTGCTCCTCAACTGGTACAGTTTCACCAACGGCCCGGACGGCATCTCGGGCATTCCCAAGCCGACCGTCTTCGGTTTGGAACTCGGCCGCGGCGACGATACGATCAACGCAGTTCTCGGCATTCCCTACGAGCCGATCCAGCGCTTTATCTTCCTCTATTACATCATCTTCGTTCTAGCGCTGATCACCAATTTCATCACGATACGACTGCGCAGGCTGCCGATCGGCCGCGCATGGGAGGCGCTGCGCGAAGACGAGATCGCCTGCCGTTCGCTTGGCATCAACACCCGCAACACGAAGCTCACCGCCTTCGCCATCGGCGCCATGTTCGGCGGCTTCGCCGGTTCCTTCTTCGCCACTCGGCAAGGGTTCGTGTCGCCCGAAAGTTTTACCTTCCTTGAATCGGCGATCATCCTGTCGATCGTCGTCCTCGGCGGCCTCGGCTCCCAGCTCGGTGTGGTTCTTGCCGCGATCGTCATGATCGGCGGCACCGAGATGCTGCGCAATCTCGACTTCCTCAAGTCCATCTTCGGAGACGGGTTTGATCCGGTCCAGTACCGCATGCTGATCTTCGGCCTCGCCATGGTCATCATCATGGTCTGGAAGCCGCGCGGGCTGATCGCGACAAGGACGCCGTCCGCCATCTACAAGGAGAAAAAGAAGATCAACGCCGATCTGGTCGCACAAGGCGAGGGGCACGGATGACCGCCGCGCAAGACATTTCCGGCGTGCCTTCCGCGCGCCGATGGGAGAGCGACCCGATTCTGACCGTCGAGCACCTGTCGATGCGTTTCGGCGGGCTCGTGGCCGTCGGCGACCTCTCCTTCAATGTGGGACGCGGTGACATCACCGCCCTCATCGGCCCGAACGGCGCCGGCAAGACGACCGTCTTCAACTGCGTCACCGGCTTTTACAAGCCGACCGAGGGCCGTATCGCCATGCGCCACGGCGAAGGCCGGCTAGAGAAAGAAGTCGAGGAGCTGACGGCGAGCAGCGCGCGCTTCAAGGAGATGGCCGGCAATTCCGTCTTTCTCCTGGAGCGCATGCCCGACCACGAAATTTCCGCCAAGGCGAAGGTGGCGCGCACCTTCCAGAACATCCGTCTCTTCAGCGGCATGACGGTTCTCGAAAACCTGCTCGTCGCGCAGCACAATCCGCTGATGCTCGCATCGGGCTACTCGATCGGCGGCATTTTCGGCCTGCCCGCCTACAGGAGAGCGCAGGCGGCTTCGATGGAAAGGGCCATTTACTGGCTCGACCAGATCGGCCTTGTCGACCGCGCCGACGATCCGGCCGGCGACCTCCCTTACGGCGCCCAGCGGCGCCTCGAAATCGTTCGCGCCATGTGCACCGGGCCGAAACTCCTGTGCTTCGACGAGCCGGCGGCGGGGCTCAATCCGCGTGAATCGGCGGAACTCAACCAACTCTTGAAATTCATCCGTGACGAGCACGACACGTCGATCCTTCTCATCGAGCACGACATGGGCGTGGTCATGGAGATTTCCGACCATATCGTCGTGCTCGACTATGGCGTGAAGATTTCGGACGGCGACCCCGCCTTCGTGCGAACCGACCCGAATGTCATCGCTGCGTATCTGGGCGTTGACGACGAGGAGGAGATCGACATCGCGGAAGTCAAGCAGGATGTCGCCGCGGAAGCGAAGGGAGCTATCGGTTCGATGCCTGACGCACCGGTCGCTTCCGGCTCCGACAACGGAGCAGGCAAGCCATGAGCGAAAACCTTCTTTCGGTACGTGGCGTCAAAACCTACTACGGTCAGATCATGGCGCTGCGCGGCGTCGATGTCGATGTCAATCGTGGCGAGATCGTCACCATGATCGGGGCCAACGGCGCCGGCAAATCGACCTTGATGATGACGATCTGCGGCGATCCCCGTGCCCGTTTCGGTCAGATCACCTTTGACGGACAAGACATCACCGATATGCCGACGCACGAGATCATGCGGCTCGGCATCGCCCAGTCGCCCGAGGGGCGGCGGATATTCTCGCGCATGACCGTGATGGAGAACCTCCAGATGGGCGCCACATTTGTGCCGCCGGAGAATCTCGATGAGGATCTGCGGCGCGTTTTCACGCTGTTCCCGCGCCTGAAGGAACGCGCCAGCCAGCGCGGCGGCACGCTTTCGGGCGGGGAGCAGCAGATGCTCGCCATCGGCCGCGCCTTGATGAGCCGGCCCAAGCTGCTTCTCCTGGATGAACCCTCGCTCGGGCTTGCGCCACTGGTGGTGAAGCAGATTTTCGAGGCGATCCGCGAACTCAACCAGCAGGAAGGGCTCACCGTTTTCCTCGTCGAGCAGAATGCATTTCATGCGCTCAAGCTTGCGCATCGGGGCCACGTCATGGTGAACGGCACCATCACCATGAGCGGCACCGGCAAGGAGCTTCTGAAGCGCGAGGAAGTCCGCGCTGCCTATCTTGAAGGCGGCAGGCACTGAGAGGACGGAATGGTCAAGGAAAATGCCCTGCTGTGGGAAGTGACGTTCTGGGAGTTCTTCTGGATCACCATCGTGCTGGCGGGCGGCGCGGCCTATCTCACAGGCCGCGCGGTGGCGCGTTCCTGGAGTAGCGGCATCCAATTGGCGGTCTACATGATCATGCTGACGGCTGCGTGCCGGTTCATCCACTTCGCCCTGTTTCACGGCACGCTTCTTTCGATTCAATACTATATCGTCGATCTGATTGTTCTTCTCATCTTCGCTTTCATCGGTCGCCAGGTGACGCGTGCAAAGCAGATGACCACGCAATACAGCTTTGATTACCAGCGCAGCGGAGCTGCCGGCTGGGCGCGCAAAACCTGAACCATTCACTATTAATCGGTGTGGAGCCTTTATTTCGGTGCTGAATTGGGCTTTCATGCCGGTCAAGCGGGACGAAAGACCCGCGCCAGCCGACCGGAAACACCGGACACCTTTTCCGGGCGGCGCTAGGAACCTCTGGGGTGTTACAAGGGAGTCAACATGAAAAAGGTACTTTTTGCGGGCGTCGCCCTCACCTTTGCGATGATGAGCGGCTCGGCCTGGGCCGACATCACCATCGCGACGGCGGGACCGATGACCGGCCAGTATGCCGCCTTCGGCGCGCAGATGAAGGGCGGCGCTGAACAGGCCGTCGACGACATCAACAAGAAGGGTGGCGTTCTCGGCCAGAAGCTCAAGCTCGAGGTCGGCGACGATGCGTGCGACCCGAAGCAGGCTGTCGCGGTCGCCAACCAGTTCGCCGGTGAAGGCGTCGTCTTCGTCGCCGGGCACTTCTGCTCCGGCTCGTCGATCCCCGCTTCGGCGGTCTATGCGGATGAGAACATCATCCAGATTTCGCCGGCTTCGACCAACCCGAAATTCACCGATGAGCGTCCGGGACCGGGCATCTTCCGCGTCTGCGGCCGTGACGACCAGCAGGGCGTTGTCGCCGCGAAGTTCCTGATGGATCACTTCAAGGACAAGAAGATCGCCTTCATCAACGACAAGACCGCCTACGGCAAGGGTCTCGCCGACGCCACCCAGCAGAACTACGAGAAGCTCGGCGGCAAGCCCGCGCTCGTCGAATCCTACACGGCAGGTGAGAAGGACTACACCGCGCTCGTCTCCAAGCTGAAGCAGAACAACGTCGACGTTCTGTATGTCGGCGGCTATCACACCGAAGCCGGCCTTATCAAACGCCAGATGGTTCAGCAGGGCATGAAGACGGTTCTGGTATCCGGCGACGCGCTCGTGACCGACGAGTATTGGGCGATCACCGGCGATGCCGGCGAAGGCACGCTGATGACCTTCTCGCCCGATCCGCGCAAGAACCCGGAAGCGAAGCCCGTCGTGGACGAGTTGCTGGCTGCCGGCAAGAGCACGGAAGGTTATGCGCTCTACACGTATGCCGCGATCCAGATCTGGGCGCAGGCGGTCAATACGGCCGGCAAGACGGATTTCGATCCGGTCGTGAAGGCGCTCAACAGCGGCGATTTCAAGACCGTGCTCGGCGAGCTGAAATTCAACGATCACGGCGACGTCACCCTGCCGGGCTATGTCATGTACAAGTGGCATGACGGCAAGTACGACTACTACACCGACTGATCGGTCTGTTGGTCGACGCGCAGTCGGCTGATCGATCGTCTTCGCGGCCCGGTATGTTCGCATACCGGGCCGTTTTCTTTGCAGATGGGCAAGCCGGCATTGTTGCGCTGCAATATCGCACGCGCTAACCATTGTCCCAGCCCATGACGACCGCCCAATGATGACCACTGGGGAGCCCGCCTCGTGCCGATCGCCAAAATCCTCGTCGCCAACCGCTCCGAGATCGCCATCCGCGTGTTTCGGGCGGCCAACGAACTCGGCCTGAAGACGGTCGCGATCTGGGCGGAGGAGGACAAATATTCGCTGCATCGCTTCAAGGCCGACGAGAGCTACCAGGTTGGGCGCGGGCCGCATCTGACAGCCGATCTCGGGCCCATCGAAAGCTATCTGTCGATCCCCGAAATCATGCGCGTGGCGAAACTGTCGAGTGCGGACGCCGTCCATCCCGGCTACGGGCTCCTTTCGGAAAGCCCCGAATTCGCCGAGGCCTGCGCCGAAAACGGTCTCGTCTTCATCGGTCCGAAGCCCCAGACCATGCGACGCCTCGGCAACAAGGTCGCTGCGCGCAACCTGGCAATGGAGGTCGGCGTCCCGGTGATACCGGCGACCGAGCCCCTGCCGGACGACCCTTCGGAAATCGCGCGGATGGCCGAAGCGATCGGCTATCCCATGATGCTGAAGGCCTCCTGGGGCGGCGGCGGGCGCGGCATGCGCGTCATCCGGTCCGAAGCCGATCTTTCCCGCGAGGTCATGGAAGGCAAGCGCGAGGCGAAGGCTGCCTTCGGCAAGGACGAGGTCTATCTGGAAAAGCTGGTCGAGCGCGCCCGCCATGTCGAGGTCCAGATCCTCGGCGACACGCACGGTAACATCGTCCATCTCTTCGAGCGCGACTGCTCCATCCAGCGCCGCAACCAGAAGGTCGTCGAGCGCGCGCCGGCGCCCTACCTGAACGACGCCGAGCGCCAGGAACTCTCCGGCCACGCGCTGAAGATCGCCGGGGCGACGAGCTATATCGGCGCCGGCACGGTCGAGTTCCTCATGGATGCCGACACCGGCAAGTGCTATTTCATCGAGGTCAATCCGCGCATCCAGGTCGAGCACACGGTGACCGAGGAAGTGACCGGTATCGACATCGTCAAGGCGCAGATCCGCATCCTCGACGGCTTCGCCATCGGCACGCCCGAATCCGGCGTGCCGCCGCAGGGCGAGATCAGGTTGAACGGCAACGCGTTGCAGTGCCGTATCACGACCGAGGACCCGGAGCAGAACTTCATCCCCGATTACGGCCGCATCACCGCTTACCGCGGCGCGACCGGCTTCGGCATAAGGCTTGACGGCGGCACCGCCTATTCGGGCGCCGTCATCACGCGCTACTATGACCCGCTGCTCGAAAAGGTGACCGCATGGGCGCCGACCGCGCGCGAGGCGATCTCGCGTATGCACCGGGCGCTCCGCGAGTTCCGCATCCGCGGCGTCGCCACCAACCTGACCTTCCTCGAAGCGATCATCACCCACCCGAAATTCCGCGCGAACGACTATACGACGCGCTTCATCGACGAGACGCCGGAACTTTTCACGCGGGTGAAGCGGCAGGACCGCGCCACCAAGCTGTTGAATTATCTCGCCGACGTGACCGTGAACGGCCATCCCGAGACGCGCGGTCGCCCCAAGCCCAAGGCGGACGCCGCGCCACCAATCATCCCCTGGTTCACCGGACCAATCCCGGACGGCACGAAGCAGAAGCTCGACGCGCTCGGCCCTGAAAAATTCGCCGCCTGGCTGCGCGAGCAGAAGCAGGCTCTGGTCACCGACACCACCATGCGCGACGGCCACCAGTCGCTTCTGGCGACGAGGGTGCGCACCTACGACATAGCCCGCATCGCCGGCACCTATGCCCGCGCCCTGCCCGAGCTCCTGTCGCTCGAATGCTGGGGAGGCGCCACCTTCGACGTCGCCATGCGCTTCCTGACCGAAGACCCGTGGGAACGGCTGGCGCTGATCCGCGAGAAGGCGCCCAACATCCTGCTGCAGATGCTTTTGCGCGGGGCCAATGGCGTCGGCTACACCAACTATCCCGACAATGTCGTGAAGCATTTCGTGCAGCAGGCGGCTGCCGGCGGCATCGATCTCTTCCGCGTCTTCGACTGCCTGAACTGGGTCGAGAACATGCGCGTCGCCATGGACGCCGTCGGCGCCGAGGGCAAGTTGATCGAGGCGGCGATGTGCTACACCGGCGACATCCTCGATCCGGAGCGCGCCAAATATGATCTGAAATACTATGTCGGGCTGACCAAGGAACTGGAGGCCGCCGGCGCCCACATCATCGCGGTGAAGGACATGGCAGGGCTGTTGAAGCCTGCGGCCGCGCGCGTCCTTTTCAAGGCGCTGCGCGAGGAAACCGATCTTCCCATCCACTTCCATACACATGACACGTCCGGCATCGCCGGCGCTACCGTGCTCGCGGCGGTAGAGGCGGGCGTCGACGCGATCGATGCCGCGATGGATGCGCTCTCGGGCAATACCTCCCAGCCCTGCCTCGGCTCGATCGTCGAGGCGCTGAAGGGGAGCGAACGCGACCCCGGCCTTGATATGAACTGGGTGCGCCGCATCTCCTTCTACTGGGAGGCCGTGCGCAACCAATACGCCGCCTTCGAGAACGACCTGAAGGGGCCGGCCTCGGAAGTCTATCTGCACGAGATGCCCGGCGGCCAGTTCACCAATCTGAAGGAGCAGGCGCGCGCGCTCGGCCTGGAGACGCGCTGGCACGAGGTCGCAAAGGCGTATCAGGACGTGAACCTTATGTTCGGCGACATCGTCAAGGTGACGCCCTCCTCCAAGGTCGTGGGCGACATGGCGCTGATGATGGTGAGCCAGGATCTGACCGTCGCCGATGTCGAGAACCCGGAGCGCGACATCGCCTTCCCGGATTCGGTCGTCGCCATGCTGCGCGGCGATCTCGGCCAGCCGCCCGGCGGGTGGCCGAAGGCACTGCAGAAGAAGGTCCTGAAGGGTGCCGAACCGAATACCGCGCGCCCCGGCTCGCTTCTTGCCGAAGCCGACCTTTCCGCCAAGCGCACCGAGGCGGAGGAGAAGGTCGGCCGCGAGCTCAGCGAAGCCGAGTTCGCCTCCTGGCTGATGTACCCGAAGGTCTTCTCCGATTTCGCCGCCGCGATAGCGGAATACGGTCCGGTCTCCGTGCTGCCCACGCCCGTCTATTTCTACGGCATGGCGCCGGAGGACGAGATCTTCGTCGATATCGAGAGGGGCAAGACGCTGGTCATCCGCTGCCTCGCGCTCGGCGACGTCGACGACAAGGGCATGGGCACCGTCTTCTTCGAGTTGAACGGCCAGCCCCGCCGCGTCAAGGTGCCGGACCGCATCCGTGGCGCGTCCGCCGCGCGCGAGCGGCGCAAGGCCGAACCCGGCAACGAAACGCATGTCGGCGCGCCGATGCCGGGCGTCGTCTCCGCGCTCGCCGTGGTCGCCGGGCAGAAGGTGGCGGCCGGCGACGTGCTGCTCTCCATCGAAGCCATGAAGATGGAAACCGCCCTCCACGCCGAGCGCGACGGCGCGATCGCCGAAGTGTTGGTCAAGTCTGGCGACCAGATCGACGCCAAGGATCTGCTGATCGTCTACGGGTGAATACGCGGAGCCATGCCGGTCGTTACCACGCCCGCCGAAACGCCTGGTCATTGTCAAAGAACCGGGAAGCGGGACGCGAGGCCGTGCCTTCCGAATATAAATACGTGGCGCGACAATCGCGCCCCGCCGGCGATTTCTGTTCCCGCCTGTTCCGCTGCTCCCCGAGCCTCACCCTGAACCTGCCGGAGGGTAGTCACTCCAAACAGATTCAGCGCTCGTCCCGGGGTCTGTGTGCCTCTTTCCGATACGCAGGGGTCATAGTGCCCCCAGGGGAACCTCCAGACGGGACCTCCCCGGCCATGATGCCACGTCAGCATCACAGCGGAGGCGCCGGCTCCTCCCCACGCAATCACCGTCATGATCGGTGTTCCCGATGGGAGGAACTGACAGGGAGTATGGAGGAAGCGCGGAAGGCGTGGATAAAAGGAGAGAAGAAAAATGCGGAAAGCGCGGAGATCAGCGGCTTCCGCAGGCTGACGGGTGCCAGTCTATCCACGTTTAGCGACCAGGCCCGCCCCCCTTCCTCCGATATGGATTCCAGGGTCTCCGCGACGGCCTTCGGCCTGCTCCGCTCTGGAATGACGAGAGTGGAGAGGGCCGCTTCGCTCCTGCCCCGCTCGTGGACAACGAAGGCAAGCACATATCTTTTCCGATTCTTGGCATCTATCTTCCGCCGGCAGCACGCAATACGCATCATCACGCCCGTCGACAGAACAGGACTAGCCTAGCATGATCCCATTGCCCTTCGAACGCGGTGAGTACCGCCGCAGGCTTCAGGCCATCCGCGAAGAGATGGCGCGTCGTGGTCTCGACCTCCTGATCGTCAACGACGTCGCCAACCAGCATTACATTACCGGCTACGACGGATGGTCCTTCTATACGCCGCAGATGGCCCTGGTGCCGCTTGCCGACGAGGAGCCCGTCTGGATAGGCCGCGCCATGGACGCCGCCGGCGGGGTGCTGACGGCATGGATGAAACCGGAAAACGTCGTCGGCTTCCCGGAAGACCATGTCCAGCAACCCGACCGACATCCGATGGACTGGATCGCCGGCTGGATCGGGAAGAAAGGCTGGGGGCGCGGCAATATCGGCATCGAGATGGAAGCCTATTACTATTCGGCGAAGGCCCATGAGCGACTGACGGCCGGCCTGCCCAACGCCACTTTCCACGACGCCAGCCTCATCGTGAACTGGGTTCGCGCCGTCAAGTCGGATGCCGAGATCGCCTATCTGCGCAAGGCCGCGCGGCTCGCCGAGGGGGCTGTCAGCGCCGCCTACGAGATAATCGAGCCGGGCGTGCGCGAATGCGACGCCATCGCGGGCATACAGGCGGCGCAGATCGCCGGCTCGCCGGATTTCGCCGGCGACATCACCGCCCTGCCGCCGACCATACTTGGCGGCGAGAACGCATCCGCGCCGCACATCATGTGGAGCGACCGCCGCTTCGGCGCGAACGAGACCGTCGCGCTGGAACTGGCCGGCGCCGTACGCCGATACACGGCGGGCCTCGCGCGCACGCTTCAGCTCGGCCCCACGCCGGCAAAGGTCGCGGAGACGGGCAAGGCGGTTATCGAAGGAATGGACGCCGTGCTCGGGACCATCCGGCCGGGTGCAGCGGCGGAGGAGGTCGAGGCCGCGTGGCGCAAGGTCATCCAGCGCTACGGCCTGAAAAAGGAATCGCGCATCGGCTACTCGATCGGCGTCGCCTATCCCCCGGACTGGGGCGAGCACACGATCAGCCTGCGGCCGGGCGACAGGACGATCCTCGAGTCGGGCAACGTCCTGCATTCCATCCTCGGCATGTGGATGGATGGCTGGGGGATCGAAGTGAGCGAGACGATCCTCGTCACCGCCGACGGATGTGAAACGCTGACCAAATTCCCGCGCAAGATCCATGTCAAATCCTGACGCCGCCATTGGCGGATGGACACCGAACCGGAGCGTCGGAGGGCGTTTGCGTCATGGCGTCACTTTGGTCCAACACGAAATTGCCCTTTGCCCTTGATCCGGGATTAAACCGATTTAGATTGCCGTTGAAAATCAATTCAGCGGAACATTGAATGGATGCTCCCAACTCGACCGCCCTGGCTGTCCGTGGCCGCTGGTCAGTCGCCGCGGTCTTTCTGGTCAACGGCTTTTTGGTCGGGAGCTGGGCGCCCCAGATTCCGGGGTTCCTCGCGCGTCTCCAGATCACCGAATTCACGCTCGGCCTTCTGATCCTCCTGTTCGGGCTCGGAGCGCTCACCGCCATGCCCTGGTGCGGCACGCTGATCGGCCGTTTCGGCTCGCGCCGCGTCATCGAGATATTCGGCGCGGTCGCCGTCTTCGGCCTGCTTCTGATTGTGCTCGCACCGGACGTTCCGCTTGCTGCGCCGGCGCTCTTCCTCTTCGGGGCGACGGTCGGCGGCATGGATGTCGCCATGAACGCCAACGCCGTCGAGGTCGAGCGGAGGTTGCGGCGCGCGGTAATGTCGTCCTCGCACGGTTTCTGGAGCCTCGGCGGCTTTGCCGGCGGCGGGCTGGGCGGCCTTCTCATCAAGGATGGCGGCGCGCTGCCGCACGCCATCATCGTCACGGTTCTTGCGATTATCGTGTTCATCTTCGCCACACGCGGCCTTGTCACGGAAACGAAGCCCACCATCCGCCAGAGATTCCGCTTTTCCCCGCCCAAAAACCCCGCCGTCTATCTCATCGGCATCATGGCGCTCTTCTCCATGATCCCGGAGGGTGCGGTGCTCGACTGGGCAGCACTCTACCTGAAGCAGGAACTCGGCGCCGGCATAGCGACCGCCGGCCTCGCCTTTGCCGCCTTCTCCGGCACGATGGCGCTGATGCGTTTCGCGGGGGACGCAGTACGCAACCGCTTCGGCGCGGTGGCGACCTTGCGTGTCTCGGCGCTGATCGCGGCGACCGGCATGCTCGTCGGCGGCTTCGCGCCTAGCGCGTGGGTCGCCGTGTTTGCCTTTGCCTTCTCCGGCTTCGGCATCGCCAATATGGTGCCGATCGCCTTTTCAGCGGCCGGCAACCAGCCCGGCCTGTCGCCCGGCGTGGGGCTCAGCACGGTTACCGTGATGGGCTATTCCGGCATCCTGCTCGCGCCGTCGATCATCGGCTTCATCGGCCAGCATGTCGGCTTCTCGCCGGCCTTCATCGGCGTCTCGGTGCTGCTGATCGTCGTCTTCCTCATGGCCGGGCTTGCCCGCGCCGCCGATATGCCGGCGGTGTCGGTCTGAGCGGTTTTTATGGTGCGTCCTTCGAGGCTCGCTACGCTCGCACCTCAGGATGAGGGAGGTGAGTGCCAACCTCGCGATATCAAGTTCTGAAAGGTTTGAAAGTTGTGAGACGCTGCAGCACATCAGGATTTTGGGATGGCGACCACAAACCTCCCTCATCCTGAGGTGCTCCGCGAAGCGGAGCCTCGAAGGACGCACGGACGTATAGCGGCTTCAAATATCCGTGTAGCGCTTCAGTTCGGCGAAAAGGAAATCCACGACACGCCTTATGCGCGCGGATGTTCGCACATCCCGATGCATGGCGAGCCAGACCGGCAGGGCCGGCAAAGACATGTCGGGCAGGATCACCTCCACTTGCGGGTCCCTCACGGCAAGCGGAAGCTGGCCGAAGCCGATGCCGTTGCCGGCGCGCACCGCCTCCCAGCCGACGATCTGGTTGTCGGCGCGGAAACGGAAGGCGTGCCGGTCGAGCCTGATGCCGAGCGCGCCGAACGCGTCGATGACGATGGAACTGCGATCGAAGCCGATCAGATCGTACGAGGGCAGTTCCTCGACGGATCTCGGCCGGCCGCGCCGATCAAGATAGGAAATCGCCGCGCAGGCGCAAAGCGGAATGTCCGTCACCCTGCGTGCAATTAGGTCCTGCTGCGCCGGCTCGACCATGCGGATGGCGATATCGGCATCGCGGCGGAGCAGGTTCTCGACCTGGTTGCTGGCGACGATCTCGATCTCGATCGACGGTTCCGCCTCGCCGAGCCGCGCGATCATCGGCGGCAGCACATAGGCGGAAACCACCTCGCTCGCCGCGATACGCACCGTGCCGGATACCGCTTCCGTCGAGGCGCCGAGCGCCGTCCGCATGAAAGCGTTCGCCCGGTCCGACACCTCTTCCGCCCGCGCCAGCAGCGCCAGCCCGTCATCGGTCAGTTCGTAGCCCGCGCGGCCGCGCCGGAAGAGCTTGAGCCCGGTCGCCCGCTCCAGTTCCGCGACGTGACGTCCAAGCGTCGGCTGGCTTCCGCCCAATTGCCGTGCGGCCGCCGACAGGCTGCCGGTCTGCGCGACGGCGACAAAGCTTCGGATTAGGTTCCAGTCGAGTTCCTGCATATTCAAGAATGAATATCAGGCCATCGTGTATAGTCAATTTCCAGACATTTATGGATGGGCGATATTCCATGCATCAACACGAGCACGGAGATATCCAATGACCAAGATCGCTGTTCTAGGTGCACGCGGCCGGATCGGCCGGGCCGTCGCCAAGGCCTTCATCGATGCCGGCTACGAAGTCCGCGGCGTTACGCGCGACGGAAAATTGCCGGAAGAACTCGCCGGCGCCATCGGCGTCGCCGCCGACGCGCTCGATCGCAATTCGCTCATCGCGGCCACCGAAGGCGTCGACATCGTCTTCAACGGGCTCTCCCCGGTATATTCGGACTGGAGCACCTGCCTGCCCATGGCGGAAAACGTCATGGGCGCCTGTGCGGAGAACGGTGCGCTGCATCTTTTTCCAGGCACGGTCTATAATTTCGGCTCGCCGATCCCGGCGATCATCACGGAAGACACGCCCCAGAACCCGACGACCGAAAAGGGCCGTATCCGTGTCGCCATGGAGGAACTGTTCCGCCGTGAGGCCGAGGCCGACCGCGTCCACACCGCTATCCTCCGCGCCGGAGATTTCTTCGGCGGCAAGGGCACCGGCGCGTGGTTCGACCTGGTTGTGGCGTCGAAGTTCGGGAAGGGCGTCTATACCGCGCCCGGTAAGGTAGACCTCGTCCATGAATGGGCCTATCTCCCCGATCTCGCCGCCGCCTTCGTCGCGCTCGCCGACAATCGCGACAAACTCGGCGCGTTCGAGTGCTTCAATTTCGCCGATCATGCCGTGACCGACCTTGCGATGAAGGCGGCGGCGCAGAGTGCGCTCGGCGAATGTCTCGAACTGGCCTCGATGCCCTGGTGGGTTCTGAGGCTCGGCAGCCCCTTCAATCCGATGTGGAAGGCTATCGTCTCGATGTCCTATCTGCGCTTCGAGCCGCACCGGCTCGCGCCGGGAAGGCTCGCCGATATCGTCGGCCACGTCCCGCACACCTCGCTTGAAAAGGCGGTTGCGGGAGCGATAGCCGATCTGGGGATCGTCCCTGAAAAGAGAAGGCTCGCCGCCTGAACGGCGACGAACCGCTTCAAGCATGAACTTCGCCGCCCCCGAGTTTCACGGACCTGGGGCGGCGAGGCCGCGTCATATCCTGCCGAGCAGGACCAGGATGATGAGAATGACCAGGATGATGCCGACGATACCCGACGGCCCGTAGCCCCAGCCGCGGGAATAAGGCCAGCTCGGCACCGCGCCGAGCAGGATGAGGATAAGGATGATGATCAGTATTGTGCCGAGTGTCATCGGGAATCCCCTTTTGAAAACAAGCTCACGGCACAACAATGCGCGACAGCCCGTCGCAGTTCCCAAACCTTCAGCGCGACGTCCAACGAGGCACGGGGAATACGCCCACCCCTAACCCCTCCCCACAAGGGGAAGGGAGACGCTGGCATATCGTCCCGGCCTAACATCATCGAAGTTTGCGCTAGGCAACTCCGGGCAAAGTTCCCTCCCCCTTGCGGGAAAGGGTTAGGGGTGGGGGTGAGCAGCCGTTCAAGCCTGAATTCTGATGGAACAACGGCTCCCGTCAGGCTCCGGCAGTCCTCTACTCCGCCGCCTTCGGGAAGGCCGTCACGTGGTCGTCGCCGGTGACCGGCACCGGGTTGGCGTCGGGCGTGGCTTCCGCCTTTCCGCGCCGGAAGAGCCGCGCGAACAGGCCGCGACGCCCCTTCTCGCGCGGTTTGCCGCGGGTGAAGACCATTAGCGCCGACGGCGTGACGATCAGGGTCAGCACCGTGGAGAAGGCGAGGCCGAAAACGATGGCGCTCGACAGCGATATCCACCATTGCGTGGAAGGCGCGCCAAAGGTCGTCTCGTGGTTCAGAAGCTCCAGATTGACGCCAAACGCGATCGGCAAGACGCCGAGGATGGCGGTCACGGCCGTGAGCACCACCGGCCGCGCGCGCTCGCGGCAGGTCTGCAGCACCGCGTCAAGCTTCTCCCAGCCTTCGAGCCGCAGCCGGTCATAGGTGTCGATGAGAACGATATTGTTGTTCACCACCACCCCGGCGAGCGCAATGACGCCGATACCCGTCATCACCACGCCGAAGGGCTGACCCATGATGATGAGGCCGAGGAACACCCCGATCGTGGACATCACCACAGCCGACAACACCAGCCACACGCTGGTGAAATTGTTGAACTGGGCGAGCAGCACGATGAAGATCAGGAACATCGCCGCGCCGAAGGCCTTGCTCAGGAAGGCGCTCGCTTTGTCGCGCTCCTCGTCGGAGCCGGCCAGCTTCCAGTGCGTGTTGCCGAGATCCATCTTCGCCAGGTTCTGCGTCACCTTCTGCTGGATCTCGGCGACCTGAACACCCTCGCGCACATTGGCCTGCACGGTCACCGTCCGCTGCCCGTCGATCCGGTTCAGGATGCCGATCTTCCGTGCGGCGTCACGCGTGACGAAGTTCGAGATCGGCACCGAACCTTCGGCCGTCTGGATGCGCAATTCGTCGAGCGTGGCGAGCGTACGCCGGTTCTCCGGCAGCCTCAGCCTGATATCGACGGAATCGTCCGCGTCCGCCGGCCGGTATTCGGAAAGCTTGAGACCGTCGGTGACGAGTTGCACCACGCTGCCGACCGTCGCCGGGCTGACGCCGTACTGTGCCGCCTTGCCGCGGTCGACATTGATCTCCCAGTCGATGCCGGGCGGCGACAGGCCGTTGTCGATATCGACCACGTCGGGGATGGTCGCAAGCATGGCCGCGACCTTCTTCGCCTGGTCATTGAGTCCGGCGGGATCCTGCGCGGAGAGCCTGACCTGGATCGCCTTGCCGGTCGGCGGACCGGCTTGCGGGACCTGCACCTCGACTTCGGCACCCGGAATGCCCTTCATCGCGGTGCGCAGATCGGCGAGGATATCGTTGGCCGGTTTGCGCTCGCGCCAGTCGATGAACTCGTACTGGATGACGCCGATCACGTCCTCGGCTACGTCGCTGGCGCTGCCGGTTGCCTTGCCGACGCGCGTATAGACCGTCTTGATGCCCGGCCAGCCGAGGATGCGCTTTTCCGCCTTGGTGACGATCGCGTCCTTCTCGGCGAGCGATAGATTGCCTCGCGCATGAACGTAGAGCAGGCCGTAATCGGGCTCGACATTCGGGAAGAACTCGACGCCCTTGCCCTCGCGGAAATATGCGACCGGCACCGCGATCAGCAGCGCCAGGCCAAGCGCCAGCACGGTTTTCGGATGCTTAACCGCGCGCCTGACCAGCGCCATGTACCAGCCGTCGCCCTGATGCCCGCTTTCAGGATGCGGTTTGCCGAACATGGCGCCCAGCGTCGGCGTGAAGACGAGTGCGTAGAGCATCGAGGCGCCGAGTGTGACGATCAGCGTGATCGGCATGTATTTCATGAACTCGCCGACGATGCCCGGCCAGAAAAGGAGCGGTGAGAAGGCCGCGATGCGCGTCATTGTCGCCGCGATCACCGGCCCGGCCATGCGCTTGGCGGCGAGCGCATAGGCATCTTCCTTGTTCATGCCTTCCGCCATGCGCCTCTCGGCGAACTCGGTGACGATGATGGCATCGTCCACCAGCATGCCGACAGCGAGGATCAGACTGAACAGCACGACGATGTTGACCGTCAGCCCGAACAGCGAAAGCAGCAATATGCCGAGCAGGAAGGAAGACGGGATCGCCATGCCGATCAACAGCGAGGCACGGCCCGACAATGCGTATAAGATGACGATGAAGACCAGCACCACCGCCGTCAGCACGCTGTTCTGCAGGTCGCTCAGCAACTGGCGGATGGTGGTCGACTTGTCCTGGCTGAACGAGACCACCGCACCCTTGGGCAGCGATTGGCCGAACTCGTTCGCAACCTTCTTCACCGCGTCGATCGTCTCGATCAGATTGGCGCCGGTACGCTTGGAGACCTCGACGGCGATGGCCGGCTTGCCGTTCAGCCGCGTGATGGTCTCGGCGTCCTTGTAGGTCGAGCGGATCGTGGCGAGGTCCCGCGCCTTGACGATGGCGTTCGGCCCGGCGACGACCGGCAGGTTCGCCACATCCTCGGCCGTCTCGATCAGCGAAGGCACCTTGACGGCATAGCTGCCCTCGTCGCCGGAGAGCGCTCCCGCCGCGACTAGGCTGTTGCTGGAATGGACCGCCGAAATCAACTGGTCGAGGCGGATATCGTAGGAAGCGAGCTTGACCGGATCGACGATGACCTCGACGAGGTCGTCGCGCGCGCCCTGAAGGTTCGCATCGAGCACGCCCGGCACATTTTCCTTGATCCGGTCACGCAATTCGCGCGCCGCCGCCGTCATCACGCGCTCGGGGATGTCGCCCGAAAGCGTCACCACCAGCACAGGGAATTCCGACAGGTTCACCTCGGAGATGATCGGCTCGTCGGCATCTTGCGGAATGTCGGCCTTGGCGTTCTGCACCTTGGCGCGCACATCTTCGAGCGAGATCGAGATATCGGTTCCCGGCTGGAATTCGGCGAGCACATAGCCGCCGCCCTGATAGGCCGACGCGCGCAGTTCCTTGAGGTTCTTCAGGTTCTTCATCTGCGTCTCGAGCGGACGCAGGATCAGCCGTTCGGCGTCTTCCGGCGAAATCCCCTGATAGGGGACGTTCACATAGATGATCGGAATCTGGACGTCGGGCTCCGCCTCCTTCGGGATCGACTGGTAGGCGAGCGCGCCAGCCACGATGAAGAAGAACAGGATGGAAAGCGTCAGTCGCGCATTCCGTATGGCTATGCCTACGATATCCATGCGCTACTCGGTCCCGACGGCCTGGGCTGTGAGGTTCTTTATGGTCGCTTCATCCGCCTCGACGGCATGGACCTTCTCGCCTTCCTTCACCAGGTCCTGGCCGGCGACGATGACACGCGCGTCCTTCGGAATGCCGCCGAGCGCCAGCGCATGCGCCATGTCATCGACGATGTCGATCGGGTAAAAAGCGACGATGCCGTCCGGACCGACCGCGCGGATGCCTAGATCGCCCTTGGCGCTCAGCGTCACGACCGAACGCGGCAGGATGGTCGCGCTGACCGGCTCCCCACGCAGCGTGACCTCGGCCGTCATGCCGGCCGGAATCTTGAAATCGGGATTGGAAATGGCGACCTCGACGCGGAAAGTGCGCGTGGCGGTGGCTGCCTCGCGGCTGATATAGCGGATCGTACCCTTCACCGAACGGCCATCGATCAGCCTGATATCCGCCTCGTCGCCGAGCCTTATATGATCGAGATCGCGTTCGCTCACCTCGCCGGCGGCGATGACGGGATCGAGCGCGAGGATCGTCGCCACCTCGGCCCCGACCTGCACCGAACTGCCCTTCTCGACCGGCACCTTGTCGATGAGCCCGTCGAAAGGCGCACGCACTTCGGTCTTGTCTTCCTCCGCCTTCGCCGCTTCGAGCTGCGAGCGTGCGGTCGAGAGTGCCGAGCGGGCGCTGTCGAGCGTCAGCTTGGCCATGTTGCCCGTCTTGGCCAGCCTTTCGGCCGCCGCCATCTCCGCTTCCCGCTGCGCAACGACCTGCCTGGCCATATCGACGGCGGCGATCTTGTCGGCGTTGTCGAGCGAGAGGATCAGATCGCCCTCTTTCACCCGCTGCCCTTCCTTGACGGGAAGCTTCGTGATGACACCGATGGCACGCGTGCCGAGCACCGCGCGCTTGTCCGCCTCGGTGTGGCCGGCGATGCGGATGGCGCGCGCATGCATTTCCCTCGGCGCGTCGATGACGCCGACCGTGCGAACGGGAGCCGGCTTTTCCGCCGTCGTCTCCGACGTCTTCGCCGCTTCTTGCGAGGCGCTGCCGACCGAGGCCATCTCTCCGGTCAGCACCCATGCCGCGGCGATCGCGAACACGACGAAGGCCGCCAGCTTGTGGAAGGGTATCTTTGGCATGAATGGTTTCCGTGTGCCGATCCGTCCCGATCGTTCCGCTACACGCGGCAGGCGGCGGATATGGGTGGCCCGGGCAGGGCGTTCAATGCTCTCAGCGCTCAAATCGCCGGGGCAAGCCTCATACTCCAAAGCCTGGTTTCAAAAAAGCCGCCGGCATGACACTCCTGCCAGTTACCGTCAGCCCTGCTTCGCGCTCTGTCGGCGAATCATCCGCTTCTTTCGGACGACCCTCCAGACCTGCAACACAACGACACTGGCTGCATCCTCGCCAATGCGTGGAGCTGCCTCGTGCCGAACATGTCGGCTACCCTTACGGCATCCGACCTTCGGACAGATTGACAAATTCTGTCATTTTGTCAACTCTACCAAAAAGCGGGATTGAAAATTGAACGAAATTCTGGAGCTCGTTGCCGATCGCAAGCGCGCCCGCATCATGGAGGCGGCGCTGAAGCTGGCGCTCGCCTACGGTTATTCACGCACGACGATGGACGACATCGCGCGTGCCGCCGAGATGTCCCGTCCGGCGCTCTACCTGCTTTTCAGGAACAAGACCGAAATCTATCGCGAGATCGCCGCGCTCACCATGCAAGGCTGTATCGAAACCACGCGAAGGGCGCTGATGGCGGGCGGAAGCTTTCGCGAGAAGCTCGAACGGGCGATCAACGAGGCGATGTTCGAATGCCTGCGTCCCTTTACCGAATCTCCGCACGGCGTCGAACTCCTCGACCTCAAGAACAGCCTGGCGGCGGATCTTGTCGAGAACTTTCGTTGCAAAACCTGCGCCCTCTTCGCGCAAACCGTACGCGAGGAGGCTGACGCAAACCGGGTCGACCTCGCAGCATGCGATCTTTCGCCGGAGAAGATCGCCGCCATGCTGATGGACGCCCTGGAGGGTATGCGGCTGCGGCTGCCCGACGTCGCCGGAAGGCAGGAAGCGGCCACCGCGCTGGTCAAAATCATCTCGCGCGCCTTGCGGGCCTAGAGAACCGCGGCGTCTACGCCGCCGTCCAGCCGCCGTCGACCGAGATGGTCGTGCCGGTCACCTGCGCCGCCGCATCCGAGCAGAGATAAAGCACCGCACCGGCGATCTGTTCCACCGTGGCGAACTGTTTGGACGGCTGCTTTTCCAGGATGATGTCGCGCACCACCGCCTCGCGATCCATGCCCGGATGTTCCTTCATCCGGTCCTTGATCTGGATCTCCACTAGCGGCGTATGCACAAAGCCGGGGCAGACCGCGTTCGAGGTGACGCCGCTGCCCGCCATCTCCAGCGCCACCGTCTTGGTGAACCCGACGACGCCGTGCTTGGCCGCCACATAGGCGCTCTTGTTGGGCGAAGCGCGCAGCCCGTGCGCCGAGGCGATATTGACGATCCGCCCCCAGCCCGCCTTCTTCATCAGCGGCACCGCGACCGCCGTGGTGTGGAAAGCGGAAGAAAGATTGATCGCGATGATCGCGTCCCATTTGTCGATCGGGAAACTCTCCACAGGCGAGACATGCTGGATACCGGCATTGTTGACGAGAATATCGACCGAGCCGAACTTCGCTACGGCCTGCGCGACCAGGTCGCGGCATTCCGCCGGCTTCGCCATGTCGGCCTTGATGTAGGCGCATTCCACCGAATGCTTTTTCGCCAGATCGGCCGCGAGCTTGTGATCTACCTCGCTGTCTGTGAAGGAATTGAGCACGACGTTGCAGCCGCTGCCGGCCAGCGCCTCGGCGATCGCCAGCCCGATACCGGAATTGGAGCCGGTGACGATGGCGGTCTTTCTGGAACTCATGGCGCGATCCTCCGTGGCACGAAATTTTGCATTGCAGCAAAGATGGAATAGGCCCGCCGTCACCGCGCCGTCAACATGGCGCTCAATCGGGGTGCGACGCCGCGAGAGTTGACAGAAAGCCCGCCCTGCGTCACGTCAAGGCCGGCTGCAGCATTGTGAAGGCATTCCGAAGGGGTGCCGGAAACCTGGAACCCGAAATGACAGCCTATCTCGCTTCTCCCCTTGCGCGCAGGGCGTCGGTCGCCGTCGATGTCGGCGGCGTCAAGGTCGGCGGCGACGCACCCGTCGTCGTCCAGTCGATGACCAATACCGACACGGCCGATGTCGATTCCACCGTCGCGCAGGTGGCGGCACTCCACCGCGCCGGTTCGGAACTGGTGCGCATCACGGTCGATCGTCCCGAGAGTGCCGACGCCGTGCCGCGCATCCGCGACCGGCTGGCGAGGCTCGGCATAAACGTTCCGCTCATCGGCGACTTCCACTATATCGGCCACAAGCTTCTCGCCGACTATCCGGCCTGTGCCGAAGCGCTTGCCAAATACCGCATCAATCCGGGAAATGTCGGCTTCCGCGAAAAGCGCGACCGCCAGTTCGGCGCCATCGTCGAAACGGCGATCCGCTACGGCAAGCCGGTCAGGATCGGCGTCAATTGGGGCTCGCTCGACCAGGAACTCCTGACCCGCCTGATGGACGAGAACCAGAAGAAGGGCTCGCCCATGACAGCGCAGGAAGTGACGCGCGAGGCGATCGTACAGTCCGCGCTGCTTTCGGCCGAGCTTGCCGAGGAGATAGGGCTTCCTCGCAATCGCATCATCCTCTCGGCCAAGGTCAGCCAGGTGCAGGACCTCATCGCGGTCTATGCCGAGCTTGCCCGCCGCTCGAACCACGCGCTGCATCTTGGCCTCACCGAAGCCGGCATGGGCTCGAAGGGCATCGTCGCCTCTTCCGCGGCGATGGGCATTCTCCTGCAGCAAGGCATAGGCGACACGATCCGCATTTCACTGACGCCGGAGCCTGGCGGCGACCGCACGCGCGAGGTGCAGGTGGCGCAGGAGCTTCTCCAGACCATGGGCTTTCGACAGTTCGTGCCGGTCGTCGCGGCCTGCCCCGGCTGCGGACGCACCACCTCGACCGTCTTCCAGGAACTGGCGAAGAAGATCGAGGACGATTTGCGCATCAACATGCCGGTATGGCGTGAGCGCTATCCGGGCGTAGAGGAACTGAAGGTCGCGGTGATGGGCTGCATCGTCAACGGACCCGGCGAATCCAAGCATGCCGATATCGGCATCTCGCTTCCCGGCACCGGCGAGACGCCCTCCGCACCCGTCTTCATCGACGGCCGCAAGGCCGCGACGCTGCGCGGCCCCGGCATTGCCGAGGAATTCCAGAAAATGGTGGCCGACTATGTCGAACAGCGGTTCGGACATGGCCGCACCGAGGCAGCGGAGTAGGCCCCGTCCTACCGCCGGGATTACAGCCTGCGCGCTTGCCCTGCTGGCATTGGTGAGCGTTGCACGGGCGGGACCGGAAACGCCGAAGAAACCGGCGGACAACGGCATCGATCGCGTCTGCGCGCTGATCGCGACACAGGCGGACGTACATGCCCTGCCGCGCGACTTCCTGGCGCGGCTGATCTGGAAGGAAAGCCGCTTCAATGCGGACGCCGTCAGCCCCGCCGGCGCGGAGGGCATCGCCCAGTTCATGCCCGGCACCGCCAAGCTGCGCGGCCTCGAAGACTCCTTCGATATCGGCCAGGCAATCCCCGCATCCGCCGCCTACCTGGCCGACCTCAGACGCGCCTACGGCAATCTCGGCCTCGCGGCAGCCGCCTATAATGCCGGCGAAAACCGTGTTTCGCGCTGGCTTGCCTCGGGCGGTTTCCTGCCGATCGAGACGGAGGACTACGTCATCGATATTCTGGGCGAGCCGGTCGACAATTTCACGGACCGCTCCCATCAGGCGACGAACCGGCCGCTCGAACCGGGGAAAGACTTCGAACAGGCCTGCCGCGACCTGCCCGTCATCCTGCGCACGACCGTGCCGATGTCGTCGGTCAATTTGAAGCCGTGGGGCATCCAGGTCGCCGGTAATTTCCGTCGCTCCGCCGCCATAAGGCATTGGCAGCGCGTCCGCGACCGCTTCCCGAAGCTCCTCGCCGGCTACGACATCGTCGTCAGCCGCGTCCGCACCCCCATCGGAAGGCGCGGCATCTACGCCGTCCGCATCGGCGCGGACGATCGCAGGACGGCGAACGAAATCTGCACGAAATTGCGCAGTGTCGGTGGCGCCTGCGTGGTTCTGAGAAACCGGTAGGAAGCTCCTCAGCTCTGACGTTCCGCGACGAACCGTGCGGCGGCGCGCAACGTCTCCGCCGCCTCGCCATAGGGTTCGAGAAGATCGTTCGCCTGGGCGACCAATCCCGCAAGCTGCCGGCGTGTCCATTCCTCGCCGTGGAGCGCTGCAAGCGTCGCCTTGCCCCGGCCCTCGTCCTTGCCTGTCGCCTTGCCCATCGTTTCCGCATCCGAGGTCAGGTCGAGCAGATCGTCCGCAAGCTGGAAGGCGAGCCCGATCGCCGAACCGAAACTTGAAAGCCGCTCGCGGTCGTCGGCCGAGGCGCCGGCGATGATCGCGCCCGATTCCGCCGCGAAGCGGATCAGCGCGCCGGTCTTCATCGCCTGCAGCGTGACGATGCCCTCTTCGTCCGGCGCATCGCACTCGGCTTCGAGGTCGAGCGCCTGCCCGCCCGCCATTCCGCCTGCTCCGGCGGCGGCGGCAAGGGCCGCGACCAGCGCGATTTTGCGTTCGGGCGGCAGATCCGTCTCCACATCCGCGAGGATGGCAAAGGCTTCGGTCAGGAGACTGTCGCCGGCGAGGATGGCAGTGGCCTCGTCGAACGCCTTGTGGACGGTCGGCAGACCGCGCCTCAGATCGTCGTCGTCCATCGCCGGCAGATCGTCATGGATCAGCGAATAGCAATGGACGCATTCGAGCGCCGCGGCGACACGGAGCGCCGCCTCCCCGTCTACCGAGAAAAGCGCCGCGCTTTCCATGACCAGAAATGGCCTGAGCCTCTTGCCGCCGCTGAGCGCACCATGCCGGATCGCCTGCATGAGGCGCCGCGGCCGCGCGATCTCGCCGTTGCGTGTCCGCCCGTCCAGGAGCCGCTCCATGAGCGTCTCGACCTCGGCGGCGCGCGCCGCCAGCACCATCTCGAACGGGATTCTGGAATTCGTCTTCATGGGACGAGCGATGGCGGCAATTGTCGGCGCGGTCAAGTAAGAGCCGACGGCCAGCCGTTGCGCGTCCCGCGATTGGCCTTTATGTCGGATGCGGGAGCACCGGGAATTCCACCGAGCCAATCGAAGCGGGAAGCGAAGCCGGGCATGGCAGCCTATCGGATAGGAACGCGCCGCCGGCGGGGGCAGGCCTTAGGGGGGCGAGCATCGAGCGGCCTGCGGAAATGGCTGCGGCGGCTCGTCATCGCGGTCGTCGTCATCGCGGCAATCCCCGCCTGCCTGACATTCGTCTATGCCATTCCCGGCGTGCACCCCATCTCGACGCTGATGCTGAAGGATCTGGTGACGGGCAAGGGCTACGACCGGCGCTGGGTGTCGCTCGACGCCATCTCGCCGCATCTTGCCTATGCGGTCATCATGTCGGAGGACGGGCAGTTCTGCCGGCATGACGGCATCGACTGGGGCGAACTGAACGCCGTGATCGACGACGCACTCGCCGGCGAGGAGACGCGCGGCGCCTCCACCATCACGATGCAATCGGTGAAGAACCTCTTCCTGTGGCAGGGACGGTCCTTCATCCGCAAGGCCCTTGAGGCGCCGCTGGCGCTCTATTTCGACGCCATCCTCTCCAAGCGGCGCATCATGGAAATCTATCTCAACATCGTCGAATGGGGGCCGGGCATCTATGGCGCGGAGGCGGCGGCGCAATATCATTTCAAGCGTTCGGCCCTCAGCCTGACCCCGCGGCAAGGGGCGCTGTTGGCCGTTACGCTTCCCAATCCGCTCCACCGGCATCCCGCTCATCCCGATCTCGGGCTGCGTCGTCTGGCTTCCCTCATCCTGAGGCGGACCACCCGCTCCGGCGACTATGTCAAGTGCCTGCAGTGAACCGACGGCGGCGGACCACTTTTTTTGCCCCGGATACTGGCCAAAACGACGGAGGCCGTGTATAGGCACGCGACTTTCATTTTAAGGCCACGCTTCCAGCGCCCTTCGGCAAGGGCGCGGGCGGGGCTTTTACGATAAGCGGAGAGCATTATGGCCGTACCGAAACGAAAGACTTCCCCGTCGAAGCGCGGCATGCGCCGCTCGGCGGACGCGCTCAAGGCGCCGACCTATGTCGAGGACAAGAATTCGGGCGAAATGCGTCGCCCGCACCATATCGACCTCAAGACCGGCATGTATCGCGGCCGGCAGGTGCTGGAGCCCAAGGAAAGCTGATCGATCCTCGATCGGTCCCCGCGATGATTGAAAGGCCGGCCTCGCGCCGGTCTTTTTGTTTTCGGCGTCAAAATACTTGACGCCGATAGCCATTGGTTTTCTACAGGTCCTGACCATTGGCCGGAGGCCGCCGTGTTGCGACAGATACCCCTCCTGATCGTTCCCTTCATCCTCTACAACCTCGCGCTGATCGGGGTGTTCGGCAGCGCCGGCGATCCGTGGCGCGATGAGATCTTCTCCGCCACGATGCTGTCCGGCGGCGTCTGGACCATGACGCTCGGCGACATTCTGGTCGTCATCGCGCTGGCCTTGCTTTTCGTCGAGATCGTCAAATCGACCGGCACCTCCAGCGCATCGATCGTCGATCACATCCTCTCCACCGCGCTCTTCGTCGCGTTCCTGATCGAATTCCTTCTCGTTCCCGGCGCCGAGCACTCCGTCTTCTTCACCATCATGGTGATTGCGCTGGTCGATGTGCTGGCTGGCTTCACCGTCTCGATCCGTTCCGCCGGCCGCGACGTCAATCTGCATTAGGCCCATAGGGTCTGGCATCTGGAGAAAAGCCGTGCGCGCATTCGATCTGCCCGGCCGCTCGCCGGTCTATGCCGAGAACGGCATGGCGGCGACATCGCATCCGCTGGCTACGATGACGGCCCTTTCCGTCCTGAAGGAAGGCGGCAACGCCGTCGATGCGGCGATAGCGGCTTCCGCAACGCTTTGCGTGGTCGAGCCACACATGACCGGCATCGGCGGAGACTGCTTCGTCATCCTCGCCGAGCCGGACGGCTCGCTCCATGGCCTGAACGGCTCTGGCCGGGCGCCCGCGGCCGTGACCGGCGAATGGTATCGCGCCCGTTTCAAGAAAGTCCCCCTGACGGGCGTGCATTCAGTCACCACACCCGGCGCGATCCGGGCATGGGAGACCCTTCTGGAACGTTTCGGCACGTTCGGCTTCGGCCGCCTCTTCGCCGATGCGATCCGCTATGCGGAAGATGGCTTCGCCATCCATCCGCGCGTGGCGCACGACTGGGCGCTCTATGCCGCCGAACTGGCCAAGGACGAAGGCGCAAGCCTGCATTGCCTGGTCGACGGCAAGGCGCCGCTCGTCGGGACGCGGCATCGCTCGCCCGCGCTCGGAGCAACGCTGCGGAAACTTGCCGATGGCGGCGCAAAAGCCTTCTACGAAGGCGAGATTGCGCACGAGATCGCGGATACGGTGCAGGCGAAGGGCGGCTTCCTTTCCGAGGAAGACCTTGCCGCCGTGACGGCGGACTGGATCAAGCCCATTTCGACCAGCTATGCCGGCCACGAAGTCTTCGAACTGCCACCGAACGGTCAGGGCGTGACCGCGCTGATCCTGCTCAACCTTCTTTCCGAACTGGACTTCGCCTCACTGCCGCCCGACAGCCCCGAGCGCTGGCACATGGAGGTCGAAGCCGGCCGGCTCGCCTATGCCGTGCGTGACCGCTACGTCGCCGATCCGGCGCTGAAGGCGGTCGAGATCGAGCGGCTCCTCTCACCGCAATTCACGCGTTCCCTGGCGAGACAAGTCGATCGCGCCCATCGCAATCCCGCCGTGACGCTCCCGGAAACGGCCGACGCCGACACCGTCTATCTCACCGTGGTCGATCGCGACCGGCGCGCCGTCTCCTTCATCAACTCCCTCTATCACGCCTTCGGATCGAAGGTGGTGACGCCGCATTCGGGCATCGCGCTGCAAAATCGTGGCGCCTGCTTCACGCTGGAGGAAGGCCACCCTAACGAAATCGGCCCTTCCAAGCGTCCTCTTCACACGATCATCCCGGCCATGGCCTACAGGGACGGCATGCCATCGGTTTCCTTCGGGGTCATGGGTGGCGCCTACCAGCCGCTCGGCCACGCCCACGTCTTCTCCAACCTTGTCGATCACGGCATGGACCCGCAGGCCGCGATCGACGACGCACGCCTGTTCTGGGGTGCCGACGGCACGGTTGAGGTGGAAGCCGGGATCGACGCCGCCTCGCGCGAGGCGCTGCGAGCAAGAGGCCATTCCGTGCGGCCGGTCGCCCTGCCGCTCGGCGGCGGCCAGATGATCGTCATCGACCGGAAGACGGGATTCCTCGTCGGGGGCTCCGATCCGCGCAAGGACGGGCTTGCGCTGGGATGGTAGCTTAAGCCCCGGAACAGTAAGGAGAAAGGACCTAGTCGCCGATCTGATCGAGCTTCTTCTGCATGGCGGCGATCTGCTCTTTTAATTCCTTCAGATCCTTGTCCTTGTCGGACTTTTCCTTCTTCGCCTCGGAACCACCTGACGCCGCGCCCGACGTAACCGGGAACGGTGTGAACATGCGCATGGCATTCTGGAACATCTCGACGTTCCGCCGCGTCTGCTCCTCGAAGGCCTTCATCGTCGAAGGCATCTTCATCATGTCCATCGGCGACTGGCCGAGCGTCGACTTCATCTGCTCGCGGAAGCGTTCCTGCTCCTTCGCGAAGGCGGCCATCGACTGCTCGAGGAAGCTCGGCACGATCATCTGCATCTGGTCGCCGTAGAACGAGATGAGCTGGCGCAGGAAGGAAACGGGCAGCATGTTCTGCCCGTCCTTGTTCTCCAGTTCGAAGATGATCTGCGTCAGGACGGGATGGGTGATGTCCTCACCGGTCTTGGCGTCCTGGACGGCGAACTCCTCGCCGCGTTTCACCATTTCGGCCAGATCTTCGAGCGTCACATAGGTGCTGGTGCCCGTGTTGTAGAGCCGCCGGTTCGCGTATTTCTTGATGACTACCGGTTCGTCCTTTGCGGGCATCCCGCTCCTCCCTGCCGATCACGCTTGGTAAGCGTCGAGTTACAATGGCCTCCGGCTAGAGGATATGCGCAAATGCTGCGCGAAAGAAAGCTTTTTGTGCAGTGCAGAAGGCAAGGTCGGCGTGAAATCCGCTCCATGGCCCTCAAATCCATCCCGAAGACGCGCCCTCACGATCCTCCATCATACTTGTTTCTCGTTTGACTCAGCCGTTGGAAACGGCAAGATCGACGGCAATCGGATAAATTGAATCCTGAAAAACTGCCCGGAGACGAATAATGAGTGCTTCCCCCTCCATCGTCGTCGCGAGTGCCGCCCGCACCCCCGTCGGTTCCTTCAACGGCGCTTTCGCCAATATCCTCGCGCATGAACTGGGCGCGACCGTCATCAAGGGCGCGCTGGAGCGCGCCGGCGTCGAGGCGGGCGAAGTGGACGAAGTGATCTTCGGCCAGGTGCTGACCGCGGGCGAGGGCCAGAATCCGGCGCGCCAGGCGTCGATCGCGGCCGGCCTGCCCAAGGAGACCACCGCCTGGGTGTTGAACCAGGTCTGCGGTTCGGGGCTGAGGACGATCGCGGTCGGCATGCAGCAGATCGCCACCGGTGATGCCAAGATCATCGTCGCCGGCGGTCAGGAATCCATGTCCATGTCGCCGCATTGTGCGCATCTGCGCCAGGGCGTGAAGATGGGCGACTACAAGATGATCGACACCATGATCAAGGACGGGCTGTGGGACGCCTTCAACGGCTACCATATGGGCATCACGGCCGAGAACGTAGCGCGCCAGTTCCAGATCACCCGCGACGACCAGGACCAGTTCGCGCTCGCCTCGCAGAACAAGGCGGAGGCCGCGCAGAAGGCGGGCAGGTTCAAGGACGAGATCGTCCCGGTCACGGTGAAATCGCGCAAGGGCGACATCGTCGTCGACCAGGACGAATATATCCGCCACGGCGCGACGATAGAGGCCATGCAAAAGCTGCGCCCCGCCTTCGACAAGGAAGGCACGGTGACGGCCGCCAACGCTTCCGGCATCAACGACGGCGCCGCCGCAGTCGTGCTGATGAGCGAGGAAGAGGCGAAGCGCCGCGGCGTCACCCCGCTCGTGCGCATCGTTTCCTGGGCGACCGCCGGCGTCGACCCGAAGATCATGGGCACCGGCCCCATCCCCTCCTCGCGCAAGGCGTTGGAGAAGGCCGGATGGAAGGCTGACGATCTTGATCTGGTCGAGGCCAACGAGGCTTTCGCCGCCCAGGCCTGCGCGGTCAACAAGGACCTCGGCTGGAACACCGACATCGTCAACGTCAACGGCGGCGCCATCGCCATCGGTCACCCGATCGGCGCGTCGGGCGCGCGCATCTTCAACACGCTCGTCTTCGAAATGCGCCGTCGCGGCGCCAAGAAGGGCCTCGCCACGCTTTGCATCGGCGGCGGCATGGGCGTGGCCATGTGCGTGGAAGCGATGAACTAAGGCAGTAGGGCAATAGGCAGGTAGGGCAATAAAAAGAGCGGACTACATACCGCCTGATTGTCCTAATGCCTTACTGCCCTGAACCAGGGAGGAGGAACCAAATGGCAAGGACAGCACTCGTCACCGGTGGCTCGCGCGGCATCGGCGCGGCGATCGCCCTCGCACTGAAAGACGCCGGCTATAAAGTCGCCGCCAACTATGCCGGCAATGACGAGGCGGCCCAGAAATTCAAATCCGAGACCGGCATCCCGGTCTATAAATGGTCGGTCGCCGACTACGACGCCTGCGCGGCGGGCATCGGCAAGGTCGAGGCCGATCTCGGCCCGGTCGACGTGCTCGTCAACAATGCCGGCATCACCCGCGATGCGCCCTTCCACAAGATGACGCGCGAGCAGTGGAACGAGGTGATCGGCACCAACCTGAACGGCGTCTTCAACATGACGCATCCGGTGTGGAACGGCATGCGCGAGCGCAAGTTCGGCCGTGTCATCACCATTTCCTCGATCAACGGCCAGAAAGGCCAGTTCGCCCAGGCCAACTACTCGGCCTCCAAGGCCGGCGACCTCGGTTTCACCAAAGCCCTGGCCCAGGAGGGCGCTCGCGCGGGCATCACCGTCAACGCCATCTGTCCCGGCTACATCGCTACCGACATGGTCATGGCGGTGCCCGAGAAGGTGCGCGAATCCATCATCGCGCAGATCCCGGCCGGCCGGCTGGGCGAAGCGGCCGAGATCGCGCGCTGCGTGGTCTTCCTCGCCTCCGACGAGGCAGGCTTCATCACCGGATCCACCATCACGGCCAATGGCGGGCAGTATTTCTGCTGACCGCATGACCGCCGCCTGAAGGCAAGCCCGGATCGAGGGATAGGGCCTTGGGATAGGCCGAATCCCCCCATTCCGTCGCGCTTCGCGCGCCACCTCTCCCCCACCTTCGTGGGGGCGAGGAAAGGAGACCAAGCCTTGCGGCCGGCGCTTCCCCTCCCCCGTCGGTCGGGGGAGAGGTGGTTTGCGAAGCAAATCGGAGTGGGGGTCGAGTCAGACGTGATCGGTCTGCGCCGATGTGCCGAACCTTTCCGCCATTCAATCTCGCCAGCCGACCTGTCCCGCCACGACACGCAAAGGTTAACGGCTTGCGCGCGCGTGTGGACAAGCCTGTGAATATCCTGTGGATGATTGGTGGGCTGGCGGTGGAAGACACAACATCTAGCCGTGAACATAACAGAAACATGTCGCCATCAGTGATTCGTCGCCGCTTTGTTCCGCCTATGGCCCGTTCGTTAACGCGATTTCGCCCTCGGGCATGTGCTGCGGTAGGAATTCGTCAATTTTCATGAAGAAATTCTTGCACTTGGCCCGAAAGAGCCCGTGCGGAAGACAGCGCGAATCCGCGCCGTTAACCTTTGCAGCGGAGTCGGCCCGGAGTTCAAAACCCGCCGATTCAGCATATGCCCGTTAAAGGCCCCCGCCACGCTAGATATAGGGGTGAACAAACACCGAATTGACGTGAGTCACTGATTCGTCGCCGATTCGTTCCAGACTCGTTCCAGTCGTTAATTCGCGCGTTTGCCGTTTTGCACCGGCGGCGATTTCCTATATGTGGATAGCATGCCCGGAAGGCCTTCCACCGGGGATAGCATTGCAACTTCCGCAGCGAAGGCGCTGCCAGGGGAAGGCCATTTCCCAGAGCTTTCAAAGTCGAGATGAATCTCCAGACCATGCCTGACATCCAGTCCGTGCCCTCGGGGCGCGACGTGACCGCCATACTTGGCCCGACCAATACCGGCAAGACGCATCTCGCCATCGAGAGGATGGTGGCGCATGAGAGCGGAGTGATCGGGCTGCCGCTCCGCCTGCTCGCGCGCGAGGTCTATGGGCGCGTGGTCGAAAAGGTTGGTGCCGCCAACGTCGCGCTGCACACGGGTGAGGAGAAGATCATGCCGCCCGGCGCGCGCTTCTCCGTCTGCACGGTAGAGGCGATGCCGCGCGAGACGGATGCGGCCTTCGTCGCGATCGACGAGGTCCAGCTTGCCGGTGACCTCGAACGCGGCCACATCTTCACCGACCGCATCCTCAATCTGCGCGGCCGGCAGGAAACGCTGCTGCTCGGCGCCGCCACCATGCGCGGCATTCTCGAGCGGCTCTTGAAGGGCGTCTCCACCGTCACGCGGCCGCGCATGTCGCACCTCGCCTATGCCGGCCAGAAGAAGATCACGCGGCTGCCGCGCCGCTCCGCGATCGTCGCCTTCTCGGCGGACGAGGTCTATGCGATCGGTGAATTGATCCGCCGCCAGCGCGGCGGCGTGGCCGTGGTCATGGGCGCGCTCAGCCCGCGCACGCGCAACGCGCAGGTGGCGCTCTACCAGTCCGGCGACGTCGATTATCTCGTCGCCACCGACGCCATCGGCATGGGCCTCAACCTCGACGTCGACCATGTCGCCTTCGCCCAGAACCGCAAGTTCGACGGCTTCCAGTATCGCGACCTGACGGCGGCCGAACTCGGCCAGATCGCCGGGCGCGCCGGCCGGCATCTTCGCGACGGCACCTTCGGCGTCACCGGTCAGGTCGATCCGCTCGCCGACGACCTCATCGAGAAGATCGAGGGCCACGATTTCGAGCCCGTGAAGGTGCTGCAATGGCGCACCGCCTCCTTCGATTTCTCCAGTCTCGACGCGCTGAAGCGCTCGATCGAGACGACGCCCGGCTTCGAAGGCCTGACCAAGGCGCTGCCGGCGGTGGACCAGCGCGCGCTGGAGCATCTGTCGAAGGAGCCCGGCATCCGTGACCTCGCCGCCTCCCGCGAGCGCGTCACGACGCTGTGGGATGCCTGCGCCCTTCCCGACTATCGAAAGATCGCTCCCGCACAGCACGCCGACCTGATCGCCTCGATCTATCTCGACCTCGTGCGCAAGGGCCAGGTGGACGAAGACTATCTCGCCAATCAGGTCGAGCGCTCCTCCTCGACCGAAGGCGATATCGATACGCTTTCCGCCCGCATCGCCCAGATCAGGACCTGGACCTTCGTGTCCAACCGTCCGGGCTGGCTTGCTGATCCGACACACTGGCAGGAGAAAACGCGCGAGATCGAGGATCGCCTGTCCGATGCGCTGCATGAGCGATTGACGAAACGCTTCGTAGACCGCAGGACTTCCGTCCTCATGAAGCGCCTGCGGGAAAACAGCATGCCGGAAGCAGAGATAGGTTCGTCGGGCGCCGTCCTGGTGGAAGGCCACCATGTCGGCGAATTGCAGGGTTTTCGCTTCACGGCCGATCAGAGCGCCGAGGGCGAGGACGCGAAGGCAGTCAAGGCCGCGGCGCAGAAAGCGTTGGCCCAGGAATTCGAGGAACGCGCCGAGCGCTTTTCCGCCTGCGCCAATGGCGACCTGGCGCTGGCCTCGGATGGCACCGTGCGCTGGATCGGCGCGCCGGTGGCAACGCTGACTGCCAGCGACGACGCGTTGAAGCCGCGCGTCATCCTGCTGGCCGACGAGCAGCTCACCGGCCCCGCACGCGATAAGGTCGCCGCCCGTGCCGAGCGCTTCGTCAACTATCAGGTCGAGAGCCTGCTGAAGCCGCTGAACGATCTTTCCACCGCCGAGCAGCTTTCCGGCATGGCGCGCGGCATCGCCTTCCGCCTTGTCGAGAATTTCGGCCTCCTGAACCGTCGCGACGTCGCTGCCGACGTGAAGGCGCTCGACCAGGACGCGCGCGCTGCACTGCGCCGTCTCGGCGTTCGTTTCGGCGCCTACCACATCTTCGTGCCGGCACTGGTCAAGCCGGGTCCCGCCGGCCTCCTGACCCTGCTCTGGGCCTTGAAGAACGACGCCAAGGACAGGCCGGGCTTCGGCGATGTCGTGCAGCTGCTCGCCGCCGGCCGCACCTCGGTCGTTACCGATCCGGCATTCGATCCGGCATTCTACCGGCTGGCCGGCTTCCGCGTGCTCGGCCGACGGGCCGTGCGCGTCGATATCCTCGAACGTCTTGCCGACCTTATCCGTCCCGCACTTGCCTGGAAGGCCGGAACCGGCGTGCGGCCGGAGGGCGCCTTCGACGGCAACGCCTTCACCGTCACGCCGGCAATGATGTCGATCCTCGGCGCCAAGGCCGAGGACATGGAGGAAATTCTGAAGGGCCTCGGCTATCGCGCCGAGGCGAAGCCTGCTGCCGAGGTGACGGCGCGGCTGGAAGCACTCGACTGCGCAGCTCAAGAGGCAGCGGAAGCCGCGGCAGCGGCAAAAGCGGCAGCCGAAGCCGCGCAGTCGACTGCACCCGTTGTTGAAGCGGAAGTGCAAGTCGCGATGGAAGGAACCCAGCCGGAGACGTCCGGGAGTAGCGAAGCGGCAGCCTCCAGCCCTACCGCCGAAGCCGAGCCGGTTACCGGCGCCGAGCCCACCGAAAGCCAGCAAGTGGTGGAAGCCGCCCCACCGCACACCGGCGAGGCCGCGCAACCGGTGACCGACGAAACGGGCGCGCAAGGCGTCGATGCCCCTGCCTCTCCCGAACCCGAGGAGGCCCCGGCGCAAGCCGAGGCGAACGACGCCTCCGAGGCGGCAGCACCGGCTACCGAAAAGGCTGGAGACGACATTCGCCCGAGCGAAGAAGGCGCGCCAACCATTGCCGCCGCGACGGAGCCCGCCGCGACTGAAGAGGGCGTGGAGGCCGAGGCGCCGAAGCCGATCCTTCTGTGGCGGCCGGCGCGGTTCGAGCGCGGCCCGCGACACGAACATCAGCGGGGTCATGGCAAGGGCAGGCATCAGGGCGGTGGGGCGAATGCCAACGTCCGTCGCGACGAACGCGATGCCGGCCACCGCCGCGCGGGGCAGCAGGAAAAGCCCGGCCGGCCCGATGGCGACGGCAAGGGCCGCAACCGCCATCGCAAGGGAGCGCCTGGAGAGGCCCGCAACGGCAATGGCAAGCCCGCTTTCCAGAAGCCGCGCGAAGAGCGGCCCGCCCGCTTCGATCCGGACTCGCCCTTCGCCAAGCTCGCCGCGCTCCGCGACCAGTTGAAGAAATAGGGTGCACGCATCCGTCTGATGGCCATCGGGGAACGCCAGCGCATCGACAAATGGCTGTTCTTCGCCCGCGTGGCGAAATCGCGCTCTCTTGCCGCGAAGCTCGTCCTCGCCGGCCGTATTCGCGTCAATCGCGAGAAGGTGGAGCAGACATCGTATCCGGTGAAGCCCGGCGACGTCCTCACGATCACGCTCGACCGGAAGGTTCTGGTCTACAGGATTCTCTCATCTGGCGTCAGGCGTGGCCCGGCCACCGAGGCGCGAACGCTCTATGAGGACCTCACGCCTCCGGCGGAACAAGCGCCTGCCGCTTCGCCTGCCCGCGAGCCCGGCGCCGGCAGGCCGACCAAGAAGGAGCGCCGCGCGATCGACCGCCTGAATGGAGACTCCGGCTAGGATCGGCAGTTCCGACGGCAGCCCACGGCACAAAAAAGCCGCCCTTGCAAGCGCCCGTCAAAGCGGATACCTCACCGGCGAAAACGCCTGACATCGGAGGCCGGAGCCGCCAGATGACCTATGTCGTCACCGACAATTGCATCAAGTGCAAATACATGGACTGCGTGGAAGTCTGTCCGGTCGATTGCTTCTACGAAGGCGATAACATGCTGGTCATCCATCCCGACGAATGCATCGATTGCGGCGTGTGCGAGCCCGAATGCCCCGCCGACGCCATCAAGCCGGATACGGAGCCGGGCCTGGAGAAATGGCTCGAAGTGAACAGTGAATATGCCGACAAATGGCCGAACATCACGGCCAAGAAAGAGCCGCCTTCCGACGCCAAGGAATTCGACGGCATGGAAGGCAAATTCGAGAAGTATTTCTCCTCCGAGCCGGGCGAAGGTGACTGACCGCGCGCAGTCCTTGCCGGTTAGCCGGCTTTTCCGCTACTTTCGTCTAAATTTGTATACATTCCGCACTGCATTCGCTTCGCGCTTGCGGCAAATTGTTGATTCTTTCACATTTTTATGTTACATATGAGAAAAGATGCCGGGTGCCGCCCGGTTGCGATGTTGATCCAAGGCGAAGCCGCAGCAATCATCGACAGATGAATGACGATATCCGGGTCAGGGCAATCTGGGCCGGTTATTCCATGCTGTATTTGGTCATCGGCTGGTCCGTGGCCAAACGACCCCGCCCTCTCCGACAACATCGCGATAATCCGGAACGGCCCAGGCAGCCGGCCGCAGGACAGGAGTAGCAGGCGTATGGCAACCCAGCAGAAGAAATCCGCGCAGCGTCATGGTTTCAAGACCGGCGAATACATCGTCTATCCGGCGCACGGCGTCGGCCAGATTTCGTCGATCGACGAGCAGGAGGTTGCCGGGCACAAGCTGGAGCTTTTCGTGATCGATTTCCAGAAGGACAAGATGCGGCTCAAGGTGCCGGTCGCGAAGGCGACCTCCATCGGCATGCGCAAGCTGTCCGAAACCGACTATGTCGACCGCGCGCTGAAGGTCGTTCAGGGCCGGGCGCGCGTCAAGCGCACCATGTGGTCGCGCCGGGCCCAGGAATACGATGCGAAGATCAATTCGGGCGATCTGATCTCGATCTCGGAGGTCGTGCGCGACCTCTACCGTGCCGAGAACCAGCCGGAGCAGTCCTATTCCGAGCGGCAGCTCTACGAGGCGGCGCTCGACCGCATGGCCCGCGAGATCGCGGCCGTGAACCGCATGTCGGAGACCGAGGCCGTCCGCCTCATCGAGGTCAACCTCAACAAGGGCCCGCGCCGCGGCGCCAAGGCCGATAACGAGGAAACCGAGCAGGAGGAAGCGGCCTGATCCGCTTCCGGCCAAGCTCGGCCGAATAGACTTGATAGAACGAAAAACCCGGCCAAGCGCCGGGTTTTTGTTGCCCCGGAAGCGCCCTCACACCTTTGTCGTGCGCAGGGGTACCGCGCTCTCGACCATCATAAACTTTTTGTAATGGAACGACTCGCGCGCCGGCGCGTTGGGTCCACTGTCCCTTGCCCGGTGACGCGCTCGCGCGCCGGCGTATCACCGCAGGGAACACCGGCCACTCTTGCCGGCTTGTCGATGTACCTATGGCGCGCGACGACAAGGTCAAGGAGCGCGCGATGAACGAAGACTCGGCCAGGCGAAGCATGATCCAGGCAGCAATGCGGGCTCCTTACCTCGAGCGGGGCGAGGAGCACGATCTTGCCGTACGCTGGAAGGAGGAGCACGACCAGGAAGCGCTCCACCGCATCACCACCGCGCACATGCGGCTGGTCATCTCCATGGCATCCAAATTCCGCCATTTCGGCCTGTCGATGAGCGATCTCATCCAGGAAGGGCATGTCGGCCTGCTCGAAGCCGCTGCGCGTTTCGAACCGGAGCGCGACGTGCGCTTCTCCACCTATGCGACGTGGTGGATCCGCGCCTCGATCCAGGACTATATCCTGCGCAACTGGTCGATCGTCCGTGGCGGCACGAGCTCCGCCCAGAAGGCGCTTTTTTTCAATCTGCGCCGCCTGAGGGCGCGCCTCGCCCAGGGGTCGGAGACGCTTTCCAGCGCCGAGGTATACAGGGAAATCGCCGCCGCGCTCGGCGTCCCCGTGGCGGACGTCGCCATGATGGATTCGCGCCTGTCCGGCCCCGACGCCTCGCTCAACGCGCCGCTGGCAGATGAAGGCGGCAACACTTCCGACCGGCAGGACTTCCTCGTTTCGGACGCGCCGCTTCCCGACGAGGTCGTCGGCGAAACCATCGATCTCGAGCGCCGCTCGGGCTGGCTCAACACCGCGCTCGGTGCGCTCAACGAGCGCGAATTGAGGATCATCCGCGAGCGCCGCCTGCGTGAGGAAGGCGCGACGCTCGAGGCCCTCGGCGAACGCCTCGGCATCTCCAAGGAGCGTGTACGCCAGATCGAAAACCGCGCCCTGGAAAAGCTCCGCACCGCACTTGTCAGGGAAAACCCCGAACTCGCTTCACTGTGAAGATGTTCAACCGGCCTATTTGTCGGTGACGATCTTGACCTTGTCGCCGACGGAGACGTCGGCGCCGGGGCCCATTCCGTTCAGCACGCGGAAAAGCTCGAGTTTCCGGTCCACGCCGCGCATCATCGCCGCCATGCTTGCGATATTCTGCCCGGCCTCCACCGTGGCGATCGCTATCTTCAGCGGCTTGAGCGCATCCTTCTCCGCCGGTGTCAGCAGGCGGAAGCTTCCCGAGACCCCTCGCGCCACCTTTTCGAGGTCGTGGCTGGCGAGCGGCGCGGCCGTCAAGAGCCGATAGACCTGGCCGCCGGCGCGGATCACCGTCACGTCGAACTGCCAACCCTCCGACGCGGCGCGTGCGATGGCCGCCTCGTTCCCATTGATCGTCGCCGGATGGACCGAGGATGGATCGAGCCCCGTCACCCAGCCGCTGCGGATATAGTCATCGAGACGCGTGTTCCGGTTGACCGATACGCCGTCGAAGCGGATCGCTATATCTCCTGGTCCCGCCGCCGTCACCGCCTGGGCCGAATTGTCGATCACGAAGCCCTGCGGCACGGTGAAGGTGATGCCGAGCTTCGGGTGCAGGAAAGTATTGCCGCGAACATAGCCTTCGTCCGGCTTGTCGCCGAACAGCATGCCGTCGATGCCGTTCAGGTAAGCGTCGCGGTCACGCTCTCCCGTTCCCGGCGGGCCGAAAGCCCTTGCCTTCTCGACCGCCAGCGCGACACGTTGCGGCGTATTGGGATGCGTAGCAAGGAAATCGAGGCTGGTGTCATTGGCGCCCGAGACGCTGCGGAAATCGGTATAGGCCTGCATGGCGCGCAGGAAACGTGCCGCGGCATAAGGGTCGAACCCGGCCTTGCCGACCGAATTGATACCGATCGCATCCGCCGCCAGTTCCTGGTTGCGCGAAAACTGTGCCAGCTTGAGCTTGCCGCGGATGAGCGCGGTCTTGGCCTCCCTGTCATTCCCGAGCAGGTCGGCGACGACATTCGAGGTCAGCGCCTCCTCCGCTTCAAGTTGCTGGCGCTGCAGGCCGTGATTGGCCGTCACATGGCCCATCTCGTGGGCGATGACGGCGGCCAGTTCCGCCGAATCGCTGGCCAGAGCCAGCAGCCCGCGCGTGATGTAGAGATAGCCGCCCGGCAGCGCGAAAGCGTTGACGCTCGGCGAATTGAGGATGGTGATGCGGTAGATCTGGCTCGGATTGTCCGAGACCAGCGTCAGGCGGCCGACGACCTTGGCGACCATCCGCTCCAGCTTCGGATTTGAATACTCACCGCCATAGGTGTGGAGAATGCGTGGATGCTGCTGGCGCGCAAGCTGCACCAGCTTGTTGTCGCGCGTCACGTTGGCGGCTGTGACCGGATCCGATGACGGCTTCAGTGCATCGTCGTACATGCCACCATTGAGGCTCTGGCAGGCCGAAAGCAAAAGCGCGAGCGCAAGTGTCGCCCCGGCCTTCCCGATCGGGATTCTCCTTTTTTGCCTCGCGGCCTCGGTTCTTGTGGCGCGGCTATCCAGAACAACTTCCTTCCAGGGAAAATCGATAATTCGCCGGAATCGGGGAACACTGTTACGCGTCGCCGCCGCCATGGCAAAGCGGCATTTGGTCGGGACGCGCATTTGCTTGCCAATTATGACGACTTGCGGGCAACCGAACCATATTTCTCGCCATCTTTTCCATTTGTTGGCCGGTCCGGAAAAGCGCCGCCGCGCGGCATGTCTTCCACCCTGCCGAAAGCGGCGACATGGCCGTCCTCGATCCGCAGAACCCGATCCCCGATCCGCCTCGCATCCTCCGCGTCATGAGTGACCATCAGGATCGTCATATGGGTACGGGAATGGAGTTCACCCACCAGCCCGGTCATTTCCCGGCGAAGCGAAGCATCGAGAGAAGCGAAAGGCTCGTCGAGTAGGAGCACGGGACGGTCCCGCACGAGAACGCGCGCCAGCGCCACACGCTGGCGCTCGCCTCCGGAAAGTTCGGACGGCAGCCGCCTTTCCTTGCCGGAGAGCCCGGTGCGGACGAGCGCATCCGCCACCGCCGTGCGATCCTCATCGGAAAGCTTCAACGACGGAGATCGCCCGAGGCCGACATTCGCCGCGACGTCGAGATGCGAGAACAGATTGTTTTCCTGGAAGACCATGGAGACAGGACGGGCGGACGGCGGCAACCTCGTCACATCTTCGTCGCCGATCAGGATACGGCCGCCGGCGGGCATCTCGAAGCCGGCGACGAGATCGAGCAGCGTCGATTTTCCCGCCCCGCTCGGCCCCATGATCGCCGTGACCGACGCGGCCGGAAAGGAAAGGTCGAAGCCCATCTCCATCTCCGCGTAGCGGAACGCGATTTTGTCCAGAGCGATTTCGAGGCCGCCGCGCCCGGTCATGCCGCATTCCTTCCAAGACGATCGGAAATCATCATCAGCCCGAGGCAAAGAGCGCCGAGCAGAAGCGCTATGCCCGCCGCATCCTCCGTGCGGTAGCTGCCCATGCGCTGCATCAGGAGGTAGGGCAGCGTCTGGACACGGTCGCTGCCGAAGAGCGCGATGACGCCGAGATCGCCGAGCGACAGCGCCATGGCGAAGGCGAACGCGGTACCGAGTGGGCGGCTGAGTACCGGCCCGTCGATCAGGCGCAAACGGTTCCAGCCGGCAATGCCGAGCGCGCCGCAGAGCCTTTCGTTACGCGCGCTCGCCGCGTCATAGGCGGGCTGCACGACGCGCACGGCGAACGGGATCGCCATAAGCGCATTCACCGCGATCACCATCGCCGGCGCGGCGGCATAGACGTCGCCGAGACGAAGCAGGATGATGAACCATCCGGCGCCGATGACGGTCGGCGGCAGCACAAGGATAAGACTCGCACCGCTGCCGGACGCCCATTCCAGCCATGACGCGCGCCGCTGCCTCCGCCCGTATTCGAGCGCGCGGCGGCAGGCGACCAGCGCCAGCGACAGGCCGGCGGAAAGGAACGCCGCCGGTGCCGCGAGAGCGAGACTGGTGAAACAGGCACACCGCACCGCCTCATCCGCCGCAAGCCTGCCGAGATCTGCGCCAAGGCCGGCGATCACGACAGCCGCCATCGGACCCGCCACGAAAAGGGTGGCGACGGCGATAACGAGCAGGTCGAAAGACTTCTCCCCTTTCCCGTCCATTGCGTAGCGGCGCCTCGTCACCGACAGGTTCGCCATCGCCGTATAATTTCCGCCAAGGCGCGTGATGGCGATGAAGATCACCAGCGCCAAGACGATCTGCATCACCGTCAGCGCCACCGCCCGCGCCGGATCAAAATCGAAGCGCAGCGCCTGATAGATCGCGACCTCCAGCGTCGTCGCGCGCGGCCCGCCGCCGAGCATCAGGACAATGGTGAAGGAGGTTACGCAGAGCATGAAGACGAGCCCGGCGATGCCCGGCAGGCTCGCCCGCATCGCCGGCCATTCGAGGAAACGGAAGGCCGGGCGCGCGCCCATGCCGAGTTGCGCGGCAAGCCGCCATTGATCGTCCGGTACTGTGTCGAGCGCCTGCAAAAAAAGCCTTGTCGCCAGCGGCAGGTTGAAGAAGACGTGTGCGATCAGGATGCCGGAGAGCCCGTAGACGCCCGACCAGTCGCCGCCGGCGAGCTTCGCAAGCGCGCCGGAGAAGATACCCGCCCTGCCATAAAGGGCCAGCACGCCGAGCGCCGCGACGATCGCCGGCAATGCCAGCGGCACGGCGAACAGCCTGAGCATCAGCGCACGGCCCGGAAACTTCGGATGTCTGGAAAAGGCCCGGGCCACGACCACCGCCGGCGCCACCGAGAGCACAGTCGAGAGCACAGCCTGGAAAAGCGTGAACCGCGCCACGCGCAAAAGATAGAGGTCGAAAGCCGCGAACGCGCCGCTCCAATCGCTGCCCGCCTGAAAGACGAGCCCGGCAAGCGCACCGCCGGCGACAAGCGCCACCGCCGCCAGCGCCACTGCGCCGGCGGCTACTCGACCGTCCAGTGGAGCCACGCCTATCTGCTCATCACCGAGAGCCATTCGTCGACCCAGGCCTTGCGGTTCTTGGCAACTTCGTCGCTTGAATAGATCAGGGATTTCGCCGGTTTGACCAGCTGGCCGAAGGCCGGATCGAGCGGCTTGTCGGTCCGACCAGCCGGATACATCCAGTTCGTCTCCGGAATCGCATCCTGGAATTTCGAGCCGGTCATGAAATCGAGGAATTTTCCGGCGAGCGGATTTTCCGCGCCTTTCTTCGTCATGCCCGCGACCTCGATCTGCATGTAATGCCCCTCCGCGAAGGAAGCCGCTTTATACCGGTCGGTCTTCTCCTCGATCATGTGATAGGCGGGCGAGGTCGTGTAGGAAAGCACCATCGGCGCCTCGCCCTTGGTCAGAAGTCCGTAGGCCTCGCTCCATCCCGGCGTGACTGTGAGCACACGGCCTTTCAGCTTCGCCCAGGCATCGGTGGCCTTGTCGCCGTAGATTTTCCTGATCCAGAGTACGAGACCAAGTCCGGGGGTGGAGGTGCGCGGGTCCTCGATCGCGATCTTTTCACTTGGATCGCCGTCCACCAATTCGGCCATGCTCTTCGGCGGATCCTTCAGCTTCTCGCTGTCATAGACCACGGCGAAATAGCCGTAATCATAGGGCACGAAAATATCGTCGCTCCACCCACCGGGAACATCGACCTCGTTCGTGAGATCGCCGTGCGGCGTGAAAAGACCAGTCGCCTTGGCATCGGTCGTCAGGTTGGTGTCCAGGCCGAGCACGATATCGGCCTTGGTCGATTGGCCTTCTAACTTTAGCCGGTTGAGCAGCGCAACGCCGTCGGTGACGGAAACAAAGCGGACGTTGCACGAGCACTCCGCCTCGAATGCCTTCTGGACGATCGGACCCGGCCCCCAGTCGGCGGTGAAGCTCTCATAGGTGTAGATCGTAAGCGAACCTTCGGCCACAGCCGCGCCAGCGGAAAACGGCGCGAACAGCGCTGCCAGGAGGAGGGAGATCGTTCCGCGCATCGGTCTCTCCTTTTATGCGGGGAGGGAGGCGCCGGAACCGAAGCGTCTAATCCCTCCGCCGGTACGAGCCGGATCAGGTTCGACGGGTTGGCCGATCGCCGGCCTCTCAGCCGGTCCGCATGACACGTCCCGGCACCCCGTTAGAGCGACAGGAGACATAGAGCGGCGGATGATGCGTTGCAAGCCGGCGCCATACGGGTCCAGGCGCTTCCTGTGCGCCAAAGGGCGTGATATGGCGCGGCCATGAGCCGTTTCACCATCCTTCTCGGTGGCGATTTGACCGTCACGCCCCGTCTCCTTGGACAGATCGCGGACACCCATGTCGTCGCGGCGGATTCGGGGTTGCTCCATGCCGATCCGCTGAAGATCGTTCCGGAATTGTGGGTGGGCGATTTCGATTCGACCGAACCCGATTGGCTGGATGCCTATGACGGCATCGAGCGCATGGTCTACTCCCCCGATAAGGATCACACGGATGGCGAGATCGCCGTCGGCGAGGCGCTTTCGCGCGGTGCCACCTCGCTGGTGCTGGCCGGTGCCTTCGGGGGCCCGCGTGCCGATCATGCCTTCCTGCATATGGCGCTCGGCGTCCAGCTTGCCGAACGCGGCGTATCCGTGCTTTTGACCAGCGGAGCGCAGGAAGGAAGCGTACTGCCTCACGCCCGGGCGGGCTACGACTATCCCCCAGGGACGATGTTCAGCATCCTCGGCTTCTCCGAGCTTCGCGGGCTGACGGTCGAAGGCGCGAAATGGCCGCTCGACGATGTCGTCGTACCGTTCGGCTCGTCCCTGACGATCTCCAATGTCGTCAAGGACGGGCTTGTCGTCCGGCTTCGGGAGGGGCGGGCCTTGCTTGTCGCCACTCTGGCAGCCACATGACGGCCTGACCGCACCGCCCTCTCGCTCCCCAAGAGTTCATGGCCCCTCCGCTCCTTCATCTCGACGGCATAAGGCTGACCTTCGGCGGTACGCCGCTGCTCGACGGCGCCTCGCTCTCGGCGATGCCCGGCGAACGCATCGCGCTCGTCGGCCGCAACGGCTCCGGCAAATCGACACTGCTGAAGATCGCCGCCGGCTTCATCGAGCCCCAGGACGGGGAGGTCTTCCGCCAGCCGTCGGCGACCATACGCTACCTGCCGCAGACGCCGGACATGGAAGGCTTCGACACGGTACGCGCCTATGTCGAGGCCGGTCTCGGCCCCGCCGACGATCCGCACCGCGTCACCTACCTGCTCGATCATCTGGGGCTAACCGGCGAGGAACATCCGTCGAGCCTTTCGGGTGGCGAAGCCCGGCGTGCCTCGCTGGCGCGCGTGCTGGCGCCCCGGCCCGACATCCTGCTCCTCGACGAACCGACCAACCATCTCGATCTCTCCACCATCGAGTGGCTGGAGGAAGAGCTTGCCCGCTCGCCTTCGGCCATCGTGCTCATCTCGCACGACCGCCGTTTTCTGGAACGCGTCAGCCGCGCCACGGTGTGGCTCGACCGTGGCCGCACGCTTCGCCTCGACAAGGGGTTCGCGCATTTCGAGGAATGGCGCGACCAGGTGCTCGAGGAGGAGGAGCGCGAGCAGCACAAACTTGGCCGCCAGATCGTGCGCGAGGAACACTGGCTGCGTTACGGCGTGACCGCGAGGCGCAAGCGCAACATGCGCCGGCTCGGCGAATTGCAGGCCATGCGGCAGGATTTTCGCACGCACCGCCGCGCCGAGGGCCTCGCCAACATGGCGGCCAGCGACGCCGCCGAATCCGGCAAGTTGGTTATCGAGGCGAAGGATATCGCCAAATCCTACGGCGAGCGGCCGATCGTCCGCAGCTTCTCCACCCGCATCAACCGCGGCGACCGCATCGGCCTCGTCGGGGCGAACGGCGCCGGCAAGACGACGCTCCTGAAGCTTCTGACCGGCGAACTTGCGCCCGACACCGGCACGGTGCGGCTCGGCGTCAATCTGGAGATCGCCACACTCGACCAGAAGCGCGAGGCGGTCGATCCGCGCGAGACGCTGGCGCACTACCTTACCGACGGGCGCGGCGAGACGGTCATCGTCAATGGCGAGGAGAAGCACGTCGTCTCCTGGATGAAGGATTTTCTGTTCAAGGCCGAGCAGGCGCGCACGCCGGTGCGCGAGCTTTCGGGCGGCGAGCGCGCAAGGCTGATCCTCGCTCGGGTGCTCTCCCGCCCGTCCAACCTCCTGGTGCTGGACGAGCCGACCAACGACCTCGATATGGAGACGCTCGACCTGTTGCAGGAGCTTGTCGCGAGCTTCGCCGGCACGGTGATCCTGGTCAGCCACGACCGCGATTTCCTCGACCGCACGGTGACCAGCACCGTCGCACCGAACGGCGACGGCACCTGGACCGAATATGCCGGCGGCTACACCGACATGCTGGCGCAGCGCGGCGGCAGGAAGCTCGACGATCGCCGGGCGGCGGCGCGCACCGCGCCGGCGGCTAAGTCCGTCGCGGAGCCGAGGGGCCAGCCCCGGCAGCCCGCAAGAAAACTTTCCTACAAGCAGAAATTCGCGTTGGAAACGCTGCCGAAGCGCATGGAGGAAGCTGTCGCCCGGATCGGCGTCGTCGAGCAGCAACTCGCCGATCCCGGTCTCTACCGCCGTGATCCGAACGCGTTCGCCGATGCTACCGCCTTACTCGACAAGGCACGCGCCGAACTCGCCGCCATGGAGGACGAATGGCTGGAACTCGAAATGCTGAGGGAGGAAGTGGAGGGATAGCAAGGGCGTCGCATGTAAAAATTGCATGGGCTCACCTGGCCGGTTACCCCCACCCCTAACCCCTTCCCATAAGGGGGACCTTGTAGCAGCACCAGAAGGAGCCAATTTCAGCACGGAAGGTGGTGACGGCGTTTCCCTCCCCCCTTGTGGGGAGGGATTAAAGGTGGGGGTAGTCCCGCCACGCCATTCGCGGCGGCAGGAAGCGACTTATCGCCACTCCCTGATATCGACGAAATGCCCGGCGATCGCCGCCGCGGCCGCCATGGCCGGTGACACGAGGTGCGTGCGGCCGCGGTAACCCTGCCTGCCCTCGAAATTCCGGTTCGAGGTCGAGGCGCAACGCTCCTCCGGCCGTAGCCGGTCCTCGTTCATGGCGAGGCACATCGAGCAGCCCGGTTCGCGCCAGTCGAAGCCGGCGGCGCGGAAGATACTGTCGAGCCCTTCGGCCTCCGCCTGTTCCTTCACCAGCCCCGAGCCCGGCACGATCATGGCGTTGACGCGGCTTGCGACCTTGCGGCCCTCCACCACCTTCGCCACCTGCCGCAGATCCTCTATGCGGCCGTTCGTGCACGAACCGATGAAGACGCGATCGAGCGCGATGTCGGTGATCTTCGTGCCTGCCGTCAGCCCCATATATTCGAGCGCCCGCTTCTTCGAGGCGCGCTTGTTCTCGTCCTCGATCGTATCGGGGTCCGGCACGAAACCGGTGACGGAGGCGACGTCCTCCGGCGAGGAACCCCAGGTGACGATCGGCGGCAGGTTGGCGCCGTCGAGCTTCACCACGCGGTCGAAATGCGCGCCCTCGTCCGAGCGAAGCGTCTTCCAATAGGCGAGCGCCTGGTCCCAGGCCGCGCCCTTCGGCGCGCGCGGCTTGTCCTTCACATAGGCGAACGTCGTCTCGTCGGGCGCGATCAGGCCAGCGCGCGCGCCGCCTTCGATCGACATGTTGCAGACCGTCATGCGCCCTTCCATGGAGAGCGAACGGATCGCCTCGCCGGCATATTCGATGACATAGCCGGTGCCGCCTGCCGTGCCGATCTCGCCGATGATCGAGAGGATGATGTCCTTGGCGGTGACGCCGGGCGGAAGCTGGCCGTCCACCTGGACGAGCATGTTCTTCGCCTTCTTCTGGATCAGAGTCTGCGTGGCGAGTACATGCTCGACCTCCGACGTGCCGATGCCATGCGCGAGCGCGCCGAAAGCTCCGTGGGTGGAGGTGTGGCTGTCGCCGCAGACGATCGTCATGCCCGGCAGCGTGAAGCCCTGTTCGGGGCCGATGATGTGGACGATGCCCTGGCGCCGGTCGACCTCGTTGAAATATTCGATGCCGAAATCCCTGGCGTTCTTCGCCAGCGCCTCGACCTGGATACGGCTTTCCTCGTTCTTGATGCCGTTCTTGCGGTCGGGCGAGGTAGAGACGTTATGGTCGACGACGGCGAGCGTCTTCTCGGGATGGCGCACCTTGCGGCCGCCCATCCTCAGCCCCTCGAAGGCCTGCGGGCTGGTCACCTCATGCACGAGGTGGCGATCGATATAGAGCAGGCAGGTGCCGTCGTCCTGACGGTCGACCACATGGTCTTCGAATATCTTGTCGTAGAGGGTGCGCGCTGCGCTCATGGTCCTATTCCGTAACTGAGTGGAAGATCTGGCCGATCCGGCTGTCGTGCCGGCCGCTCGCGGTAGTCGATCTCAGGCTAGGCGCGTCGTAAGCGCACCGGAAATCCGCGCGGCAAAGCGGCTCGGCAGGCGCTTATGGTCCTGCAGAACGAAGCCCTTATAAGCCGGATCGCCGAAAAGCTCTTCCATGCTCCGGCTCATACCAACCTTTTCCCTTTTGGGCAATTGAAAGGGAGGGGGTCTGTTTTCGCTCACGCCCGAACGCCGCTTGCGCGGCTGGTCTCCGAAGCGAAGCCGAACCGTTGGGCGAACTTGGTGGGGGTAACCACCGAGGATGACGAGACGGATCGGCCGCCGCCCTTACTTCACCGTGATGCTCAGCCCGCTCAGATCGGCGTTGATCTGCAGGCCCCTTTGGTCGCCGGTGAGTTCCAGGACGGCGCCTTTTTCGTTCTGCATGACGATCGCCTGAGCACCCCTGCCGATCGCGCCGCCGCCGCCGGCTGCGCCATAGATGCCGGTGACATCGCTGGCGCGGCGGATATGGCGAACGGTGCCGCGGTAATAGGTCTTCGACGCTCCGAAGACGAGGCCGGCCGAAACGCCGCCGATCGAGACGCGATACTTGCGGCCGCGGAAAGTCAACGTGCCCTCGCCGCCGCTACCACCAACGAAGAAGCCGGCCTTGTAGACCGCGAAGCGGATGGTGCCGCTGTCGGCGTGGGCGGCGGAAACAAAACCCAGGCTGGCAAGAGCCATAAGCGCGATGGCGATTGAACGAAAGCGAGGCAGGATCTGCATGACGGAAGGCTCCTCCGATATCGCCGCTTAGCCAGCCGGCCGGGCACGACTCAAGGTCGTTCGGGATTTATAGCCGAAGAGGTTTCGCGCCGCATCAGTTCACGCGGCCGCGCATGCTGTCCCAGACTGGCGGGTTTGAGCGACCTTCTACAGCACCTCGAATACGAAGGCCTGCACCTGCACTTCGGGCTCGCCGACGGTGAAGGCGCGGAAGGGCGGGCTTTCCTCGATCGGGCGCCAGCGGCGCGCCTTCTCCAGACGGTCGAACATGGCGCGGAAGCCGCCCGTTTCCAGCACCGTGTCGCGCACGGTGAAGATGGCGTGGCCGCCCTTCCTCGTGATGCGGGTGAGCTCTTCCAGGCTGGAGGCCGGCGCATGGCCTTCGGTGAATACCCCGGTCGACAGGAAGGCGCTGAAATGCCCGTCCGCCCAGGGCAATCGACCGCCGAGCCCGGCTTCTTTCAACGCTTCGTAGACGTTGCGGGCCGCAGCGATCCTCAGCATGTCGGCCGACATGTCGAGCCCTTCGATATGATCGTAGCCGAGCGCCTTGAGATAGGGCCCTGAAAGGCCTGTGCCGCAGCCGGCGTCGAGGATCGGCCCATTTCCGCGCGTCACATAGCGCGCCACCCAGGCGCCGATCAGGAAGGGCAGCCCATAGCCGAGTACCGCCGTCTCGCGGTCGTATTCGTTCGCCCAGGCAGAATAGGCGTCGCTGAGCTCACCTGGCGTCCGGGCGGAATAGACGAGATCCAGCGCCCGGCGCTTTTCCGGCGTCATGCGTATCGTTCCGGGCATGTCCCACCTGCCTCCGTTCTTTACAGGGGAACCCTACCACCGAACCCTTAAACGATCGTGGAAAACATGGCAGATAGCCGCGGGCGGAAACAAAAAAGGCGCGGAAGCGAGCCGCGCCTTTCGATGACCCGTGTTGGACGACGGCCTATTCCGCCGCGGCGTTCTCGGCCTGCGCGGCCTTTTCCTTGGCTTCCTCGGCAGCCTTTTCGACAGCGAGCGCCTCGGCGGCGGCGACCTTCTCGGCCTCGATCCGCGCGCGCTCGGCGTTCAGCGCGTCGCGCTCGGCATCGTTGAGCTTGCGGGCGCGCACGCCGGTGTTCTCGGAAATACGCGCCGACTTCCCGCGGCGGTCGCGCAGGTAATAGAGCTTGGCGCGGCGCACCTTGCCGCGGCGAACGATCTCGACCGCCTCGACCAGCGGCGAATAGACCGGGAAGACACGCTCCACGCCCTCGCCGTAGGAAATCTTGCGGACGGTGAAATTCTCCTGGAAGCCCGAGCCGGAGCGGGCGATGCAGACGCCTTCATAAGCCTGCACGCGGGTGCGCGAACCTTCGGTGACACGCACCTGCACGCGGACGGTATCGCCCGCCTGGAATTCCGGAAGCGTGCGCTTCTCGGCGATCTTCTGTGCCTGCTCGGCCTCGAGCTGACGAATGATATCCATAGTTACAGCCTCAATTTGTTTCATGCCGGACACGCCGGTCATGGCCGCCTAGACGGTCAGGTTATTCTGAGGAAATCGCGGGCGACATACACAAAATGCACGGCCGTGTCGAGGCTTCGCCGGCAACTTTTTCGTGCAGGCCGTACCGGTGGATCGAGGCGCGATCGTTTCCGTCGACCGGAAAAGCATTTCCCCTTTGCGCCGCTCTACGCTACACGGATCGGGTAACGCCCGCCAGACCACTTTCTTCTCCCCTTGGCTTCCCCCTTTTGGCTTCTCCCTGAAATGACGCTTCTTTCAGCCCTCATGCTTTTCGTGTCCGGCTTCGTCGCCGGTTCCATTAACGCGGTCGCCGGCGGCGGCACCTTCATCACTTTCGGCGCGATGACGCTGATCGGCATACCGCCGATCTCGGCGAACGCGACCTCCTCCATCTCCCAGTTCCCCGGCTACATCACCTCGACACTCGCCTACTGGACCGACATAAAGCGCATGTGGCGCGGCGGGCTCCTGCTCGCTTTCGTCTCCATCGTCGGCGCGCTCGCCGGCTCGCTGATCCTGCTGGCACTCGACAATCCCTCGTTCCGCGCCATCGTGCCGTGGCTTCTGCTCGGCGCTACCGCGCTGTTCGCCGTCGGGCCCTGGCTGAAGCCGAAGGGAGAGGCCCACAGGGAACGGCCTCTCGTCGGCGCCGTCATCCAGTTCATCACCGCCGTCTATGGCGGCTTCTTCGGCGCAGGCATGGGCATCATGATGCTGGCCACCCTCGGCCTCACCGAGACCGGCGACTACCACAAGCTGAACGCGCTGAAGAACATGCTCTCCATCGTCGTGGCCGCAGTCGCCATCATCGTCTTCGCCTCCGGCGGCGTCGTGACGTGGCTGGCGGCCGTCATCATGGTGCCGGCGGTGGCGCTCGGCGGTTATTTCGGCGTATGGAGCGCAAAACGCGTGCCGCAGCTTGCCGTACGCATCTTCGTCATCGCCGTCGGCCTGTTCCTCACGGTCTATTATTTCTTCTGAAAGAGGCCGGGTCCGGCTCGTTTCCTTCAGCGCTTGCCCTGTCCATCCTCCGGACGTTCCTCCAGCAGATCGGGCCGCCGTGCGGCGGTAAGCCTTTCCGCTTCCTCGCGCCGCCATGCCGCGATTTTCGCATGATTGCCGGAGAGGAGCACGTTGGGGATGGGCCGGCCCTCCCATTCCTGCGGCCGTGTATAGTGCGGATGCTCGAGCATCCCCTTCTCGAAGCTTTCCTCCTCGCCGGATGCCTCGTTGCCCATGACGCCGGGCAGAAGCCGAACGACGGCGTCGAGAAGCGCGATCGCCGCCGGCTCGCCGCCGGAGAGAATGTAGTCGCCGAGCGACACTTCCTCCATCCCGCGCGCCTCGATGACCCGCTGGTCCACCCCTTCGAAGCGGCCGCATACGATGAGAGCGCCCGGCCCGCCGGCAAGCTGCCGGACGCGCTTCTGGGTGAGCGGCATGCCGCGCGGGCTCATGAGCAGGCGCGGCCTTGAGTCGTCCGCCGGCGAAGCATGATCGATGGCACGAGCCAGCACGTCGGCCCGCATAACCATGCCGGCCCCACCGCCGGCCGGCGTGTCGTCCACCGTGTGGTGCCGGTCGGTGGCGAAATCGCGGATCTGCACAGTCTGAAGCGACCAGGCCCCGGCGCCGAGCGCCTTGCCGGCAAGCGAGACACCGAGCGGGCCGGGGAACATCTCCGGATAGAGGGTCAGGACGGTGGCGCGGAAGCTCATCGCCGTTCCATCCTGTCCCTGCCCCGCGCACCGGCATTTTCACGCCGCTCTTCTTCCTCCACCAGACCCGCCGCCAGACTGTCGATGCCGACGAAGCCTTTCGCGGGCGCGACTTCGGGCACGGCGGCGCGGGTGAAGGGGATCATCGCCGATGGTCCATTCTTCCGCGCGACTTCGAGAATGTCGCCGGCACCGAAATCGTGGATACCGGCGACCGTGCCGATTTCCGTGCCCTTCTCGTCACGGACGGCGAGGCCGATCAGGTCGGAGTGATAGAACTCCTCCTCTTCCAGATCGGCCGGCAACGCCGAGCGGTCGACGAAAAGCACGGTGCCGTTCAGCGCCTCGGCTGCCTCGCGCGTTGCAATGTCCTTGAAGCGGACGATGGAAACCTCCTTTGCCGGCCGCACGGAGACCACCTCGAAAGCCCGGCCGGCCTCGTCCTGAAGCGGGCCGTAATCGCCGAGTGCTGCCGGATTGCCTGTAAAGCTCCTGACCCGCACCTCGCCCTTTATGCCGTGCGCGGCGCCGATCACGGCCATCTGGACGGGTTTCTCGAGCTTCGTCACCTTGCCTCTCGTCATGCCCATTCACCCGCCGCTAACCGGCCGGGCGCATTGTTCCCCGATCTAGAAGAGGATCGCCAATCTAGAAAAGGATTACTTGGCGGAATGCAAGAATTCCTGATTGCCGCAAAGCCCGATTTGCAGGAGGCGCGCGAGGCGTGGCTGAAATCGCTTGCCCGCGAACGCCGGCTTTCCGCGCTGACCGTCGAGGCCTATGAGCGCGACACGCGGCAGTTCCTGCACTTCCTGACCGGCCATCTCGGCGGCGCGCCCGGCCTTGCCGATGTGAAGGCGCTGAGGCCGGCCGATCTGCGCGCCTTCCTCGCCTATCGCCGTACTGGCGGAGCGGGCGCACGCACGCTCGGCCGCGGGCTCGCCGGCGTGCGCTCACTGCTGCGCCATCTCGAACGGAACGGGCTGGCAAGTGCAGCCGGCGCCACGGCCCTTCGCGCGCCGAAGCAGCCCAAATCACTGCCGAAGCCACTCACCGCCGCCGATGCAAGGCGCGTGGTCGATGTGGGCGAGCAACTTGCCGAGAAGCCATGGATCGCGGCACGCAACGCCGCGGTGCTGGCACTCCTCTACGGTTCGGGCCTGCGCATCTCCGAGGCGCTTGGCCTCATCGGAGCAAACCTCGTAGCCACCTCAGACTCGGCTCTGCGCGTCACCGGCAAGGGCGGCAAGACGCGGCTCGTGCCTGTGCTGCCTGTCGTGGTCGAGGCCATTACCGAATATAAGCGGCTCTGCCCCTACCATCTCGACGCCGAGGGTCCGCTTTTCCGCGGCGCCAAGGGCGGGCCGCTCAACCCCGCGATCATCCAGCGCGAGATGCGGAGGCTGCGCTCTGCGCTGAACTTGCCGGATACGGCGACGCCGCATGCGCTGCGTCACTCCTTCGCCACGCATCTTCTGGGGCGGGGCGGCGATCTCAGGACCATCCAGGAACTGCTCGGCCACGCCAGTCTGTCGACGACGCAAATCTATACCGGCGTCGATACGGCGCGCCTGCTCGAAGTCTACGAGGCCGCGCACCCACGCGCCTGAAGCGGAGGGTAGCGCGAATCTTCGTGGTGCCGTTAACGGTTTCGCTGCTTTTTGCGCCTAGCCTCGGCTGCATGGAAAAAGCCGTCGCCATAGCCGATCGCACCAGCGCCATCGCCCTCCATGCGATGATCGCCGCCAACGCGCTGTTCCTGCTGTCGTTTCTCGCCGTCGCGATCTACAGCGCCGTATAAGTCGGGCGCCTGCTCCGCCTGCTTCACAAAAAGCGTGATTTGGCCGCACCTGGCCGCTCTGCTATCCTTCACCTCTCTCAAGAACGAGGACGGAGCGCATGAGAACCCTTCTTATCGTCGCCGCAAGCCTTGGTTTCTCGATTGTGGCAGCCAGCGCCTGCGATTTCCACAACACGTCAACCTCGGCGAAGGCAGACACGCCTGACCCGATGACGGTCGCGAGCATCAATTCGCCCGCGCCAATGTCGAAGGCGACCGGCGAGGCCGCGAAAAAGCTCGCCAATCCGGACGGCAAGGCGCCGGCCACCAAGCCCGCCGAAGCCACCGAATAAATCCCACCCGCTCCAGAGGAAAAGGCCCGGCGTTACGTCTGGCCTTTTGTTTTTGGGGATGCAAAGCGCATTCGGGCCTAGCCTCCACCTCCTCTCCGTCGCGCTGCGCCCGCCACCTCTCCCCTAAAGGTGGGAGGAAAAGGGCGCCGCAAGCTTGGCTCCCTTCCTCGCCCCCACGAAGTAGGAGAGAAGTGCCGAGCGAAGCGAGGCGGAGAGGGGGACTGACTTGCCGCTAGATATGGATCGGCTTGAAGAAAGTGGCGAGCGCCGCTTCCTTCACTGCTTCCGACATGGTCGGATGCGCGTGGCAGGTGCGCGCAAGATCCTCCGATGCGCCGCCAAATTCCATCAGCACGGCTGCCTCGTGGATCATCTCGCCGGCGCCGAAACCGACGATATGGACGCCGAGCACGCGGTCCGTCGCCTTGTCGGCAAGGATCTTCACGAAGCCGTCCGTATGCAGCATGGCGCGCGCGCGGCCGTTTGCGGTGAAGGGGAACTTGCCGACCTTGTAATCGACGCCGGCCTTCTTCAGTTCCTCCTCGGTCTTGCCGACGGAGGCCACTTCCGGGCTCGTATAGACGACACTCGGGATGACGTCGTAGTTCACATGCCCCGCCTGCCCGGCCAGCATCTCGGCGAGCGCCACGCCTTCGTCCTCGCCCTTGTGCGCCAGCATCGGCCCGGCGATCACGTCGCCGATGGCGTAGATGCCCGGCACGTTCGTCTGGTAATGCTTGTCGACCGCGACGCGTCCGCGCTCGTCGAGCGCCACGCCGGCTTCCTTCAGCCCGAGGCGATCGGAATAGGCGCGGCGGCCCGTCGCGACCAGCACGACATCGGCGTCGATCGTTTCCGCGTTGCCGCCCTTCACCGGCTCGAAGGTGACGCTCGCGCCCTTTTTCACCTTGTTCACGGCCGTGACCTTGGCGCCGAGTCTGAACTCCAGTCCCTGCTTGGCGAGCATGCGCTGGAACTGCCGCGCCACCTCGCCGTCCATGCCGCCGAGGATCGTGTCGAGGAATTCGACCACTGTCACCTTGGCGCCAAGCCGCGCCCAGACCGAGCCGAGTTCGAGCCCGATGACGCCGCCGCCGACCACGACCATCGTCGCCGGCACCTTGGAGAAACTCAGCGCGCCGGTGGACGATACGATCACCTTCTCATCGAACTTGACCTCGACGCCGGGAATGCCGGCGACATCCGAGCCGGTGGCGATGACAATCGACTTCGCCTCGACCTCGGTCTCCTTGCCGTCTTCGCCCGTCACGGCCACCTTGCCGGCCGAAACGATACGGCCGGTGCCGCGGAACGTGTCGATCTTGTTCTTCTTGAAGAGGAATTCGACGCCCTTGACGTTGGCGTCCACGGTCGTGTCCTTGTGCGCCATCATCGCCTTCAGATCGAGCTTGGGCTTGCCGACATTGACACCGAGCGCCGGTAGCGCGTGCTCCGCCTCGGCGAACATCTCGGAGGCGTAAAGCAGCGCCTTGGAAGGAATGCAGCCGATATTGAGGCAGGTACCGCCGAACGTCTCCTCCTTCTCGACGACCGCTGTCTTGAGGCCGAGTTGGGCGCATTTGATGGCGCACACATAGCCCGCCGGTCCGGTTCCGATGATGACGACGTCATAGCTCATGGAGAAATCCCGCCGGCAGGAAGCGCCGGTTCCCTTTTGAAGTCAGATAGGTTCACGCGCAGCGCCCTTCCATCGCCAATGCTGAGCAACATGGCAAGTCTGCAATGCAAAAAGATAAGGGAAGCGGGGGCTTCCGATGCCTCAGGCGAACTGGATCGGCCGACGGAATTGCGTTACCCCTATGGTGGGGCACGCGCGGCGGAGAGGCCATTTGCGCAACATCGACTTCAGTTCGTGGCACAGCCTGCTGGCGACCCTGATCGGGCTGGCGCTCTTCACCCTCATCAGCATCGGCATCCGGCTCCTGATGATGGTCACCATCCAGCAGCGCCGCGAACGCGCCAACCGGCAGATCAACGAGCGCCTGCGCACCCTGATCGCGGCCTACAAGACGCTGGGCGGCTCCTTTACCGGCGATCTGGCGGTCGATCCGGCGCATCTGCGCGACCTGCGCCGGCCGGTTCCGCCGACTGAAGGCGAGGCGGCCGCGGCGGTGGACCTGACGTCCCGGTCCGGGGAAGGATCGGACCGTCGCCGCCGCATCCGCGATGCGGTCGAAGCGGCACTGTCGGACATCATCCTCCTCGGCACCGAGGAGCAGGTGCGGCTGGCCGAACGCGCCGTGCGCGAACTGATCGCCGGACGCCCCGTCCATATGCATGAACTCGTCGTCTCGCTCCGCAATTTCATCCGCGGCGCGCTCGACCTCGCACCGATCCCGCCCGATATCGACATCCCGATGCAAGGCCCGGCACGACCCTCCGGATCGCGCAGCGGCGGCAAGGGCGGACAGGAAGGCGCAGGACGCGGCGGAAGAGGCGGAGGTGGCGGAATGGGTGGCGGCGGAATGGGAATGGGCGGTATGGGCGCTGGCCTCGGGGCAGCCGGCAATGCCGACGATCCGTCTTCTTCCGGCCATTCGACATAGACGTTGCCGGTTTCACGACATGGATCGAACGCAAGAACGGAAAGCTTTCGTCCCACTTTCTCGGTGCGCTCGCCTGGCGCATAGTGTTGCGCCATGCTGAGTGATTCTGACGAAGAACTGATCGAAGCCGCCCGCGCCGTGCTGAAGGCGCGCTTCAAACCGGGCCGGCATGCCGTCGGCAGCGCCGTTCGCACGCGTTCGGGCCGTATCCATGTGGGTCTCAATGTAGAATGCTACGTCACCCGCATCTCCGTCTGTGCGGAAGCGGTCGCCATCGGACGGGTGTCTGTAGAGGGCGAAGCCGACGAGATCGAGACCGTCGTCGCCGTCCGCCAGGCCTCGGCGGACGACCCGAAGGCGAGGGTCGTGTCGCCCTGCGGCATGTGCCGCGAGATGATCAGCGACTACGCGCCCGGCGCCCGCGTGATCGTCCCGGAGGGGAGCGACTCGGAGGTCGTGCCGATTTCCAGCCTGCTCCCCAATAAATATGTGCGTCCCTGAAAAGGACCGACTGGGACATTGATGGCCGGCGACACCGGCCGACCGATGACAAGTCGCGACCTCCTGGCCCGAAACTTTTTCGGAAACGGCTGTTTATTAGCCGCCGCCTCTCCCCTAGCTTTGTCCCTGACCTGAAAATCACGGAGAAGACAATGGCCAACCGCCGCCTCGGCCGCACCGATATCGAGATCGCGCCGCTCGTGCTTGGAACCAATGTCGTCGGCTGGACCGCCGACGAGAAGACCTCCTTCGAAGTGCTGGACGCCTTCGTCGCCGAAGGGTTCACGGCCATCGATACGGCCGATTCCTATTCGCGCTGGGTGCCCGGCAACGACAGCGAGAGTGAGAAGATCATCGGACGCTGGATGAAGGCGCGCGGCAACCGCTCGAAGGTGCACATCTTCACCAAGGTCGGCTCCGACATGGGCCAGGGCAAGAAGGACCTCTCGGCGAAATGGATACTGGAAGAGGTGGAGGCGTCGTTGAAGCGCCTCCAGACCGACTATATCGACCTCTACCAGAGCCACTGGCCGGACCCGACGGTCAAACAGGAAGAAACGCTGTCGGCCTATGACAAGCTCATCAGCGAAGGCAAGGTCCGCCATATCGGCGCCTCGAACTACGACGCCCCCTTGCTCGCCGAAGCGTTGAAGCTCTCGCAAGAGAAAGGCCTGCCGCGCTACCAGACGCTGCAGAACGAATTCAATCTCTACACACGCGACAAATATGAAGGCGCGGTGCAGGATCTCGTCGTGAAGGAAGGGCTGAGCTGCATCTGCTATTATTCGCTTGCCGCCGGCTTCCTCACCGGCAAGTACCGTTCGGAAAAGGATCTCGGCAAGAGCCCGCGCGGCAAGGGCGCGGCGAAATATCTCGACGAGAAAGGCAAGCGTATCCTTGCCGCGCTCGACAAGGTCGCCGGGAGCACCGGCGCCGCCCATGCCGAGATCGCGCTTGCATGGATCAACGCGCAGCCGGGCATCGCCGCGCCGATTGCTTCGGCAACCTCCGTCAGGCAGTTGAAGAGCCTGGTGCGCGGCGCAAGGCTGACCTTGAGCGAAGAAGACGAGAAGCTCCTGACCGACGCCGGCCGCTGACGGCTCCGACGCTCCCGCGAGGACCGCACACGACCTCCGCGAAGGCGGTATTGCGCTGCTTTCGCAGGTTAAGCAAAGTGTTTATGGTAATATTTTAATAAATATTTATCAGTTAACTAATGTTTAAGAATACCTCTTAGCCCGGCACTCGAATCCCGCTAGATATGCTTGGCAGAAGCGGGGTGGAGTACACCGGACGGGCGGCGGCAAGCCGTCCGGGATCGGCGCGCCGAAGCGCCGACGAATATCGGTCCTTCCCGCGATGCATGGCGCCTTTCCGGCGCCTTACAGGATCATTTTTCGCCGCGCCCCCACAGGTCGCAGCGACCCTGGGGTTTGTTGCGCCAAATGCTGATGGATCGCTCATTCGGGAATCTTTTGAACGAGGCTCCGACCGTCCGCGTCGGCGGCATGCCGATCAGCGTGCTGGACCGTCCTGGCGCCGCGGAACTGATGGTCCGCGTGGCGATGACACGCAAGCGCGGCGGCCGGCCGCTCTATTTCACCTCCGTCAACGGCGAGGCGATCGCGCGCGCGAGCCGCGATCCGAAACTCGCCGCCCTCTTCCTCGCCGCCGATCAGATCCTGGCCGACGGGCAGCCACTGGTGATCGCTTCCCGCTTTCTGTGCCGCATCCCGCTACCCGAGCGCGTCGCGACGACCGACCTCGTTCACGACGTGGCCCGGATCGCCGAACGAACCGGCGCGACTTTCTATCTCCTGGGCTCGGAAGAGGAAGAGAATGCGCGTGCGGCCGCGGCGCTCCGCGAGGCCTATCCCGACCTGCGAATCGTCGGCCGCTGCCACGGTTTCCTGAAAGGCGAGGCGCTCATGGCCAAGCTCAAAGAGATTGATGACCTGGCGCCCGACATCATATGGCTCGGGCTCGGCGTGCCGATCGAGCAGCAATTCGTGCTCGATTATGCGCATCTCCTACCGAATGTCGGGGTCATCAAGACATCGGGTGGGCTCTTCAACCACATTTCGGGCAGGAACCCGCGCGCGCCGCTTTGGATGCAGCGCTTGGGCTTCGAATGGCTGTGGCGCACGATGATGGAGCCGCGCCGGCTTTTCTGGCGCTATCTGACCACCAATCCCCTCGCCGTCTATGCCTTGCTGAGGTATTCGAAATGACACGCCCCGCCGATGAAGCCGCTCCGGGCTTCACGATCGAAACCGAGATCGCCGTCATCGGCGGCGGCCTCTCCGGCACGCTGGCGGCGGTCACACTGGCGCGCGCCGGCTACGATATCACGCTGATCGACCGCCACGCGGTCTATCCGCCCGACTTCCGTGTGGAGAAGATCGGCGGCGAACAGGTCTCCATCCTGAAAAGGCTGGATCTGCTCGGCGCGCTGGAGGCGAGCGCCGTCGAATTCGACGAGATCGTCAATGCCCGCAGGGGCCGCATCCTCGACCGTACCCGGACGCGGCACTACGGATTCCTCTACGAAGACCTGGTCGCGACGATGAGGGCGCAGCTTCCCGCCACCGTGCGGTTCGTCGTCGGGCGCGTGGACGATCTCAAGACCGGCGTCGATCGCCAGACTGTCTCGGTCCTCAACCAGGGTACGGTGAACGCCAGGCTGATCGTGCTGGCGACAGGAATGGGCGATCTGCTCCGCCGCACGCTCGGCATCAAGCGCCGCTTCATCCATCAGCGGCAGTCTCTGACCTTCGGCTTCGGCGTCAAGCCGGCTAGCGGCGCGAACTTCCGCTACCCCGCCCTCACCTACTACGGCGAAAAGGTCTCGGACGGCATCGACTATCTGAGCTTCTTTCCGGTCGAAGGCGGTACTCGGGCGAACCTCTTCACCTTCCGCGACCATCGCGACCCCTGGGTGAAGGAGCTCCGCCAGTCCCCGAAGGAGACGCTGCTCGCCACGCTGCCCGGCCTGCCGAAGGTGCTCGGCGACTTCGAGATCGTCGACCGGGTGCAGAATTGGCTGATGGACATCGCGGTCGCCGAAGATTGCCGCAAGCCCGGCGTCGTCCTCATCGGCGACGCCTACCAGACCTCCTGTCCGGCAGCCGGCACCGGCGTCAGCCGCCTCCTGACCGACGTGGAAAGGCTTTGCACCGTCCACGTGCCGCAATGGCTGAAGACATCCGGCATGCCGGCCTCCAAGATCGCGACCTTCTACGACGACGCCCGGAAGCAGGCAGCGGACGCGAGCGCGCTTCGGCTGGCGGAATATCGCCGCAGCCTCACCGTCGCGACGGATTTACGTTGGCGTACCCGCCGGCTCATGCTTCTTTCGCGTCGCCGCCTGGTCGACAGCATCGACCGCCACGCACCGGCCGTTGGCGCCACGATCCGCCTGCTGCGCAGCCAGGCTGCGTAAGGCATTCCCGTCCGTCAGAGGCATTGGCGGCGGCTTTCCACCCGTTGCCTTTTCAGGAAACCGCCTGTCCTTCCGAAGTGGAAGTGCTCGCCGCGACCGGGTGCGGAAGCTTGCGCGCGTCGCGCGAGCCGTTGAACCAGCGACGCGCCAGGGCTTTCGCCGCCGGCATCCGGCCGACCAGCGCTCCTGCCGCATGACCGAGCGGGCTGCCGGCGCGCGATATACGCCACATCGGTGACGGGCGGGCGCCGAAGGTGAGCTTGTAGGGCTCGTCGCCGATGGTGAAATCGAGTCCACGCCCGCCACGCTCGATCGTGTCGCGCGCGATCTGTTCGAACAGGAGACTCCCCAGCGACTGGTTCTTGAAGCCGTCATAGTCGAAGCCGCTCAGGACGACCAGGACGGAGCCGTTCCGACCGATCAGTCCGAGTGCCGCGGCTACCACCTTTCCATCCACCGTGATCGCATAGGTGCGGATGTGGTGGTTGCGCCCCTCGACCGCAACACTCCGATAAAAATCGTAATAGGCCGGCACCTGCAGAAGGTCGCCCGTACCATCCTCGCCACTGCCGAAGCGCAATCCCCGATAGGTCCTGAGCGCCTCGAACGTTCGCCCTATCCGTTCCTCGTCCTCGACGCATTCGAAGCGGACCGTTCCGCGCCGGTGCAATTGCCGCGACTTCTTGTCGAGTTCCTTGCGATAAGAGCGCGGAAGTTGCTCGCGCCATAGATCGTAGCTTTCGGCCAGCGGCGCCTCGTAGGCGCTCATACCCATCGCCTCGCGCCGGCGGACGCCGAACAGGTGCTCGAGCGCGAGCGCGTCGTCGGCAAGCTTGCCGATACGCAGGAGATCGTAGGGACGCGTGAGCGTCCGGATGCGCGCGACGCAATCGCCATCGGCGAGAACAGAGGCGAAGGTCGCGGCGTCCGTCACCGGCGAGACGTAGTCGGAGGCCCTGAGATCGGCGAATTCGACAACCCGGAGCATCGAATAGCGGCGGCGCAGGAGCGGCAGTACCATGGCGAGGCTGCCGTCGCCTTTGCGCCGCACGACAAGGATCAGCGGGCTGGCGGAATTATGGGCAAGCAGCCTGCCATAGAGCGCCGCGAGCCAGACCGGGCTCTGGAAAGGGGTCGCCGCCGATCTCTCGAAGAGATCGACATATTCCCGGGACTGGAAGTCGAAGGAATTCTCAACCGAAACGTCGAACATGAAGGACGAAACCGGGTTCTGGAGAAAAGCGGTTGCTCGTCATGGTCTCGGCCAAGGGTCCGACGGAGTCAAATGAATGTTGGCAAATTGGTTTACGGGTTCGGGGTAACGTTGCGGCATACCTTCGCGTCCAATCGCGCCTGAAACTCTGCATGGGGGTTACGCGCCACGGATTGGCTCGCGATGAAACCACGGATCGGGAAAACGCCATTGCCTGCCATCGAAATCCTCGTTCCGAAGGCTGGTGCCCGACTGTGGCAGAAGATTGTGATCGAAAGGCTGCGCGCCGCGGGCCATGATGTCGGCGTCGCGCATGCGCTTGGCAACGGCGGATGGCCGCTTTCCATGCGGACGGCGTCGGCGTTCGAGAGACGGCTGTTCCGCCGCGCCGGTCCCGGCCTGGTGGACCTCGCCGACATCGCCGAAGCGCCGGCGACCGCACCGCCGGCGCTGCGGTTCGACCTCGCGGGGACAGCATCGGGTGGGAACGTGCCGACGCTCAGGCTCGCCTTCGACGGCTCTTTCTCCGACACCGCCGTGCTGGCCGCCACCGCGGCAGGACGATTGCCCGACATCGAAGCCGTTCTTGACGGCGAAATCGTCGCCCGCGCCGCGCCGATGATCGACAAGCGCGAGGCCGCGATACTGGCCGCCGACGACGTGCTGGCCCGCGCCATTACTCTTGCCGTGTCGCTTGTTGGACGTATGGCGGAAGGCATGCCGGAGGCACCTCCCTCACTCCTTGGGGAAGGAGGTCGAGACGCGGTCAGGCATGCCCATCAACCGTTCCTGCGCCCTTACGTCTTTTCTGCCCTTCCGAGGCTCGGGCGCGAGGCGCTCAGGCGCGCACGCTTCCGCCATGCCCATTGGCGCGTCGGCTACCGCTTCACCGAAGGGCCAGGCGTCATGGAAACCGGCAAACTCGGAACAGGCTGGCGGCAGGTGCCGGACGATGGAACTCACTTCTATGCCGATCCCTTTCCGTTCGAATGGCAGGGCCGCTCATTCATCTTCGTCGAGGACTATCCGCACGCAACCGGCAAGGCGCTGATCTCGGCCGTCGAGGTCGATGAAACGAGCACGGCCTCAACGCCGACGCCGGTCCTGGAAGAGCCGTTCCACCTGTCCTATCCGCAGGTGTTCGAGCGCGAGGGCTCGATCTGGATGCTGCCCGAAGCGAGCGCCAGCAATCGCCTCACGCTATACCGCGCGGAGCGCTTCCCCGACCGCTGGACGCCCGAGGCAGTCCTTCTCGACGGGATGGCGGTTTCCGACGCCACCCTTCTCGAACATGACGGCCGGCTCTGGCTCTTCGCCACCGACCGCGACGGCTATGGCAGCACATCCGACACGCTCGTCGTCTTCCACGCGCCGGCACTCAAGGGACCATGGGCGCCGCACCGGCGAAACCCGATCCTCATCGACCGCCGGAAGGCGCGGCCCGGCGGCGCGTTCCAGCGCATCGGCGGCCGGATCCTGCTGCCCGTACAGGACGGGACGCAGGGCTATGGCGGCGGCCTCGGCCTCTCCAAACTCCTGCAACTCGACGAGAGCGATGTGCAGCTTTCGGACCCTACTCCGATTGGGCCCGCCCCTGTCGGGCCGGAGGGCGACTGGCCCTATCCGCAAATCCACACGCTGAACCGCGTTCGCCGCCTGGAGGTGATCGACGGCATCGCCGCCGTGCGGAAGCGATAAGGCTTTGCCTATTTAGGAGCGGATGAGCAGGCGCTCGTAGCCGACGCACATCGCCGAGGGCGAATAGCGTATGGCAAGCCCGCGCCCGAGATCGGCAAGCCGACCCGCGAGATCGGGTTTCCGCATCAAATCGGCGAGCGCCCGCGCGATATCCGCCGGGTCGGCGCCTTCGGCAAACAACGCCGCCGGTTCGCCCGCCTCGGTAGAGAGCACCTCGCGCAGCACGGGCAGCCCGTTGGCCACGACCGGCAGCCCCGCGATCGCGGCTTCGGCGACGGCCAATCCGAAGGTTTCGTTCATGGAGGGAAACACGTAGGCGTCGCCAGCCGCGAGGAATTCGTAGATGCGCGAGGGCGGCACCTCGCCGGCGAAATGCAGCCGGTCGGAGACGCCATGCTCTTTGGCAAAGGCGGCAAGCGGCTCGCGCTCCGGCCCGACCCCGGCAAGCGCGACATGGAGGTCGGGCAGTTTCGTCAACGCCCCGACCAGCGCGATATGGTTCTTGACCTGCGTCAGCCGCCCCGAGGAAAGCGCCAGCCACGCATCGCCCGGCAATCCGAACGCCGCCCGCGCCGCCGCCTTGTCGTAATGTCGGTCAGGCGCCTCTACACCGTGGTCGATGCGGTGGATGCGCCGCCTGTAGACCGACGGGTAATCCGCGAACTGCGCCTCCGTCCATGCCGAGTTGACGACGTTCGCCTGATAAAGACCGAGCGTCCCCATGAGCTTGTCGACCCTCGTCAGGAGCCCCATCAAACCATGCTTGTGGGGTGCCCCGCTCTGGTTGGCGATGATGTGCCGCGCGCCGGCGAACCGGCCGCCGATCGTGCCGAAGATATTGCCGTAATGCTGATAGGAGATCACCGCGTCCGGGCGCGCTCGGCGCAGATAGGCCATCAGCCCGGCCGAGGCGCGGATCTGGCCGGCGAGCCCGCGCGGCGGCTCGCTCAGTACGAAATCGGCGAAGGGATCGTCGTCATAGGCCGCGGTCTTGCGGTACATGAAGACGGTGCGCACCTCGTGCCCGCGCTCGCGCAAGCCCGAGCCGACCATGTCGGAGACACGCTGCGCGCCGGCCGCTTCCGCCTGTGTCTGGACTTGCACGACCTTCATGGGATGTTCTTCATAGGACGCCGCGCGGGACGAAGCTTTGCCGACCGGATCGCCTGTCTGCAAGAAGCCCGAGAACGGACGGATTGATGCCGATGGAACGCGTGGCGATGATAACGCCGATGATGTTCCACGTCGCTACCGTCGCCGCCGTCCCGAGCGCCGCGCCGACCGGACCGAACAGCCAGGTGACCAGTGCGGTGACCGCCAGCCCGAAGACATTGACGACAACGAGCAGCTTGAGCAGCGAATGCTGCAACCCGGTGAGTTGGAGCAGGAGTTCCATCGGCCCGCAGGCGGCAGCCACGGTGGCGCCAATGCCGAAGATCATGAGGACGGCGTGCATGGTCGGCGTCCCGTAGGCCGGTTCGAAAATGCACAGGATGAAGGTTCCGAAGAACCAGAACACGGTGAGGATCACCAGGGCCACCACGCATGCGCCGAGCGCCGTGAAACTGGTCGTGCGCTGCACGTGGGCCTTGTCGCCGGAATAGAAGGCACCCGAAATCTCCGGTGCAAGCGCCTGGTTGATGCCAGTGAGCGCCAGCACGACCAGCCGCGTCGTGCGGTCGGCGACGAAGACGGCGCCCGCGATCTCCGGCCCGAGGATGCCGGCAACCAGAAGCGTGCTCACCTGTCCGAGCGCCGGCGGCAGCGACGTCGCGCCCCACAGGCCGAGCGTCACCGATTTGAACTCGTCCTTCTGCGCCTTCGACAGCGGGCCGCGTTCGGCGCGATATGTGTCGGCGAGCAGCATGACCGTCTGCGGCAGGACGGCCGCGAGAAGTACGCCGGCCGTGAGCAGCGTCGCGGCGACGGCGCTGACCACCACGCCGAAGAAATGCATTCCAAGCACCAGGGCAATCACGCCAGCGCGCCAGACGACATCGCGTGGCAAGAGCCCGGAGACCAGCGCACCCTTGGCGCGGAAGGCGCCGGAGGCGAATTCCGACCAGCCGAGCGCGAAGGAAAGGATCGCCGCCGAAAGGCAAAGCGGCGTCCATTCCGGCGTGCCCGCGCCGACATAGGGAGAAAGGCCGAGCGCCACTACGAGCAGGCTCGTGGCGGCAACGCCGGCGAAGGCGACCGCTATGGCACAGCCCATCAGCCCGTGCGCCGAGCGCAGATCGTTGCCTTCGGCATATTGCGGCCAGAAGCGCAGCACCGTGCTCTGCTGGCCGACGCTGGCGAAAAAGGAAACGAGGCTGGCGCCGGCATAAGTGGCGCTGTAGAGGCCGAACTGGCGTTCGTCCATGACCAGCGCGACGACGACGAACATGAGAAAGGAGAGACCGGCGCTCGCCAGCTTGATAACGCCCGCGACCGCGCCGCTCCGCGCCAGGCCGGCAATCGACATGCGCACGACCGTTTCGGGTCCACGCTGGTGCCGAACGCGATTGTCGTGGTCTTCCATTGCGTCAAGCCGAATGAGACACGGGCCAGGGTCTGTTGAGTATCCGCATAAGAACAACGCGCTCCGGCCCGTGGGCGCGGGAGCGCGATCAACAGATAGTCCAAAGCCGGGCGAGCGGCCACCGGGAATGCCCGCCATGGTTACCGGCGGCTATTACCCCGATAACTGCCTTCAAACTCGGGACGGATTCAGCTCGGCAACCCGGAGGCGAGCATGGCGGCGACCTTATTCAGGGCCGCAACCCTGGCCTCGGCGGAACCGGCCGAATAGCCCTTGTCGAGCGCCCCGACGATCTCGCTGAAATAATCGAACTCCTTGGCGGCCATCTCGACTGTCAGCGGCTGGTCGTCATAGGCGTCGACGAAATGCTGCGCCGCATAAGCGATCAGCAGCAGGGCCGCGGCGTTTTCCGGTTCGCCGGCAATGCGCGCACGCGCTTCGCGGGCGCATTTGTCATAGGCGCGTACGCTGCCGCCCTGCTGGCTGAGACCCGTCAAAAACTCGGTAAACAACATGGTTCTGTCCTTTGGCGATTGTCACGGCAGTTCGGAGATGCCGCCATGGGCGGAGGACCAGGCGATGGGGGCTTTGAGGAAGCGCTCCACCTCGCCCAGCGTCGCGGCGTCGAAGCGCTGTTCCTCGCGGCACACCTTGAGCACGTCCCACCAGGTGGCGAGGTAATGCAGCCGCATGCCGGCGGCTTCGAGCCTGGCTGGCGTCTCCGGGAAAATGTCGTAGTAGAAGACCGCGAACGTGTCGGAGACCTTCGCCCCGGCATGGCCGATCGCCTCGGCGAATTTCAGCTTGGAGCCGCCGTCGGTGGTCAGGTCCTCGACCAGCAGCACGCGCGCCCCCTCGCTGAGGCTGCCCTCGATCTGGGCGTTGCGGCCGAACCCCTTCGGCTTCTTGCGCACATAGACCATCGGCAGGCCCATCTTGTCCGACAGCCAGGCGGCGAAGGGAATGCCCGCCGTCTCGCCGCCGGCCACCACGTCGAACTGCTCGAAGCCGACCGAGCGGAACACAAGCGAGGCGGCGAAGTCCATCAGCGCGGAGCGCACGCGCGGATAGGAGATCAGCTTGCGGCAGTCGATATAGACCGGGCTCGCCAGCCCCGAGGTGAAGGTATAGGGCTGGTCGGCGCGGAAATGCACCGCCTCGATCTCGATCAGCATGCGGGCGACGGTCCGCGCGATCAATTCGCGGTCGGGAAAACTATTGGAGAACATGGATTTCGCCCCGGTTCGTTCTGTTTATCTGGACGAAACCCCCGCTACCAGCTTCCATCACCCCTAGATAGCCTCCTCACACACATTCCAGTGGATGGGATGCATCGGGTCGAAAATCGTCACCGGGCCGGCGCGCATGACGAGCGATTTCGGATAGGCGACCGGCTCCTCCTGCCGCTTCAACGTGATACGCGCCTCGTTCGGCGGCAGCCGGTAGAAGGCCGGGCCGTTCAACGAAATGAAAGCTTCCAGCCGGTCGAGCGCGTTTTCCTCCTCGAACACATGCGCCAGGCAGGAAAGCGTGTTCGGCGCGCAGAAAACTCCGGCACAGCCGCAGGCGCATTCCTTGAGCGGGTCGAGGTGCGGGGCAGAATCGGTTCCGAGAAAGAAACGCTTGTCGCCGGAGGTCGCAGCCTCGCGCAGCGCCAGCCGGTGCACCTCGCGCTTGGCGACCGGCAGACAGTAGTAATGCGGGCGGATGCCGCCGGCGAGAATGGCGTTGCGGTTGATGATGAGGTGATGCGTGGTGATGGTGGCGCCGAGATTGCCGCCGCCCGATCGCGCGTAGGCGACCCCCTCCTTCGTGGTGATATGCTCCATGACGACGCGCAATTCCGGAATGCTGCGGCGTAACGGTTCGAGCACGCGTTCGATGAAGACGGCCTCGCGGTCGAAAATGTCGATCGCCGGATCGGTGACCTCGCCATGCACGCAAAGCGGCATGCCGATCGCCGCCATCCGCTCCAGCACGGGTTGGACCTTGGTGATGTCGCGAACGCCGCTTTGCGAGTTCGTCGTCGCGCCGGCCGGATAGAGCTTCACCGCCGTGACGACGCCGTCACGGAACCCGGCCTCTACATCGTCTGCGCGGGTGGCCTCGGTCAGATAGAGCGTCATGAGTGGCGTGAAATCGTGCCCCCGCGGCACCGCCTTCAGGATCCTGTCCCGATAGGCTCGCGCGTCTGCCGTGGTGACCACAGGCGGCACAAGGTTGGGCATGACGATGGCGCGGGCGAAATGCGTTGAAGTCGCCGGCAGCACCGCCTCCAGCATCGCGCCGTCGCGCAGATGCAGGTGCCAGTCGTCCGGCCGCCGGATCGTAAGCGTCTTCACCTTTTCTCTCCCATCAGGAACTCGTAGACGATGTCGGCCGCGCGCAGGAAATCGTCAAGCTCCATTGCCTCAGCCGGATTGTGCGAGCCGTTCTGGTTGCGCACGAACACCATGCCCGCCGGCACGCCGGCACCGGCGAAGACGGCGGCATCGTGCCCGCCGCCGCTCGCCATGACGAACGGCTCCTGCCCGGCGCGCTCCATCGCCGCCTTGAGGCCATCGACGATGCGAGGATCGCACAGCGCAGGCTCCACGCGCAGCTCAGGATCGACCTCGAAACGCACCTTCCGCTCCCGCTCCACTTGCCGCATCTCGGCCTTCAGGAGCCGGCGCATATCGTCCAGCGTCTCCGCGCTTTGCGAGCGGATGTCGAGGCTGAAGCGCACGCTGTCGGGAATGCGCGACATGGCGTGCTTTTCGGGGTCGGTCGCGACGATGCCGCTGGTGACAACCAGGTCGTCGCCCTTGTTGAGGATCGTCGTCCAGCTCTCGTCGAGCCGCACCAGAAGATCGGCGAGCGCCAGCACCGGGTCGCGGCGATAGGCCTTCGGCACCGCGCCGGAATGGCCCGCCTCACCGACGCATACGATCTCGCGATGGCGGAAATTGCCGCGGATGCCCGACACCACGGCGGCCGGTATGTTCCGGCCGATCAGGAGCGGGCCCTGCTCGATATGAAGCTCGATATAGGTTTCGATGCGGGAGAGATCGGCGAGTGGCGCGCCATTGCGGATATCCTCCATCGGCAGCCCGATTTCGGCCATGTGCTCGCCGAGCGGGCGCCCGTCGCCGCGATGCCGGGCGGCGAGTTCGGCGGAGCTGAGCGTTCCCGTCAGCGCCTTGGAGCCGAGATAGCAGGGGCCGAACCAGGCGCTTTCCTCGCCCCGCATGGCAAGCACATGCACCGGCGTGGAGAAGCGGTGGCCGCTGCGTTGGGCACGCAGCAGGCAAAGAAGCCCCGAGACGACGCCCGCAAGGCCGTCATAGTTTCCGCCGAAGGGAACGCTGTCGACATGCGAGGCGACGAGGGTGAAACGTTCCGCCTCGCGGTCGCCGGGAAGAGCGAAATTGGCGTTCAGGCCGGCATCATACCAGACCTCCAGCCCCTCCTTCCGCGCAAAGGCTTCGAGATATTCGAGCGTCCGCGTTTCGATCGTCGAGAAGGCCGGGCGGCTGACGCCTTCGGTATCCGGCGTCATCGCCGCGATCTCGCCGAACAGCCTGCCGACAATCTCAAGCTCCGCCGCATGATCGAGCGGCTGCTCAACCGCATGCCCGATAGGGGCGACAGCCGTCATGGCGCCGCCTCCATGAAGACGACGTTCTCACCCTGCTCCTCATCAATTACGGTGCCGATGAGTTCGCGCACCGAGGAGAGTCCCTCTGCCTCGAGATAGGCGGCAAGCCCGTCGATGATGCCAAGCATGGCGGTCGGATTGATGAAGGTCGCGGTGCCGACCTGCACGGCGCTCGCGCCCGCGATCAGGTATTCGAGCACGTCCTCGACCGTCGATATGCCGCCGCAGCCGATCACCGGGATACGGGTCGCGCGCGCGCATTGATAGGCCATCCTGAGCGCGATCGGCTTCAGCGACGGGCCGGAGAGCCCGCCCATGAGATTGCCGAGCTTCGGCCGCCGGGTGCGGATGTCGATCGCCATCGCCAGGATGGTGTTGGCGACGACCAACGCGTCGGCGCCGCCCTCCTCCGCAGCGCGCGCCACATCGGGCGTCTCGCCCGTGTTCGGCGTCAGCTTCGCCCACAGCGGCAGGCTGGTCGCCTTGCGCAGCCTGCGCATGACCTCGTAGGTCGAGGAAGGCCGGATGGCGAAGGCCTTGCCGTCTTCCTCGATATTCGGGCAGGAGATGTTGACCTCGATCGCGGCAACGCCGTCCACGCTCACTTCCGAGCACAGCGTCGCGAACTCGTCCGCCGTGTTGCCCGAAATGCTGACGACAAGCGGTGTCCGATAGACGCGGTAGAACGGGATCACATTCTGAACGAAATAGCCGACGCCCTTGCTCGGAATGCCGATGGAATTCAGCATGGAACCGCCGACCTCGCATACGCGCGGCGTCGGGTTGCCGTCGCGCCAGCCGCGCGTAATCGTCTTGGTGACGTGGGCGCCGAGTCGCTCCAGGTCGAAGATATCGGCAAGTTCCTCTGAGAAGGTACCCGAGGCCGGCATGATCGGGTTCTTCAGCCGCATACCGGCGATATCGACGGCGAGGTTTACCATGCCGTCGCCTCCTGGAGGTCGAAGACCGGACCTTCGCGGCAGACGCGCAGATTGACCGTGCGTCCCGCCTTGCGGAACGGACGCACACAGCAATGGCACATGCCGAGCCCGCAGGCCATCTGCTGCTCGAGCGCGATCTGGCCGGGAATGCCGTGCCGCGCGCCGAGGCGCTGGAGAAGCTTGAGCATGCGGTTCGAGCCGCAGGTGTAGAAGGCGTCGACGCCCTCCCTCGCGATCAGGTCCTCCAGCACCTTTTCCAGATTTTCCATCGCCGACGAGCCGTCGGAATCGGTCGCCGCGATAACCTCGGCGCCGAGGTTGCGGAAATAGTCGAGCGACATCAGGAGTTCCGGCGAACGCGCGCTGCAGATGGCGGTGAGCTTGCGGCCAAGCCGCCGCGCCTCGAGCGCGAGCGGAGCAAGCGTCGCAAGCCCGACGCCGCGCGCCAGCAATACCAGATGCCGCCATTCGGGCGCGATCTCGAAGGGTCGGCCGAGCGGCCCGACCACGTTCAGGCGATCACCCGTATCGAGCGCGGCGAGCGAGCGCGTGCCCGCACCCGTCACCTTGTAGAGGAATTCCAGTTCGCCCCTTTCCTCGTCGAAGCCATAGATGCTCATCGGCCGGCGCAGATAGGGCGTCTCGCCCGCTATTTGAGGACAGAGGATGTGGAAGAACTGGCCGGCACGGCAGCGCGAGACGAGATCGGCCGGCGCGGCCAGCACGAGCTTCATATATTCGCCGTTCACCGGCAGATTGCCGACGACCGGAAGCGCGCGCTCGAAGGCGACGGGCGGCTGCGGGAACCGCATGCCGCCGCCGTCTTTCGGTGCCCTGTCGACGGACGTACTCATCCGAAGACGAGGCGGGGCAGTATGGTCGAGATCCCCGGCACGTAGGTGATGACCAGAAGTGCTGCGATATTGGCCAGCACGAAGGGCACGATCCCCGCGACGATGGTCGCCACCGGCTTTTGCAGGGTCGAGGAGGCGACGAAAAGATCGAGCCCGAAGGGCGGCGTGATCATGCCGATCGAGATGTTCAGCGTGACGATCATGCCGAAATGCACGGGATCGATGCCAAGCGCGGTCGCGACCGGGAAAAGCGGCGGCACCAGGATCAGGAGCGCCGAATTCGGATCGATGAACATGCCGGCGATGAAGAAGCAGACATTGACGATCAGCAGGAAGACGACCGGTCCGGCATGGATGAAGTCGAGGAAATGGGTGATGGCGGTCGGCACCTGCGCCAGCGTGATGAAGTAGGAAAGCAGCCCGCCCAGCGCCAACAGGACGAAGACGATCGCCGTGGAAATGGCGGCCTGTTCGGTAAGCTTGAAGAGCTTGGAGAACGGCAGGTCGCGGAAGATCACGCTCTCCACGAAGATCGCGTAGACGACGCTGACCGCGGCGGCTTCTGTCGGCGTGAAGAAGCCGGCATAGATGCCGCCGAGGATGATGACTGGCATGCCGAGCGCCCAGCCGGCATGCGATATGGCCTTCAGCCGCTCGGGCCATGCGCTGGGCACGCCCCGCTTGATGCCGCTCCTGTGCGCCTCCCAAGCGACCAGCACGGCAAAGGCGAGGCCAAGCACGAAGCCGGGCGCGATGCCCGCGACGAAAAGCTTGGCGACCGACGTTCCCGTCATCCAGCCATAGATGATGAAGGTGATCGAAGGCGGAATGAGGAGCGCGGTCTCCGCGCTCGAAGCAATCAGGCCGAGGCTGAACTTGTCGCTGAAGCCGTTCGACCTGAGTTCGGGATAGACCATCCGTCCCATGGCCGCGACAGTGGCCGGAGCCGAGCCCGAAACCGCTCCGAACGCCATGGACGCGCCGATCGTGGTGTAGCCGATGCCGCCGCGCGTATGGCCGCAAAAGGCCTGGACGAGGCCGGTCAGCCGCTTGGCGATCTGGCCACCGCCCATCAACTCCGCCGCCAGGATGAAGAAGGGGATGGCGAGAAGCGTCGAATGGTTGATGCCGCCGACGATCTTCTGCACCAGGACCGGGTCGGGCAGCCTGCCGTAGAAGAACTCCTTGACCATCAGCGCGGGAACGCCGAGCACGAGGAACATCTCGAAGCCGAAAACGAGCATCACCACGGCGACGATGACGACAAGCGCGAGGAGAAACATCAGTATTCCTCCGCTGTCTCGTCGGAATAGCGGTCGATAGCGCCGATCAGGCTGAGGAAATACCGGAGCGCCAAAAGCCCGAAACCGATGGCCGGCGCGAGATAGATCCAGAAGATGGGGATATCGAGCGTCGCGCTCTTCTGCCCCATCGAGTAGACGAATTCCGTCATGCGCCAGCCGAGCCAGAGGAGATAGAGGCTGAAAAGGAAGCCGACGGCGTCGATGAGCTTGCGCACGGGCAAGCCCGTGGAGGCCGCGATACGATCCCGCCAGGTATGAACGCCGACATGCCGCCCATATTCGAGCGCCAGGCCGATCGCGAGAAAGACCAGGAACAGGTTGAGCGTCCTGACCGCTTCCTCCACCCAGGCGAAATCGGACGCGAAGGTCCCGCCGAACTGGCGCGCCACTACGTTGAGAAAATAGAGAACGACCATGAGGAGGAAGATCGTGACGATCGACGCCCGCTCTATGGTCCGCAGTACGGATAGCGCCTTCAAGGTGAAGTCTCCGTTCATTGGTCCGGTGGAAAAGGAACCGCGAGCCGCATCGGATGCGGCGCCGCGATCAAACGACGGCGGCGAGCATTGCCGGTGCCCGGCGCCGCGGCGTTACTTGGTTGCCGCGTCGTATTCCTTTTCGTAGACCTCGATCAGCTTCTTGCCTTCGTCGCCGGCGCGCTCGACATAGGCGGCGCGTGCGGCCGGATACATCTTCTCGCGGAAGGCCTTCTTTTCCTCCGGGCTAAGCTTGTGAATCTTGATGCCGGAAGCCTTGATCTCGTCGAGGGCGGCCTGGACGGACGCCTCCTTGTGCTTGATCAGGTCCGGGATCACTTCCTTGAAGGTGTCGGAGATGATCTTGCGGTATTCCTCCGGCATGCTGTTCCAGAACGCGGGATTGAACAGGATGACGTCTTCCATCGCACCGTGGTTCGACAGGACGAGATACTTCTGCACCTCGTAGAATTTCATGCGCTGGATCGTGTCGAGCGGATTCTCCTCGCCGTCGACGACACCGGTCTGGAGTGCCGTGTAAAGCTCGCCAAAGGGCAGCGACACGGCCGAGGCGCCAAGGGCGTTGAACTGCTGGATCAGGATGTTGGAATCCATGACACGGAATTTCTGGCCGGCGAAGTCGGCAAGGTCGTCGAGCGGCTTGGAAGAGGTGAAGTTCTTCTTTCCGTTCGGCCAAAGCCCGATGCATTTGACACCGCGCGAGGCAAAGGAATCGCAGACCGCGTCGCCGAAGGCACCGCCGCGGATCTTCTGCGCGGTGGCGTCGTCGTCCGGCAGCAGGAAGGGGATATCGAGGATCGAAACCGCGGGATTGAAGCCACCCAGGAACGCGGCCGGAGCGACGGTCGCTTCGAGCGAGCCGAGCTGCACGGCCTCCGTCATCTCGCGCTGCTGGCCGAGCTGGCCCTGCGGGAAGATCTGGAACTCTACGGCGCCTTTGGTCCGTTCCGAGACCAGTTTGGCGACCTTCTCCAGAAAGACGTTACGCGATTGCTGCGCCGATTCCAGATGGCCGATCTTGGCCACGAACTCCGCCGCAAGCGCGCCCGAGACCAGCGTGACGCTCAGTGCGGCCGCCGCCGTCGCCGCGGCCAGTTTACGAAATATGTTCATTGTACCCCTCCCGTTCGATAAAACCGAGTGAAGCGGAGAGCCTAAGCAGCCCTCGCTATGCCTGTCAACGAATTTTATCAAAAATGAGACTAACGGTTATTCCGTCGCATAATTGATAATATTTTCAGCCGAGTTGACAAAAATACGTGCCGGACGTTAACCAGTACAGCATCCGGGCTGTCGGCGCGATCATGGAAAACCTGATACGATTCAGCGATATAGGTGCACGCCTCAGGGCATATCGCATCGGCAAGGGCATCGCGCCGGAACTTCTGGCGACAAGGCTGGGCATTTCCCGCGCCGCGCTTTACCGCGCCGAAAAGGGCCAGATTCGCAAAATTGAGATGCTGACCAGCATCGCCGACGAACTCGATGTCTCTCTGCCGAGCCTGATGGGCGTCGGCGTAGAATATGTCAGCACGGCCACGGCCTTCTTCGAGCGCATGCGGCAACTGGAGGAGCAGTGCCGCCAGGTGATCGGCCTGTTCAGCCCCGTTTCCTACCTGCTCACCTCCGATGCCTATGACGAGGTGCTTTCGGAGGTGCTGAGGGAGGCGATCCCGGACGGCGCGGACGCCGACGGCTCCTCCTCGCGCGCCATCGACGCGCTGCTCGACATATTGAAAGCACGCAAAGAGAGCTTTCGCGAGCGCAATCCCCTGATCGTCAGCCTCATAGCGTCGGCCGATTTCGAACGCTTCCTGCTGCACGGCCTCGTCGGTCGCCACGACCTCTCCCGAGAGATCACCGACCGTCGCCGGCTGAGCGCGCGGCAGGAGACGGAGCACATCGTCCGCATGCTGCGCGAGCAGCCGATGGGCATCCAGATCGGCGTCGTGCGTGAACCGGTCCCGGCGACCAGCTTCCAGATATTCCGCCAGGTCGACCGTTCGATCCTGGCGATCAGCCCCTTCCGGCTCGGCGAACAGCCGAACGTCCGCCTCGGCGTCGCCCTCATCACCTCCGCGCCCGAGGCGATGACGCTGCACGAGGACATCGCCGCCAGGCTCTGGCGCGATGCCTTGAAGGGGATGGAGGCGGCCGAATACCTGGAATCGATGATCGAGAAATACGCGATCGCGCGATAGGAACGCGACGGACTGCGTATATGGCTGCTGACGCCGCAGGAGAAACGGCCAAGCCGAGCCCAGCTTCGCGTCCGGGGCACGCCCTTCACATGGCGATCCGCCGACCTCGTTTTCCGGGCTGAAGACTTCAGGATAAGCGATCTCGAGTTCGTGCGGTAGCCGAGGCGAAGCGGCTCGGTATCCCGCCGGTCAATTTGGAGATGTGGGCGGATCGGAAGCACGAGATCTAGATCCCTGCCTTCGTTTCTTACAGATTTGTATATTTTGCGCGACACCTGCGTAATATGTATAGATCAAATCTATTATATGGATGACGCTCTTTTCGATACGAGATACCGCCTTAGGAAAACGAACTTACCTATATCGGTATTTATTATATGCAAGGACGAAGAACGTTATATTGAGAGGTGTATTCGCAGCGTATCGATGTGCTCAGAGATCATTCTGGTAGATTGCGGCTCCACCGATTGCACGCAGCAGATTGTTGAGAGGCTTCAAAGGGAAGGCTTCCCTCTTCGGTTCATCTTCGAGCCATGGCGGGGATACGGGGGTCAAAAACAATTCGCGCTGGAACAATGCTCACAGGAATGGTGCCTGAGTATCGACTGTGATGAACGGTTAAGCCCCGATCTCATCAATGCGTTGCCAGACCTTATTTCGCAACGCGATATTGCCGCCTGGAAGATCACTAGATACGACTATCTCCCGGGCTTTGGTTTTGTGCCGCCACGCGCGCATGAACGTTTTCACGTCAGGCTTTTCCAACGGGGTCTTGGAGCTTTCAACCCCGAAGATCGCGTCCATGAGGGCCTCAAGGTAAAAGGCCGCGTCGAAAAAGCAGGACGGGGCGGGCTGTTGCACTTCCGTCCTCTTCCTCTATCCGAGCAGATACTTAAAGAGAACAATTACTCGACGCTCAAGGCGACTATGAAGGCCGAGAGAGGGATGTCTCCGCGGCCATTCAAAATGATCGTGAGCCCGCCAATATTCTTTCTGCGCTGGTATTTTCGATATGGGCTTTGGAAATGCGGCTGGCCGGGGTTCATCCGCGCGGCGAACGGGGCGATATATTCCTATCTGACCGAAGCCAAGCGTTATGAATTTGAGGCCTTACGGAAGGTGCCCCCAGTCGAACCTGAAAATCCGCTCGGCTACTGAGAGGTAGCCGACGGCCAGTGCTGATCATTTAGATATTTCGATCATCCAACCACAGTTGCCCGCCACATTCTCAGGCGTCGTCGACCTCCGCAGGAGTTCCGGCTTGCATACGGCTGAAGCCCGCACCGAGAAGCAGCACGAGCCCCGTGATTCCGCCCAAGGCGACCGGCGACCAGGGACTCCGTTTGCATCCACGATTTTTCCATTTGTCGAAATCAACTCGCATGGCCGCCGTCAAAATATGCCGGTGGCAAAGCGGTCGAGTTTCGTGCCTTCTCGATAGACAAGCCGGATAATGATTGCGGCGGTGGCGCCGGTAAAGGCGCCGCCCATGACATCGGTGACATAATGGGTGCCGACATAGACCCGTGACCAGCAGATCATTGCCGCCAGCAACAGAAGGCCCAGCGTCCGGCGCGGCAGGCGTTGCATGGCGAACGACGCGACGACTGATATGGCGGCGGTTGCGTGATCGGAAGGAAAAGACCAGTCGGTGCTACGTGCAATGATCAGATGGGACACCCCTGCGTCATAGGGCCGGACACGATGCACGATCAGGATGATGGCCTGATTGATCGCCAGGCCGAGCAGGAACGACAGGCCCGAAGCGAGCGCGGCATGACGGACGTGAGCCCGATCGTTTCCATCCCACCACATAAGGGCCACCAGAATAACGATCAGCGGGACACCGAATTGCGTCGCCCCGATGAAGACGGCATCCCAGAAAGGGTGCGCACCAGCCGGAGCGTTCATCCATCGCGTAACCGCAATATCCATCATCTTATCCGTGGTTTGCCTGACAGGAAGGAAAGCGTCTCCTCCGATGAACGAGCAGCATATTCATCGAATTTTTCAGGTCGGCATTATCTTGAAGGGACTGCATGCGCTCATCGAATGCGCCGGCGGCGTCGCGCTCTATTTCATATCCACGGAATCCATTGTTCATTGGGTCGATCTGTTGACCCAGGAGGAATTGATCGAGGATCCGGACGATTTTGTCGCGACCCATCTTCTCATGGTTGCCCAACATCTCTCCGTTGGAACCGAGACGTTCTACGCCTTCTATCTCCTGAGCCACGGCTTGGTGAACGTCGCGCTTGTCATTGGCCTTCTCAGGGGCAGGCTTTGGGCCTATCCAGTCTCGCTTGCAGTGCTCGTCGCCTTCATCGCCTATCAAGGCTACCGGTATTCCTACACGCACTCGATCGGGTTGATGGTGCTGACCGCGTTCGATATCGTGATCATCTGGCTCATCTGGCACGAATGGCGGCTGCTCAGGCTTCGTCGCGCCTGAAGCCCAATCCGCATCGCTCGTCGGCTGCGCTGTTTCCACGTATATCGCTTCCGTAATAGCTGCTGGCACACCCATGCCCGACAAGGCCTGAGGCTTCGTCCAGAACACCCCTTTACTCACCCGGTCATTCAGCCGCCGCAGCCGCACCGGGGTGGATTCCCGCGCGCTGCGGCAGGATCAGGATGAGAACCATGATGATGGCGGCCATCACCGCTGAAGCCACGGGACGGCTGAGATCAAGTCCTCCGTGGGCAATCGGCTTGTCGAGGAAATCGCCGACGGTTGCGCCGAGCGGTCGCGTCAGGATGAAGGCGAGCCAGAACAGATAGACGCGGGATGCGTTCGTTAAGTAGTAGAGAGCCGCGAGCGCCGCCAGGCCACCAGCAAAGATAAGCGCCCCGCCCGCATAGCCCGTTCCGGCTGAATCCGCCATCCAGTCGCCAAGCGCCGTACCGAGCGTCTGGGAGAATGTGATCGTGACCCAATAGAATAGTTCGACCCCGGGCGTGGCAACGGTCTGGACATCGATCGAACCAAGCGTCAGACGCCATATTGCGAGGGAGAGGACGACGCAGGTTACCAGTATGGTGACGCCGCCCGGATAGCCGATGCCGAGCGCGCGATCGACATAATCGGCCAACGCGGTGCCGACCGTAGTGGACGCCACGATCGCCGCCCAATAAGCCCATGGATTGAACTTCTCCATCACGATCTGGATGATGACCGCGGCGACGAAAATGGCGGCAAATATCGCAGTACCTGCCAGATAGCCCCCGTTATGGGCGTTCTGGTCCGCATGCAACCACGTCATCGTCACAGAGTCGCCGCCAGTCTCTCCAAGCGTTGTGGCAAGAACCTTGATGATCCAGAAGCCAAGCGTTACCGCCGGTACCTTTGCGAGAGTCCCAAGGATTTCTTTGTTCATTTCGGCCTCGACGAATGTGAAACTACTCAAATCTGAGCCGTTGCTACGGGCCTTGGTTCGCCTGATCCTCACAAGCGCCTTACGATTTCGTAAGCTTCGCCGACCCTCTTCGCCGAACCACGAGAACCGGATACTGTGCGACGAAAGACGCGCATTTGCCGCTCGCGTAGCGCTCGTCCAGGGACCTTTCCGCCTTCTGCACTTCTCCGCGAGCGGATGACTTTTAGCGGGCCGGATTGTTGTCGTAGGTGAGGTTGACGTGCGTTCCAGGAGGCAGATGGCGGCCGGTGTGGACCGTGAAATAGGCTTCGGCGCCGAATTTCCTCGGCCTTGGGCGAGGAATGACCTTGATGTTTCTGATCTCGAACGGTCGGCCGTTGGGCGGATCGATCCGTGCATCCACGCCACCGGTAAACCCGAAAGCTCTGGAAGTCATCGGCAAGGCAGCCTCGCCATCGATAACGGTCTCTTCAGGCGTGTCGCGCGCCGCCGCGACCGACACATAAGCGGGCGCAGACGGCGAGACGGTGACCTTGACATCATCCGCTCGCGCCCCGGTCGACACGCACCCCGCAAGCCCCAGCGCTGCAAATGTAATAAGAGGAACAACAACCTTGTACATCGCTTGTCTCGCCGGAAGCCCTGTCTCGCTGGAAAAATCTGTTGGCGCGGCATAGAACCGGTTTGTTGCCGGCGACGTGTGGAGAACTTACCGATCCGTAAGATTGGAGAAGGAAAGCGGTGAGATTGGTCCGGCAAGTCTGGATGACGGTCCAACGGCAGTGATCAACAAAGATGCGGCTCCTCCTGATTGAAGATGACGCCAAGACGGCGAATTTCGTTTCCCACGGCCTTTCGGAGGAAGGTCACGTCTGTGATATTCTCAACAACGGCCAGGATGGCCTCTTCCACACGCTGCGAGAGCAATACGACGTCGTCATAGTCGATCGTATGGTTCCGGATCTCGACGGCTTGTCGCTGGTAAAAGCCCTTCGCTCGGCCGGCAACAGGACTCCGGTCCTCTTCCTGACCGCCGTCGGTGGTATCGACGACCGTGTCGAAGGACTGGAGGCTGGAGGCGATGACTACCTGGTCAAGCCGTTCGCCTTCGCCGAACTGCTTGCCCGCGTGAACGCCCTTTCTCGCCGCCCGCCGGCCATTGCGGAGCGTACCCTGCTTCAGGTAGCGGATTTATCGATGGATCTCATCCGCCGGCGTGTCACCCGCGGCGGCAAGACCCTTGACCTGCAACCACGCGAACTTGCCTTGCTTGAAGTGCTCATGCGCGCGGACGGACGCGTCCTGACGAGGACAATGTTGCTGGACAGGGTATGGGGAATCAATTTCGATCCCGGAACAAGCGTCGTCGAGTCGCACATCAGCCGTCTCCGCGCAAAGATCGACAAGCCCTTCCGCACGCCACTCCTGCATACGATACGAAATACCGGCTATGCCCTTCATGCGCCGAGGTGACCTGGCGCGAAGCACGCCGTTTCGCCTTGCGCTGACCTTCGGTGCTCTCTTCCTTGGTGCGTTTGTTCTCACCGGCGTCGTGGTCTATCAACTCATCAAGCTGGACATGTATCGACGGCATGACGATGCAGTTCGCCAGACCTTCCTGTCTCTGGCAGGAACATATGAGGACGACCGGACCGATTTCCTCGATGCGGTTCGCGTCGACATGCAGGCGACGCGGCATCGCAATGAAGTCTATTTGGCGATCGGGGACGACGGGTCCAAGCTGGCAGGAAACGTACCCCTTGTTGATGTGCCAAATGGATGGTCCACTCTGCCGGCCGCATCGCTTGGACTGAGATCGGATTTCGAGTATCGCGTCTTTGCCGGTCCGGTCCGCGACACGCGGCTCGTCGTCGGCGAAAGCTACCGCGACATCGAGAATCTCGAAGACCTCACGCTTGGCAGTCTCGCCTGGACTTCCATTCTCGTCCTTATCCTGTCCGTGGCTGGAGGGGCTCTGATCGCCACCCGTGCCGAGCGCCGCTTCCAGGCCGTTCGCGAAACGATGGACAGGGTCGCTCACGGAGACCTGGCTGCCAGAATTCCACTCCATGGCAAGGGCGACGATATTGCCCTGCTTTCCCAGGACATAAACCTTGCGCTGGGCCGTCTGCAAAGCAATGTCGAGGGCATGCGACAGGTCAGCACGGACATCGCGCACGACCTGAAGACGCCTCTGAACCGGCTCGGGATCAGCCTGGAGGAGGCGCGTCGAAAGCTGGCCCGCGGCCAGCCGGTTGAAGACGAAATCGACGCCGCCGATGCCGAGGTCCAGCAGATCAACGGCACTTTCGACGCACTGCTCAGGATTACGCAGATCGAATCGGGCGCGCGTCGGGTACGGTTCGGGCCTGTGGATGTAAAGGAGGTTCTTGAGGCGGTGGCCGAGTTGTTCAGCGGAGCGCTTGAGGATGCCGGAATGTCGATCGAGACCACGTTGCCTGTCGGTCCGTGCACAATGGAAGGCGACCGCCAGTTGCTTATGCAGCTCTATTCAAACCTGGTGGAAAATGTGCTCCGGCACTGTCCGAAAGGTACGCATGTGCACCTTTCCGCCAGGGTGACCGACAATGAGATCACAAGCAGGGTTGAAGATAACGGCCCGGGAATTCCTTCCGATGAGCACGAGAACGTGTTCCGGCGCCTTTATCGTCTCGAACGAAGCCGCACCTCTCCCGGAACGGGACTTGGGCTGAGCCTGGTCCGGGCAATAGCGGATATCCACGAGGCCCACCTGATACTTGAGGACGCCAACCCGGGACTATCGGTAAAGGTGACGTTCCCTCGCGTCTAAAGCGGTCAAAACTCGAGAGAGGACCGTATACCAGCAAGGCGGCCACCGGCTGACCATATTCATGGCCTCAGATATATCGGATTCGAATATATCCACGGCGCCATTCTGCCTCGCCCGAAAAAGGTTGGCACCCTGGTTAGCACTTCAACACGGTACGCTCCTGCCTGAGTGGCTCGAAATGTCAATTCCCGGCCTCTCTCACGAAGGAATTCGACGCCGTTTCGATAGATCACGATCTCAAACTGCGAATTGTCTTCGATCCTCGGAAGCCGGATTGAAAAGACTGTTTCAACATCAGCAGGAAGGGTCTCCCCCATGACCGCGCTGCTGTCCTCCTGGCGTGCGGAGAACCGAAAACCGCTGCTGTCGCCCAGTATGTCTAGCGCGAAGAAGAGGTTGCCGTTCCTTATTGCCGTATAGACAACGCGCTTATCGGATTGGAAATCTCCAGTGAGCGGTTCGCGCGAAAGGATGTGGTTGCTGGCCAACGGCATCACCGCGTCCGCGGGCGGAAATTTCGGCTCCCACCCAAGGATCCTGACGTTCTGGTGCATGTTGGGTCCATAGAACCCCACGACAGGCCGCGCTGACGCTTCCCTGTCCCATCGGGCAAGGGTTTCCGCAGGCCTGTGATAGACTCGCAAGCACGCGAGCGCACGATTTGCCGGATAAAATAGAAACGCATTCAGCTTGGCGAGAACGGAACAATCGTAGAGCTGATCGGCATAGTCCAGTATTTCAAGGCCATCTATGGCCGAATCCAGCTCACCTTTCCAGGCTCTACGGCAATTTCCCGCGTGTATGACAAGACCGAAACCTCCTTGCCGGAGATATTCTTGTAAAGCCTCGCGCGTACTTGAAATGCTTTCATGAATATAACTCTCGATATCGACAAAAAGCATGTACCCTTCGCACCGCCCGCTCTCGACCCCTGTAAGTAAAAGTACTCCGTTTCTCCAGCCCTGTTCGCCAGCAGCAATGGCATCGACGTTGTTGTGGTCTGTTATTACCAGGAAGGCCAAACCATGGCGGTGCGCGGCGCGGGATAATTCGTCATATGAACCGCGGGCATCGTGAGAGTAATCGCTGTGAACGTGGATCAGTCCGCGATACTCGAACAGAGCATCTTGATCCGGAGGCTGACCCTTTGAGGTCACGATCGGGCGTTTCGACTTGGCGGTACTGACACGCAAATAGAATGCGGCCGTGTACGCGACGTACAGCGCGCCGAGGACGCGGCCAGAGATCCACACGGAAGGAAACATAGGTATCCGCCAGTTAGGCAAGCTGACGCCTACTGCGGACCATTGATTGGCGGGACCTGTCGGAGAACTTACAATTCGGTAAGATCGGCCGTCCGGTTGCCGCTGTCATACGGGCCTTCGGATCGAAGTATCGCTCCTGAGCGACCCGTATCCTATGCCGAAGCGCGGCGGATAAAGGGCCGGGACAACGTGATGACCTCGCCGGCAATTCCATTGGACTGCCATTCCTTCAGGCGTTCCGCGACGAGCCTTGCAATAGCTTCCGGCGCTGCTCCATGCGTCGTGAGCGATGGGCTGGAATAGGCTGCGGACTCGATATTGCCGATGCCGACAATGGCAACGTCTTCGGGTATGCGCAGGCCACGCGCATTGAGTGCGGCCATGGCTCCTAGCGCCAATTCGTCACTGCCCGCCTGTATGGCTCGGAACGCTAATCCCATGTCGAGAGCCCGCTCGACGCTGTCGTGTCCTGCCCGGTAGCGGAACGCGGCGTCCCAAACCAGCCTCTGGTCGATCTGGATTCCATGAGCGGCAAGGGCCGCTTTGTACCCGCTGAATCGTTTTGTGCCGGAGGCCGACCCGCCAATTCTTCCAAGATATGCGATCCCTGGGCCACGCGTCGCAATCAGATGGGTTACCGAACGCGTCACGGCCTCGCTGTCGTCATACACGATCGAGGGGACCCCCTGCTCGTGCAGCGACAGCCCGATAGCCAGAATGGGGAAGTGCTGTTCTGCGGCCTTTCGCGACAACACGGCCAGATTGTCCTCGCTGAACGTGTCGCTTGCCGCAATGATGATTCCATGCAGTTGCAGGCTGTCCGATCGAGCCAGGATATTTTTCAGGCGATCGTGGCTGTGGCCCAGATTGTACAGGAGCAGGTCGAGACCGAGCGTCTCCAGCGCGGCCTGGATCTCCTTGGTCAGGGACGCATACACCCCTTGTTCGATATCGCCGACCAGCAGGCCTACCGTCGTGCTTCGCCCACGTCTTAACCCCTGGGCCATCTGGTTTGGATGGAAGCCGAGATCGGCGGCGGCCGCCAGAACCCTTGCCTTCATATTGTCGCTGACCGCCGGATGGCCGCTCAGCGCGCGCGAGACGCTGGCCGACGAAACGCCAGCCTGACGGGCGACTTCGAGAATCCCTGATTTCTTTCTCATTCGGCTTGACACATAAAACCAAAAATCCTTAGCTGTGGAAAAATGTAAACGTTTTCATCTGACTTGAAAACCTTTACATACGCATATTCACAACGGGTATCTCCAATTGGCAGCCTCCGTTCAGCCGTCCGTTTCAAGCCATGCGAATGCATCGGGCGACAAGATAGTGCTCAGCAAGGTCCGCAAGGTCTATGGCGGTGCCGCGGGGCCTGTCGAGGCGATCAGTTCTGTCGATCTATCGCTCATGGAGGGCCAATCGGTCAGTGTCGTGGGGCCGAGCGGTTGCGGCAAGAGCACACTCATGCGTCTCATCGCAGGGCTGGAGGCGCCCTCGTCGGGAGCCATCACCGTCGACGGCCGTGCCGTCGGCGGACCGCTCTCCGACATGAGCATCGTATTCCAGCGCGACCTCTTGCTCGACTGGCGTAACGTTCTCGACAATGTGCTTTTGCCCGCCGAGATCAAGGGGCTGAACGGGTTGCAATCACGCCAGCGTGCTGACGAGTTGCTCAGGCAATTCGGAGTCGGCGATTTCTCGCGGCACTTTCCCTGGCAACTGTCCGGCGGCATGCGCCAGCGCGTCGCCATCGCACGAAGCCTGCTTCCGTCTCCCAGCCTGATCCTGATGGATGAGCCCTTCAGCGCGCTCGACGCCATGACGCGCGACAAGATGAACGTCCTGCTGCAGGAAGTTCAGTCGGCGAACCGTGTCACCACGCTGCTGATCACCCACAGCATTCTGGAAGCAGTCTTCGTTGCCGATCGCGTGCTCGTCATGTCCGGCCGTCCCGGCAGGATCATCGACGATATCGCCGTCGAATTCCCTCGCCCCAGGCGCTTGAGCCTGCGCGAAACCCCCGAATTCACCGCCATCGTGGGCCGTATCCGGGAACAATTCGAGAAGACGGGAGACCTGACCGAATGAAGGTCGCATCACTTCCGCACGACGATGCAGGCATCACGGATCCGCTGGATCAGGCGGGCGGGCGGGGCAAATCTCTTACCGATATCCTCCCTCCCCTGCTAAGCGCCGTGATCGGCTTCGGCCTGTGGGAAGGCCTGGTGCGCTATTACGCCGTCCCGCCATACGTGTTGCCTGCACCCTCTCTGGTCTTTGTCGAACTCATTCGCAACGCGCAATATCTCTTCACCCAGCTTGGATGGACGGTGCTGGCGGCGGCATCCGGCGTCGTGCTCGCAATCGTGCTGGGCGTCCTGGCGGGGGCGCTTGTCGGGCTCTCGTCGACCGCCGACCGCATGCTTACCCCATGGCTGGTGGTGGTGCATGCGGTGCCAAAGGTCGTGATAGCACCGCTCTTTCTCATCTGGTTCGGGTTCGGGGTCCAAAGCGAGATCTTTTTCGTCGTCACCTTCACCTTCTTTCCGATCGTGGTGGCCACCATAACGGGCCTTAAATCGGCGGATCCCGACGTCCTGCAGATGGTACGCTCCATGGGCGCCTCGCGGACGCAGGTGCTACGCAAGATCATGTTCCCGGCAGCGCTGCCGATAATCCTGTCCGGCATCAAACTTTCGATCTCGCTGGCGCCGGTCGGCGCGGTGATCGGTGAATTCGTCGCCTCCAATCAGGGGCTGGGCCATCTTCTGATCAGGGCGGTGGGCGACATGGACACGGCGCTCGCCTTCGCGGCCGTCACGCTCTTTTCGATCTTCGGCGTTCTGTTGTGGCGGGCGGCCGAATTCGTGGAAGGCAAGCTTCTCCCCTGGCATCCGAGCCAGCGTGGGTAATGCAAGCCAAGGGAACGTTCTTGAAGTGGAGGAAACTATGAACTGGTTGAGATCGAAAGCCGCAAATGCGGTCCTTGGGCTGCTTGCCGGTGTGATGATGAGCGTCAGCGGCGCTCATGCGGAAACCAACAAGATCCGGTTACTGCTGGATTGGGCGTGGCTGCCTTATCATTCGCCCTTCCTGATCGCACAGCAAAAGAATTACTACCGCGACGCCGGACTGGACGTCACCTTGGAGCAAGGACGCGGCTCCGCCAGCACCGCGCTCCTGCTTTCGCAAGGGCAGTTCGACATCGCCCATCTCAACATCACCAATGCCGCGCAGATGATCGGCAAGGGCGGCCCCATCAAGGTGGTCAGCATTTACCAGCACAAATCTGGCGCTTCCTTCGTCGGCATCAAGGGCAAGGTCAAACTCGATGACCCGAAATCGCTGATCGGGCTGAGGATCGGCAGCACCCCCGGTGGCTCGGACGGCCTCAGCTTGAAGATATTCGGCAAGACATCCGGGATCGACGCTTCGAAGCTCAACATCATTTCGCTGGATGCGAACGCCAAGACCGCCGCCCTCTTCGGCGGCAAGATCGACGTGGTGAGCGGCGATGCGCCTGCCTTCAATTCCTACGTCCGCGCAACGGGCCAGGAACCGGAAACGCTGCTTTTGTCGGACTACGGGCTCCCCCTCATCGGCTTCGGCTTCGCGGTCAACGACGATTTTCTGGCAAAGAACCCGGAGACGGTGAAAAAATTCCTCGCCGCCACCAAGAAGGCATTCCAGGACGAAGAGAAGGACACCGCGGCAGCTTGTGCCCTCATGGCAAAGGAAGTGCATCTCGCCGGTGATCAGAAGCGGTGTGTGGACTATTCGAAGGGCATCTTTGCGCTTTCCACGCCACCAAGCGCCAGCGACTGGGGCATGCAGACCGAGGAGGAGTGGAAGAAGCTTACCGACACCCTGCGCAGTGTAGGCGAACTCGAATCCGACAAGCCGCTTTCCGACTACTACACCAACGATTTTGTGGCCAAATGAACGTCAGCATCAACGATGCCGGCGCGCGTGAGCGCGTCGACGTCATCATTGTCGGCGGCGGCCATAACGGTCTGGTCGCCGCCTGCTATCTCGCCAATGCCGGCCAGAAGGTTCTCGTTCTGGAGGCTGCCGATCGCCTGGGCGGACCGGTCGCGACGGTCGAATTCATGCCCGGATATTTTTCCACGATCAGCAATTCGCCGGGCTCACTCGAGCCCAAGATCGTTCATGATCTGAGGCTGGAAAAACACGGCCTGCGTTTCGTGCGTCCCGATCCGACTCTCGTACAGCCGCTCGACGGCTTCGGGCTTTATGTCGGATGGCGCGATCCAGCCCGCAACAATGCCCAGATCGAGGCCTTCGCGCCCGGTGAAGCCGCACGATACGCGCGCTTCTTCAAATATTTCCAGGATTTTGCCGATCGCCTGGGCATCTCGCTTTTCGAGCCGCCTCCTTCCCTGCAGCATCTGGTGCGCAATCTGACGCGACTGGAGGATCAGGAAGCGTTCAGCCGGATCCTGTTCGGTAGCGTACGCGATCTGATGAACGAATTCGAATTGGCGCCGCAGACGCAGGCGCTCATCGCACCGTTGGCGGTCGTCGGCGGGCAGGTGAGCCCCGCCAGCCCCGGGTCGCCCTTCAACCTCCTGACGCGGCCGCTGTCGCTTGCGTCCATTCGCAGCGATTCCGAGCACGATCCGAGACGCATGCCATTGCGTGGATCGACGGGGCTGCCCGTGGGCGGCATGGGCGCCATCATCGCCGCGATGCGAGCCGGGCTGGAGAAGAATGGCGGCCGGGTGCGCCTGGAGGAACGGGTCGACCTCTTCCGTGTCCGCAACAACCGTATTTCCGGCGTCGTGACGACGAACGGCGAGGAAATCGATGCGCCGATCGTGATCTCCGCGATCAATCCACGAACGACCGTGTCTCTGCTGGAAGACACCGCCGAGTGGGGCGAGTTGCGCGGCAAACTGGAGCGAAAGCCGATGCGCGGGCGCGCCTTCAAAGTGGTGCTGGCGCTCGACGGCATGCCGCGCTACGCGCTGGCAAAGGACACCGAGGAAGCCAAGCTGCTGGCTTCGGCCCAATTCCGTATCGCGCCCAGCCTCGATTACATCGAGGAGGCGCATTCCGACATGCTTGTCGGTCGTCTTTCGGAAAAGCCCGTGCTCTGGGGCTTGTGCCCGTCGATGACGTCACCCGAATTGGCGCCCACGGGAAAGCACGTTCTCAGTATCAATATTGGAAACGCTCCCTATCTCCTGCGCCAGGGCAGTTGGAGCACCCAGCGCGACATCTTCGCCAAGCGGGCAATCGCCACTTTGGCCGAATGGATGCCGGGTCTGCCCGATCTCATCTCCGACTACCGATGCATCGATCCGACCGAGTTCGAACAGCGTTACGGGTTGGTCGAAGCCAACATCACCCATGGTGACACGCTTCCCTGGAACAGCTTCTGGATGCGGCCGATGGCCGGACTGCACGCCTATCGTACGCCCACAGAGGGGCTTTATCTTTCCGGCAACGGTACGTGGCCAGGCAATTACGTTTCGGGGATCGCCGGCCACAACACCGCGCAGGCGGTGCTTCAAGATCTGGCATCCGTTCGGCCTTCGGCGCGGGCTTACCAAACCGTGACCTAGCCGGGCTGCATGCTGACATTTTCACGAGGACATGAAGAAAAATGATGATCGACGGGCTGCAATGCGGCCATTTTAACCGCGAAAGTTTTATGGAGCTCAAGCGTGGCGACATCGGCTGCGTGACCGTGACATGCGGCTTTTGGGAAGGGACGGTGGAGTCGCTGGATTCCCTGGGCAAGTGGCGTGACCTGGTAAGGGAAAACGACGATCTCGTCCGTATCGCGACCTCTCGCAGCGAGATCGACGCGATCATCGCTGGCGGCCGCACGGCGCTGATCATGGGTTTTCAGAATTCGAACCTTCTGGAAGGCCGTATACGGTTTGTGGAATTGTTCGCCGAACTTGGCGTGCGGGTCCTTCAACTCACCTACAACAATCAGAACGAACTTGCCGGAAGCTGCTACGAAACGGAAGATTCCGGTCTCGCCCGGTTCGGCCGCGAGGTCATCCACGAAATGAACCGTGTGGGCATCCTCGTCGACCTTTCCCATGTCGGCAATCGTTCGACGCTCGATGCGATCAAGCATTCGAGGAAGCCGGTCGCCATCACGCATGCCAACGCGGATTCACTGTTTCCCCACAAGCGCAACAAGACCGACGACGTCATCCGCGCGCTTGTGGACAATGGCGGCGTCATCGGCTGCGCCGCGTATCGCAATATCACAGGCGATTATTTCTGCCGTACCGTCGACAATTGGGTCGAAATGGTGGCCCGTACGATCGAGATCGCTGGCATCGATCATGTCGCCATAGGAACCGATCGCAGTCACAACCACGAAGTCGCCGACTACGATTGGATGCGCAAAGGCCGCTGGACGCGCGGCGTGGATTATGGTGCCGGCTCGGCCGCACGCCCCGGCAAGGTCGCGCCGCCGGACTGGTTCGGGTCCTTTTCGGATTTGAAGCTCGTTGCACCCGCTATGCAGCGCGCGGGCTTTTCGGCGGCGGATATCGACAAGGTCACCTACGGAAACTGGCTGCGCGTCTATCGCGACGTTTTCCCGGCGTGACCGCCGGCGACAATCCTGACGGATCGGACAAAACAATGCATCTAGGTGAATTCTACATGGACGGTCGATGGGTGAAGCCCACCGAACCCTCGTTCATCGATGTGATCAACCCTGCGACGGAAGAGGCCATCTGCCAGATCGCGCTTGGCGGAGCGGCCGATGTCGATGCGGCTGTCGCGGCAGCGAGAAAGGCCTTCCGCACCTTCTCGACGACGACCCGCGAGGAGCGGATCGCCCTTCTTTCCCGGATCAAGGATGGCTTCGAAGCGCGAAGCGGCGATCTGGCGAGAGCGGTCAGCGAGGAGATGGGCGCCCCGATGAAGTTCGCCCTTTCGTCACAGGTAGCGAGCGGCCCCAATCAACTTGGTGAAATGATCCGGGTGCTCGAGACCTTCGCGTTCGAAAGGCCGCACGGCAGCACCAGGATCATGCATGAGGCGATAGGAGTCTGCGGCCTGATCACGCCGTGGAACTGGCCGATCAATCAACTGATCTGCAAGGTGGCGCCGGCGCTTGCGGCGGGGTGCACGATGGTCCTGAAGCCAAGCGAGCTGTCGCCGCTCAGCGCTCTGATCATCGCCGAGATCATGCACGACGCCGATGTGCCCGCCGGGGTGTTCAACCTCGTCAACGGAGACGGGCCGACTGTCGGCCAGCGCATCGCTTCGCATCCCGACGTGGACATGGTTTCCTTCACCGGCTCGACCCGCGCCGGCGTTCTCGTCGCCCAGGCCGCCGCACCCACCGTAAAACGTGTCGCGCAGGAACTTGGCGGCAAATCGCCCAACATCCTTTTGCCGGATACCGATTTCGAACGTTCCGTGACGCTCGGCATCGCGCGGTGCTTCGGCAATAGCGGCCAGTCCTGCAGTGCCGCGACCAGGATGCTGGTTCCGCGGGATCGGCATGATGAGGTCATCGAAATCGCCGCACGGGTCACCAAGACCTACAAGACGGGATCTCCCGAGGCTGGGGACACCATGCTCGGCCCACTCGTCAGCCAGACCCAATTCGACAAGGTGCAGGCGCTTATCAGGGCAGGCGTCGACGAAGGCGCGATCCTGGTCGCCGGTGGTCCCGGCCGGCCCGACGGTCTGAACCGCGGCTACTATGTCCGTCCGACGGTTTTCGCGGGCGTGGAAAACTCGATGCGTATTGCGCGAGAGGAAATCTTCGGACCCGTGCTTGCCGTCCTGCCCTACGAAAGCATCGAGCAGGCGATCGAGATCGCCAACGACACCCCCTACGGCCTCAACGCCTATGTGCAGGGCGCAGACATCGCGCGTGCCCGGCAGGTTGCCGCGGCACTGCGCGCGGGTAGCGTGCATATCAACTACCCGCCCGTCGATCGGAGCGCCCCTTTCGGTGGCTACAAGCAATCCGGGAATGGCCGCGAATGGGGCGAGTATGGCCTTCTCGAATTTCTCGAGACCAAGGCCATCGTCGGCTTCGGAGAAGCCTGAGCCATGACCGAAAAGATCGCGCTCGACATTCATTGCCACCTCGTCCCGCTGACGCAAGACCACACCAACGGTATCGAAGGCGTCGAATGGAAACAGGGGACTTTGTCGATTGACGGCTACGTCCTGGCGACGCCATCCGTTTACGACGTCGATGCGCTTCTTCGCTGGATGGACGACAATGGCGTCGAGCGCGCCTGGATCTCGGTCCCGCCACCGCTCTATCGGCTTGATCTTTCCGAGGGGGAGGCACGGGGCTGGACGTCGCGCCTCAATGAAGCGCTCGCAGACACGGCGAGGCGCCATGCGTCGCGCTTCAAGGCCATGTTGCATCTTCCGCTGCAGCATCCAGCACTCGCCAGCACGGTCGCGAAGGAGTGGACGGCCAAGGGCCAGACGATCTTTGCCATGCCGGCAGGATCGGCCAGCCACGGCATATTCCTGTCCGATTCCGCCTACGAGCCGTTATGGACAGCCTTGGACGAAGCGGAGGCATTCCTGTTTTTGCATCCCTGCAAGGGGTGCGACCCGCGATACGATCATTTCTATCTTCACAATCTGCTCGGCAGTCCGGTCGAAACGGCGCTCGCCGCTGCGCATCTGGCGCTTTCAGGGATACTTGACCGCCATACGAAGATGAAAATTTGCCTCGCACATGGCGGCGGAGCGACCGCTGCGGTAGCTGGGCGTCTTGAACGCGGTCAATTGACCGGACGCCCGGGCGCCGACACGGGAGCGAGGCCGCCCAGGGAAGTCTTCCGTGGTGTCTGCGTCGATTGCATCTGCCACGACCCCGCCGCCTTGCGACTGGCGGCCGCGGCCCACGGCGAAGAGAACGTATTTTTCGGCTCCGACTGGCCGTTTTCCATGGGCCTGCCCAACCCGCACGAACAACTGGCCGGCGTCGAACCGGCCTTGCGCCGGAAGATAATCTGCGACAACGCGCAGGTGCTTCTGGAAAGATATCGCTAATTCGGCATCATTGGGTAGAGGCTGCAAACAAACGTCTATTTGAGTGACGAGGCCGCTGCAGGCGATATTGCTCTTTGCAGGTCTCGGTGCGGATGGATAGGATCCGGTATCATCCGGCCCCTTCGGTGTGGATCACTTGATCTGCGAGAAGCGCCGCGACCTCGGGTTTCGAGAAGCCGTAAGAGGCAAGTACCTCCGCCGAATGCTGGCCTAACCGGGGCGCCAGCGACCCGATCCCGGGCTGCGACGCCGACCATGTCTGGGGAATATCCATCATGCGGATACGTCCCTCGGTCGGATGATCGACAGTCTTGAAAAAATCGATCGCGGCCATGTGTTCGTCTTCGAGCAACTCGTCGGGCGTAGTCAGCCGCATGGCCGGGATGTCGTTCTCCCGGAAGAAGGCCAGCCATTCTTCCGTCGTCCGCGTCATGAGCGTTTCAGCAAGGAAGTCGTACAGGAAACCGATGTTTTCGGTGCGGCCCGCGATCGTCACGTAGCGAGGATCGCGGGCCATGTCATCGCGTCCAACAGCGGTAAAGAAGCGCTTCCAGTGCTTGTCGTTGTAGACGAGCACGCCGACATGGCCATCGCTGGTTCGATACGGCTTCCGGTTCTTGTCCATCATCCGCACATAGCCCGTCGGGCCGAGCGGAGGATCGAACGTCTTGCCGTAAAGATGATCGCCCATGACGAATTCCGCCATGCTTTCGAACATCGGCACTTCGACCGCCTGCCCCTTGCCCGTCCGTTCGCGATAGTAGAGCGCCATCCCGATCGCCGACGCGCCCATCATGCCGACGGCGCGGTCGGCAATTGCCAATGCGATATAGGTCGGCTCGCCAAGGCCGCGCGCCTGCAGCACCGGTATGCCGATCGCGGTCTGGATGAGGTCGTCATAGGCCGGCTTGTCCGCATAGGGACCAGACTGTCCGTAGCCGAAAGTGCCGCAGTAGATGATGCGCGGGTTGAGCGCCGCGACCTCGGCATAGGAGAGGCCGAGCCGCTCCATCGCCTTGGGGCGGAAACTGTAAAGCAGCACATCGGCCTGCCGAAGCAGGCGTCGCAGCACGGCTGAGCCCTGCTCCTTCTTGAGATCGAGAGCGAGGCTGCGCTTGTTACGATTGAGATTTATGAAATAAGGGCCCATGCCCCTGCTGCGCGAAGGTCCCACGCCGCGCAGCGTATCGCCTTCCGGCGGCTCGACCTTGCAGACGTCCGCGCCCATGTCGCCCAGTATCTGCGCCGCATAGGGTCCCATCACGTTCATCGTCATATCGACGACGCGTACGCCTTCAAGTGGCCCGCTCATAACGCTTCCTTCTTCAATTCCGGCACCGCCCGCGGAGCGACCACCCCAAGGGTTTCCAGTTCCGCGATTTCCGTCGGGTCGAACCCGACTTCTTCCAGCATTTGCCGCGAATGCTCTCCGGCTTCAGGAGCCGTCCAACGAAGAGCGGCGCCACGTTCACCGTCGGCCAGCACCGGGAATGGGATATGCCGTTCGCCGTCCATGGCCATGACCATCGCCCGGCCGGATATCTGCCGGCTCTGGCTGGCTTCGAACGGCGTAAGGCTGAGCTGCGCCGGAACGTCGTGCTGCTCGAAGAGCCGAAGCCAGTCGCCGGCATCGCGCATGCGCATGATTTCGCGCATCCGCATCGACAGGTCGTCCCCCCGCGCGCGGCGGCCTTTCTCCGAGGCGAGGCCCGGGTCGTCCAGATCCGGGGCGATGTCACGCGCCGCCGCGACGAAGTTGCGCCAGAACTGCTCCTCGACAATGCCAAGCGCGATATGCCGCCCATCGCCGGTTTCGAACAGATCGTTGGTCGGCCAGAGGTGGTCCTGCGATGCTCCGTCAAGGTCGAGCCCATGCCGGATCGAGGCGAACGACATAGCCGCTTCGCTGAGGCTCAGATCGAGCACACGCCCCCTCCCCGTCGAAACCCTTTCGTGCAATGCCGCTAAAATGGCGATGGCCGCGTAAGTGCCGCCGGCGAGATCGGCCATCGGAATGGCCGAACGGCGCGGCTTTTCACCCCAATGGCCCGACAAGGCCATGGCGCCTGCGGCACACAGATAGTTGAGGTCATGACCCGGAATTCCGCTCCACGGGCCGGATCGGCCGTAACCGGAAAGGGAGCAGTAGATCAGGCGCGGATTGCTCTTTTGCAAAGCGTCGGCGCCGATGCCGAGCCTGTCGGCCACGCCCGGCCGGAAGCCCTCGAGCGCGACATCGGCCCATCGCGCAAGCCTGCTGACGACCCTGCCCGCCTCGACATGTTTCAGATCGAGCCTCATACTGCGCTTGTTCCGGTTCGCCATGCGGAACAGGGAAGACGGCATGCGCCGCGCGAAGTCGCCGGCCGGCGGCTCGACCTTCAGCACGTCAGCGCCCAGATCCGCCAGGGCAACCGTGCAGAACGGACCGGGAAGCAGAAGGGAGAAGTCGAGGACCCGCACCCCCTCGAGCGGCTGCCAGCCAATGCGCGGTTGCTCGGATTCGGGAACTGAGCCGTTCATCATCTGCGTGCCCCTCAATAGGATTTCGGCAGCCCGAGCACACGCTCGGCGATGAAGCTCAGGATCATCTGAGGGCTAACCGGCGCGATGCGCGGAATGAGGACCTCGCGCAGATAGCGCTCGACGTGGAACTCCTTGGAATAACCCATCCCGCCATGCGTCATGACAGCCGTTTCGCAGGCGCGGAAGCCGGCTTCGCCGCCGAGATATTTCGCGGCGTTCGCCTCGGCGCCGCATTCGATGCCCTTATCGTAAAGGGTCGCAGCCTTCAGCATCATGAGATTGGCGGCCTCGAGCTCGACCCAGGCGCGCGCCAGCGGATGCTGGATGCTTTGGTTCTGGCCGATAGGCCTGTGGAAGACCACCCTTTCGCCGGCATAGCGGGCCGCGCGCCGGATGGCGGCACGGCCGATCCCGATCGCCTCCGCCGCGATCAGAATCCGCTCCGGGTTCATGCCATGCAGGATGGACCTGAAGCCCTCGCCTTCGGCGCCGATCCGGTCCTCTTCCGGCACGGTCATCCGGTCGAAGAAAAGCTGGTTGGAATCGACAGCGTGGCGACCCATCTTGCCAATCTCGCGCACCTCCACGCGGTCCCGATCAAGATCGGTGTAGAAAAGCGTCAGCCCCTCGGTCTTCTTCTTCACCCGATCCAGCGGCGTGGTGCGCGCAAGGAGCAATATCTTGTTGGCAACCTGCGCCGTCGATATCCAGATCTTCTGACCGGTTATCTCATAGCGGTCGCCCTTTTTCTCTGCCCGGGTTTTCAACTCGGTCGTGTTGAGGCCCGCATCCGGTTCGGTGACGGCGAAACAGGCCTTGTCCTCACCGGCGATCAAAGGCGGAAGCATTCGCTTCTTCTGTTCCTCCGTGCCGAAGACGACAACCGGATTGAGCCCGAAAATGTTCATATGGACGGCGGATGCGCCGCTCATCGCCGCACCCGATTCCGCCACCGCCTGCATCATGATCGCGGCCTCGGTGATGCCCAGGCCAGCGCCCCCGTATGCTTCCGGCATGGCGATGCCGAGCCAGCCTCCCGTCGCCATCGCGGCATGGAATTTACGGGGGAACTTTCCGTCGCGGTCACGCTCCAGCCAGTAATCGTCTCCGAATGCCCGGCACAATTCGGAAACGGCGGAACGGATCTGCTCCTGGTCGGCGTTCAGGGCGAAGTCCATACGATCCTCGTTCTATCCGACATAGTTTTCCAGCACCCGGGCGTCCCGTGCCACGCTCGACGCGGGACCATGAAAGGCGATCTGCCCGCCCGCCATGACATAGGCATGTTCGGCATGCTTCAGGACCTCGTGCGTGTTCTGCTCCACCTGAAGGATCGTCATGCCTTCGGCGTGGAGCTTCTTCAGTTGGGCAAAAACCTGGGTCACCAACAGCGGCATCAGCCCCCAGGAAATCTCGTCGATCAGCAGCAATCGCGGTGCGCCGACGAGGGCGCGGCCGAGCGCAAGCATCTGCTGCTCGCCGCCGGACAGGGTGGACGCGGTCTGCCTGCGCCTTTCGGCCAGCCGGGGGAAGAGCCCATAGGCATGGTCGATACCTTGTCGCAGCGCCGCGGGCTCGCGATTGTAGCCGCCGACGCGCAGGTTCTCCTCGACCGTCATGTCGCCAAAGAGCTGCCGCCCCTCGGGTACGAAGCCCAGTCCGAGCCGTTGCCGTTCCCAGGCCGGCACGGAATTAAGATCGGTGCCGTCAAGCATGATCCGGCCGCCATAGCGCGCAAGACCCATGACGGCGCGCATCAACGAGGATTTGCCAGCGCCATTGGAACCGATGAGCGTGGTCCAGTTCCCCTTGGCAACGTGGAGTGCCGCCCCGGAGACCGCCACCGCTTTTCCGTACCGCACCTCCAGGGCTTCGACAGCGAGCATTCAGACGGCCCCCTCGCCCAGATAGGCGCGCACGACCTGCGGATCGACCCGGACCTCCTCGGGCAAGCCGCTAGCGATCACCGTTCCCGCATCCATCACCATCGCCCTGTCGCAGACCGGCAGCGACTGCCGCACATTGTGCTCGACCATCACGATCGCCGTCGACGGTTTCAGCGTAACGATGAAGTCGAGAAGCTCCGCGGACTCGCGGCCGCTCAACCCCGCAAGCGGCTCGTCCAGGAGGAGCAGCCGCGGCTCGAGTGCCAGGACGCGGGCAACCTCCAGCCGCTTCAGCATGCCGAGCGTGAGTTGGGAGGCGACATCGCCTGCTCGCTCTCCCAAGCCGACGCGCTGCAGCAATTCGCAGGCTGCGTCTTCGTCATGCGCACGAGCCGCCCCCCTGCGCGGCACTCCGGCAAGAACGTTTTCGAGAACAGTGAGATCACGGAAAGGGCGCGTGACCTGGAACGTGCGGCCGAGGCCGAGCCGGACGCGGCGCCATGCAGGCAGCCGCGTCACGTCCTGCCCGTCGAGCAGGATGACACCGTCGTCCGGACGCTGTTCGCCGGCAACAAGATTGAAAAGCGTCGTCTTGCCGGCCCCGTTGGGTCCGAAAAGGCCAAGGAGTTCTCCGGTGTCGACCTTAATATCGGTCGCACGGACCGCCCGGACACCGCCGAAGGACTTGTGCAGCGCCTTTGCGTCGAGAACGGCCGTCATTGCACGAGTTCCCGTGGATTGGCCGCCGATGCCTCAAACCTGCGCCGGTCGCGAAATCGCGACAGGATAAACGGCACGAGCCCCGACGGCATGAAAAGGATCACGGCAAGAAGCAGTGCGCCTACGACGACAAGATGCAATCCGGGGGCGAATATCTGCAATATCTCTCCGACGCCGACGAAAAGGACCGCGCCGGCCACCGGACCGAATGCGGTCGCAACCCCGCCTACGAGCGGTACCGCCAGAGCCGTGATGGACGTGTCGAAGGAAAAGACGACATCCGGATAGAGCGATGCCGTAAAAAGGCCGTGAACGGCGCCAACGAGGCCGGCAATCGCCGCGCTGGCGCAAAATAGCATTATCTTCAGCCGCGCGGACGCGATGCCGAGCGACAAGGCGGCGGTTTCGTCGCCTTTGATGGCAAGCAGCCTGACCCCTGTCCTGCTCCTGCGGATGATCACCATCGCGATCGTCGCCAGCACCGCAAGAACGATCATCATTATCTGAGGCAGCCAGATCGGCAGGATTTCCTGCAGGGGCAGTCCACCGGGGCCGCCGGTCGCCGGCAGCTTGCGTACCGCGAGGAGAGTCAGAGCCTGGAAGAAAAGCGTGGCGAAGGTAAAGGCGATGCCGCGCAGCCGCAAACTGGTGATCCCGATGACCAGCGAAGCCAGAATGGCGGCCGCGGCGCCGGCAAGAACGGCTAGCCACAGCGGAACGCCGGCATTCATTCCGATGATCGTCGCATATGCGCCGATGCCGGCAAGCGCGCCGTGGGCGAAGGAGACATACCCGGTCATCCCGGACATCAGGTTCCAGGATTGGCCCAGCGCCAGATTATAGGCCACGTAGTAAACCAGCATCTGCTGGTAGCGCGAGGCGCCGAACAGCGGGAGTGCCGCGGCAGCCACGCCAACGGCCACCGTGACGATGAGAGCGGCGGCGCTGGAACGGGAGACCGCCGCCATCATCCCATCTCCGTTGCCCGGCCGAGCAGGCCCTGCGGGCGTATGAGCAAGGTCATATAGAGTATGAGATAGGTGATGATTTTTGCCCAGGAATCGTCGAACACATAGCCGAATACGCTCTGGACCAGGCCGATCAGAAGGGCGGCGACAAGGGCGCCGGGGATGCTGCCCATGCCGCCGACCACAACGACGACGAAACCCTCGAGTACCCAGTCATTGCCCACGGTCGGTGTCGTTGTGCCGACCAGACTGATGAGCGAACCCGCGACAGCGGCAAGGCCGACCGCGAGACCGAAGGCGAGGCGCTCGATAAAGCGGATGTTGATGCCCGAGCTCGCGGCCGCGTCGCGGTTTTGCGCGAGAGCGCGGAAGGCAAGCCCCAGCCGGGCGGAGCGCAACAGCAAGATGGCGGCAGCGGCAAGAAAAAGACAGACCAGGAGCACGCTCAGGCTGCGCACGCCGACGGTGATCGCCCCTAGATGCAAGTCTCCGCTCGGACCTTCCGAATAGCTGCGGAAATCACCACCGAAGAAGAACGAGAAGAGCCCGAGCCCGAGGATCGAAAGCGAATAGGTGACCATCAGGGCGTCAAGCGGCGGCCGCTCCATCACCCGGCTGATCAGCAGCGCCTGAATGATCCATCCAAGCACCGCTCCCGTAAGAAAAGCTGCCGGGATGCCTATAAAAGGCGACAGGCCAACCCCGCCGGCGATCAGCCAGGTGATGTAGGCGCCAAGCGTGATGAATTCGCCATGCGCGAAATTGACCACGCGCATGACGCCGAAGATCAGCGCCAGGCCGAGCGCGACGAGACCGAGCAGCCCGCCGACAACAAGACCGTTGGCGACGAGCTGGAGGGCAAGGGTGGCGCTTGCCGTCATCTGGGACGTCCTACCGGCTCAATTATTTCCAAGCCGGCTTGGGCCACTCGGCGGCCGCGCCGGACTCGCCCCCCACAACTTTCGACGTGCCGCCCTGCCACTGGGTGGAAAGATAGCGGTAACCGACCTGCTGGCCCTTCTCGTTGACCTTGAAATTGCCCAGTACCGTTTCGACGTCGCTCGACGCGATATAGTCGCGGATAGCCTCCGGTTCGGCGCCTTTGGCCTTTATCGCGGCTTCGAGAACCTGCCCGGCCGCATAAGCCGCCGCCGAATGATAGGACGGGGTTCGGCTGTATTTCTTTCCGTATGCGCCGACAAACGCATCATTGGCCGCACTCTTCACCGACGCTTCCCAGGCAGACCGCCCGAAGATACCTTCGACATTGGCCCCAAGCGCGTCCTTGGTCACGCCATCGGCAGCCTGGATGAAATGATATCCATCGGGGTTGAACCCGCGTTCGATCATCTGTCGGGTCAGGGCGATACTCGGCTGATAGTATCCCCCCATCGAAACGGCGTGCGCGCCAAAGCTGACGATCTTTTCGATAATCGATCGGAAGTCCTGGCCGCCGGGAGCATATCCATACGTTTCCACGGTGAAACCCATTTTCTCGGCGAACGGAACCGCCCAGTCCTTTGCTGCGATCGAGAAAGGGTTCTCCTCGAAGATAATGGCAAGCTTCTTCTGATCGCCGGCCTTTTCGCCCAGCACCTTGATGAAGCCTTCATGGTCGTAGTCGGACGAGGGAAACGCCTGAAAGCTCCATTTCAGTTTGCGGCGCGTCCAGATGCTGCTGTCGGATGCGATCGTACCGACCAGAGGAATCTGGCTCCGTTCGACGACGACCGCCGCCGCATCGGTGATGGGGCTCGAATAGGGGCCAAGGATTGCTACCGCGCCGTCCCGGTCGATGAGGCGCTGGGTCAGAACGCGCCCGGTATCGGGGTTGCTCTCGTCATCGTAGATAGTGATCTTGATCTTGCTTCCTTTGATGCCGCCGGCGGCATTGATTTGCTCCTCCCAGAGCCGATAGCCTTCCTCGACATACTTTGCCGAATCCGAGAACCGCCCGGTAAGGGACAGGGATGCGCCGATACTGATCGTGTCTGCGGCTTGCGCAAAACGACCTCCCGTGACACCCAACGCGCCAACGGCTGCGGCACTTCCTAAAAAGGTACGTCTCGATATCGAATTCATTGGCCTTATCTCCTCCTGATTAGCCTTTGCGTGGCATTTCCAATCGTCTTTCAGGGCGCTCCTGTGCTGCGGTCCTCCACCGCCTTCGCCTCTCGGATTCCTCCCATCTGTGCCGACAGTTCGTCGGCACGTCGTTTCAATTCCTCTCCAACGCTTGCATAACCGAACCTGCGGAGTCGTTCGCTGACCCCGACGATCACCAGGGCATTTCGTAGCCCCGTCGCCGAAAAAACCGGCGCCGCGATCGTGGTCACGCCAAAGATGTAATTGCCGTCATCGACGGCGTAGCCGACCTTACGGACCTGCTCGACCTCGCGCCGCCAGATCTCCCATTGCGGCGGGTTGTCCCAGCGCAATTGACCGAAGCGCATCTCGATCTCATCGGAAGGATAAGAGCCGAAGGCAGCGATGCAGCGACCCGTCGCACTGATGAGCGCCGGAAATCGGCTGCCGATATCCGTACGAAGCCGCAGACCCTGCTCCATCCGGGAGATGGCAACCACCACCATGTGTTTCAGGCCGACCGCTTCGACCCCTATCGCCGTCGAAGCCCATTTTGCCGAAAGCCCATCAAGAACTGGCTGTGCCAGGTCACTGAAACTGCTCCGCCGCAGCACGCCGCCGGCAATCGACAGGATTCCCGCCGACAATTCGTACCGCTTCGTAGCGGCGTCGAAAGTCACCAGTTCTTCGGCCACCAGCACCCGCAGAATATGCAGACAGGTCGAAGGAATAAGGCCGAGCGCGTTGGCGACCGCGTGTACGCCCATCGGCACGTCGCTTCTACCCAACAACCGCAGGATGGCGATGACGCGGGACGCGGCAGGCACCGGTCGGGTAACGACCGCACGCTGCTTGCCGGCCTGGCTTTCCGGCGTGCCGACGTTTCGTACCGGCCGGCTCGCTATCTTGTTCGTAGTCGAGCGTTTCCTATCCATCGTTGTCTACCTACAACGAACATAGCGTATTGACAACACGATTTTTCGATGGCGTTACTCTTCGGGAATTTTGACTGCCGCGGCAGAAAGGGCGATGACGAAGCTCACCGAGATAACGCGCTACGACGACTCGCAGCGCCTGTTTTCGACGCAGAAGCTGTGGGCTCTGTTCGACGGTGATCGCCGCCGTTTCAACATTGCGCACGAGTGCATCGACCGCCATGCAGTGCCAGGCCGGATCGCGGTCCGGATCGCTCATGCGGACGGACGTGACGAAGAGATCAGCTTCGTGACAATTGCCGAACTCTCTTCCCGTTTTGCCCACTGGCTGGAGCGGCAGGGCGTAATGGCAGGCGATCGCGTGGCGATCATGCTCGAACCCTCGCTTGCGTTTTATGTCGCTTTGTTCGGCGCGATGAAGAGAGGCGCGATCGCGGTTCCGCTTTTCACGCTCTTCGGCCCGGATGGCGTTCGGCTTCGCGTGGAGGATTGCCGGCCCAAACTCCTCGTGACCAGCACGGAGAAGTCGGCCGCCGCGACCGGGATTGCCGGCCTCGAAGTGGTGATCGCCGATGCCGCCTTTCTCGAAGCGTTGACGAAATTTTCGGCTGAGTACGCGCCCGAGACGGCGCCGGACGACATGGCCGTCTACCAGTATACTTCCGGCACGACACGGGAACTTCCCGCTGCGGTGAAGCATACGCACCGGTCCATAGTGACGCTGATGATAGCCGCGCTCTACGGCACCGGCATACGGCCCGGCGACCAATATTTCTGCCCTTCTTCTCCCGCCTGGGGGCATGGGCTCTGGCACGGGACGCTGGCGCCGCTTGCAATGGGAGTGACGACGGGTGTCTATGCGGGCAGGTTCGACGCCGTACGCCTGCTGAAGGCATTGCAGGATTTCGCGATAACGAACCTTTCGGCGGCCTCTACCCACTACCGGATGATGAAGGCGTCGGGGCGCGCCAACGACTTCCAGACAGCCATCCGGAAACTTTCCTATACGGGTGAGCCGATCGACACGGCGACGCTGGAATTCGTCGAGGAACGCTTCGGCGTACCGGTATGCAGCATATACGGTACGACCGAAGTGGGCGTCATCCTGGTAAACTTTCCCGCGGCAGAGGATTTCACGGTCAAGCCAGGCTCGCTCGGAAAGGCTCCTCCCGGCGTGCGCGTGGAGGTGCAGGACGCCAACGGTCGCCCATGCGCTCCCGGCGAAACAGGCGAAATAAAGGTCTGGCGGCGCGAGGAATGGTTTCCGACGAAGGATCTCGGGCGCATCGACGCGGACGGTTATTTCTACCACGCCGGACGTGCCGACGACGTCATCATCTCGGCCGGCTGGACGATGAGCGCGGTCGAGATCGAAGACGTGCTGCTGAAGCACCGCGATGTCCGAGAAGCGGCCGTCATCGGCGTACCGGACAAGGTCCGTGGGCTGGTCGTCAAGGCGTTCATCGTTAGCGATCGGACGGCAAGCGACGGGTTCACCTTGGAGATCCAGGACTTCGTCCGCCAGCATCTGAGCCAACACGAATACCCCAGGCAGGTCGCCTTTGTCCGCGAGTTGCCGAAGACGCCGGCCGGGAAGGTCAATCGGAAAGTCCTGCGCGAACGGGAAGCCGCGCGCGAAACGGCCCAACAACAGTGAATCCAGGAGGAACGCAGATGACGATGATGGCGCGCAACTTTCCCAAGATCACAGAACAGGGGCTCGATGAATTGCGGGCACGCAAAGGCATCGAGATCGAGGATACGCTCGAGCCCTGGTGCCACGAGGCGACACGCGACAATATCCGCCATTACGCGCACGGTATCGGCGACGACAATCCGCTCTGGTGCGATCCGGACTATGCCGAAAAGAGTTCCCTTGGCGGCATCGTCGCCCTGCCGAGCTTCCTGTTTTCGACAAGCCGCATCATTTCCGGATATGTCGGCGGATTGTCCGGTGTGCATGCGATGTGGGCCGGCGCCGACTGGACCTGGCATCGATGGGTACGGCGCAACGAAGAGATCGCCACCGAAGCCTGGCTGGCCGACCTGATCGAACACAAGACACAGTTCGCCGGCCGCGCATTCCAGCAGGTCTATCATGTGAATTTCTTCGGCAAGGACGGAGATCTGGTCGCCGAGGCGGATAGCTGGTGCTTCCGCACCGATCGCGACATCGCCCGCGAGGAAGGAACAAAATACACCGCCCTCAAAGGCAAGCCACGAAAAGTCTACACGGCGGATGAGCTCGAGGAGTTCTACAAGCTCTACGCCGAAGAAGAAATCCGCGGTGCCGACAAGCGCTATTTCGAGGATGTCGCCGTCGGTGACAAATTGCCGACGATGCCCAAGGGACCCATGACGGTGACGGGCTTTATCGCCTTCGCGCAAGGTTGGGGCGGCCTCTATATTCGCGCCAACAAGCTGAACTGGAAGCAATTCAGCCGTCACAAGGGACTGGGAATCCCCAACCGGTTCGGCATCCCCGACTGCCCCGAGCGCGTGCATTGGGAACATGACATGGCCGCCATGGTGGGGGCTCCGGGCGTCTATGATTACGGCCCGGAACGCTGCTCGTGGCTCACCCACCACATGACCAACTGGATGGGTGACGCCGGCTTTCTCGTCAACGCCAAGAGCAAGATCCGCCGCCACAATCCCGAAGGCGATCTGCTTTTCATCAACGGCGTAGTGAAGGAAAAGCGGGTAGAGGGGACCCGTCACCTCGTGACTATCGAACAGGAAGCCCGCAATCAGGACGGCGAACTCTCTGTTCTGGGCTCCGCTGTAATCGACCTGCCAAGCCGGCGCTGAAGGTCGCGACTTAGGAGGCGCCGGCAAGTCCTCGCGGACTGCGTGGTCCGTTTCCGATGCAAGCCATTTCCGGGCATTACTCACCCGCCGCGCAGATCCTCCATTTCACGGATACGCCGGGCGCTCTCCGCCTCTAGACGGCGGGTGACTTCCGCGATCAGCGTCTCGGCGACGACAAAGAGGGCTGTCGAGGAATCCCATGCCGACGGCACCGCCGTCCGGCCGGCCACCACATGCCGGGCGAAGCGCGCTATCGGCGAAAGCCACTGGTCGGTGAAAAGGATGGTGTGCACACCCCGGCGGTCCGCCTTCTCGGAGAAACGGATCAGGCTCTCCTGATACCGGCGGATGTCGAAGATCAAGAGCACGTCGCGCTTGCCCATGTCGATCAGCCGGTCGCGCCAGTTGCTTTCCTGGCCGGTGAGGTGAAATACGTTCGGCCGGATGATCGTCAGATGCGCCGCCATATAGCGCGCCAACGGATCGGTGAAGCGGCCGCCGACAAGCGTGATCCGGGCACGCGGGTTGGCAAGCAGGCTCACCATCTCGGTGACTTGCTGATCCGAAACATGGCGGAAGGTCTCCCGGATATTCTCAACGGTGGCATCGACGATTGGCGAGACGCCGCCCTTTCTCGACGGACCCGGCGTCGCGGAACGCACCAGCGGTGACTGTAGTTGCGCCGCCAATTCCTCCTGGAGATGCGCCTGGAAATCCGGATAATTCTGGTAGCCGAGGCGTGAAACGAAGCGAAGAATGGTCGGGGCGCTCACCCCTGCCTTGGCGGCGAAATCGGCGACTGTCTTGAGGCCGATCAGTGGATAGTTCGCAACCAGTACCTGCGCCGCCCGGCGCTCCCCGGGTGGCATGGTCTCTATCCTGTCCGTGATCAATTCGACGATGCTTGTTGCCATTTCTCTCTCCCGGCAACGCGCAGATCTGGCGTCCGGCGACCCTCAAAACGCATTTGACAAACCTCGAGAAGACGTATGAAATCATACATGGAAAAGCAACCTAGCATTATACGTAACAGTTGTTACGATGCTGACAGGGGCATCACGAATGGGAGAAGCGCATGACGCGGACGATGGGGCGGCGCCCGTCCGGGTCAGGAATCGGGCCGGCAAGAGCGCGTTTGTTATCCTTTGCGATCATGCCTCCCGCTACATTCCGGCGAAATATGGGACGCTCGATCTGGGGACGGCGGAACGGACCAGTCACATCGCCTGGGATCCCGGCGCCCTGCCGGTCGCGCAGCGGATCGCCGAAACGCTCGATGCCGCACTCGTTGAATCGTGCGTCTCCCGCCTCATCGCTGACTGCAACCGCTCCCTCGACGCGCCGGACCTGGTACCGGAGGTCAGCGAGCGGACAGAGATACCGGGCAATCGCGGGCTGACGTCCGTGGAGCGGAAGCAACGTATCGCTACGGCACACGCGCCTTACCATGCCTGCATAGAAGGCTTGATCGAGGAACGGATCGCGGCAGGAAGGGAAACCCTTCTCCTTGCCCTTCATTCCTTCACGCCCGTCTACAAAGACATCCCTCGTCCATGGCAGATCGGCGTCATCCACGACCAGGATATGCGCCTTGCGGGTCCACTCTTGGAGAGGCTGCGGGCACTGGACAGGGTCGTGGTCGGAGACAATCAGCCCTACTCTCCCGCCGATCGTGTCTACTACACGCTCGAGTGCCACGCGCGCTCGCGCGGCCTTCCTTGCGTGATGATCGAAATCCGTAACGATGAGATTCACGACGAGCGCGGGCAGCGCGACTGGGCCGATCTTCTGACCGGGATTCTGATGACGATGAAGCCGGAGAGCGATGCATCCATGCTTACAGGTTCGCGACGAAGCGCGACCGAAGAAGTTGGCTGCCGGAAATAGCGGGACGGGGCGCATGGCCGGAAATCTCACCTTCGACCAGTTGAAAGAGGCCGTCGCCTCCGGCGAGATCGATACGGTTCTCGCTTGCGCGACCGACATGCAGGGCCGGCTGTTCGGAAAGCGTTTCCTCGGGCGGTATTTTGTGGAATCGGGGCACGAGGAGACGCATGGCTGTGACTACCTCCTCGCCAACGATATCGATATGGAGCCGGTGCCCGGCTACAAGGCGGCGGGCTGGTCGCGAGGCTATGGCGATTTCGTCATGAAGCCCGACATGGCGACGCTGAGGACGATCCCATGGCTGGAAAAGACCGCGCTCGTGCTTTGCGACGTGCTCGACCACCATCATCATGAAGATTTGCCGCATTCGCCGCGCGGGCTGCTCAAGCGTCAGGTCGCGCGGCTGAAGGAACGCGGCTATCTCGCCTATTTCGCCTCGGAGCTCGAGTTCTATCTCTTCGACGAGACCTTCCGCAGCGCGCGGGAGAAGCGCTGGCAGGGGCTCGATACCGCTTCGCCCTACATCCAGGACTATCTGATCCAGCTCACGACCAAGGAAGAGGGCGTGATGCGCGCCATCCGCAACGGCATCGAGGCCGCGGGCATTCCGGTCGAGTGTTCCAAGGGTGAATGGGGCCCCGGCCAGGAGGAGATCAACGTCCGCTACGCCGAGGTGCTCGAGATGGCGGACCGGCACGTCGTCTTGAAGAACGGCTGCAAGGAGATCGCCACCCAGCACGGCAAGGCCGTGACCTTCATGGCGAAATACGATTACGCGCTGGCGGGAAGTTCCAGCCACATCCACAATTCACTGTGGAGCGCGGACGGCAAGACGCCGCTCTTTTATGACAAGAAAGCCGATTTAACGCTGAGCGAACTCGGCCGGCAATGGGCGGCCGGGCAGCTCAAATATGCCCGCGACTTCACCTGGTTCCTGGCGCCCTACATCAATTCCTACAAGCGCTTCCAGGCCGGCACTTTCGCGCCGACCAAGATCATGTGGAGCGACGACAACCGCACGGCCGGCTTCCGCCTCTGCGGTACGGGCACGAAGGGCGTGCGTATGGAGTGCCGCATCGGCGGCGCCGACCTCAATCCCTATCTCGCTTTCGCCGCGCTGATCGCGGCCGGCCTTGCCGGTATCGACGAGAAGCTCGAACTGCAAAAGCCGTTCGTCGGCGACGCCTACCATGCATCGCGCCTGCCCGAGATACCCAAGACCCTGCGAGACGCGACGGAGGCGTTGGCAAAATCGAAGATGCTGAAGGCGGCTTTCGGCGTCGATGCCGTGGAGCATTACGTCCATACCGCGCGCTGGGAACAGCTCGAATACGACCGCCGTATCACCGACTGGGAACTGCACCGGGGTTTCGAGCGGTATTGATCTGAAAAGCGTGAATGCAGAAACGAAAATGACAGAGACCGTAAAACTGAAATCTCCCATCGACGGCTCGATCTATGCCGAGCGTCCGCTGGCAAGCGATGCGACGATCAATGCCGCCGTCGAGCGGGCGCGGGCTGCACAGGTTGAGTGGGCGGCGACGCCGATTGCCGAGCGCGGAAAATATCTGCTCGCCATGCTCGAAGAGCTCATCGGCATGAACGACGAGATCGTCACCGAGCTTGCGTGGCAGATGGGACGGCCGGTGCGTTTCGGCGGCGAGAAGGGCGGCGTCGAAGAGCGCACGCGGTTCATGGTGGAGATCGCCGGGGCGGCGCTGAAGCCCGTGCCGGCATCCAACCCGAAGGACGGGTTCCGCCGCTATATCAAGCGCGACCCGCTCGGCGTGGTGCTGGTCATCGCGCCGTGGAACTATCCCTACCTGACGGCAGTCAACACCATCGTTCCCGGCCTGATGGCGGGTAACGCAGTGATCCTCAAGCACGCGGCGCAGACGCTTCTTGTCGGCGAGCGCTTCCAGGCAGCTTTCGACAAGGCCGCGCTGCCGAAAGGGCTTTTCCAGAACATCGTCATGAACCACGCTCAGACGGAAAAGCTGCTCGGCTCGGGCCGCATCGACCACGTCAATTTCACCGGCTCGGTCGCGGGCGGCCGCGCCATCGAGAAGGCCGCCGCCGGCACCTTCATGACGGTCAGCCTCGAACTCGGCGGCAAGGACCCGGCCTATGTGCTGCCGGATGCGAAGATGGATCATGCCGTCGCCAACATCGTCGATGGCGCCTTCTACAATTCCGGCCAGTGCTGCTGCGGCATCGAGCGCGTCTATGTGCACGAGAAGGTCTATGACGAATTCGTCGACGGCTTCATCGACCTGACCAAGCAATATGTCGTCGGCAGTCCGCTCGATCAGGCAACGACCATGGGGCCGATGGCGCAAAGCCGCTTCGCCGACCTCGTGCGCGAGCAGAAGGCGGAAGCCCTGCGCAAGGGTGCGACCGCCCATATCGGCATGAAGGTGGAAGGCGACAGGGCCGGCTCGCCCTATCTGGGCCCGGAGGTTCTGACCGGTGTCAACCACCAGATGAGCGTCATGCGAGAGGAGAATTTCGGCCCGATCGTCGGCATCATGAAAGTGCGCGACGACGACGAGGCGGTGCAACTGATGAACGACAGCCCCTACGGGCTGACGGCTTCGATCTGGACAACGGATACCGACCGCGCCGCCGCCATCGGCGACCGCATCGAGACGGGTACCGTCTTCATGAACCGCTGCGACTATATCGACCCGGCGCTGGTGTGGACCGGCGTCAAGGATACCGGCAAGGGCGGCTCCATGTCCGCCGTAGGCTACGAGAACCTCACCCGGCCGAAATCCTTCCATCTGCGTGAAGCGATCTGAATTTTCGAAAGCGTATTCGATGAGCAAATTCTTTTCCAAATGGAACTACCCCACTACCGTCCGCTTCGGCCCCGGCCGGATTGGTGAACTGCCGGAGATACTCGCCGCCGCCGGCATCCGGCGCCCGCTTTTCGTCACCGATCCGGGACTTGCCAGACTGCCGGTCGTGGCGAAGACGCTGAAACTGCTCGACGCGGCAAAAGTGCCCTATGACGTCTTTTCCGAGGTCAAACCGAATCCGGTCGAATCCAACCTCACCGCCGGCATCGCCGCCTTCAAAAAAGGCAAGCATGACGGCGTCATCGCCTTCGGCGGCGGCTCGGCGCTCGACCTCGGCAAGCTGATCGCCTTCCAAGCCGGGCAGAAGCGTCCGGTCTGGGATTTCGAGGATGTCGACGACTGGTGGACGCGCGCCGATGCGGAGGCGATCGTGCCGGTCATCGCCGTGCCGACGACCGCTGGCACGGGCTCGGAAGTCGGACGTGCGGCCGTTATCACCAACGAGGCGACCCATACCAAGAAGGTCATCTTCCACCCGAAGATGCTGCCGGTGACGGTGATCGCCGACCCGGAACTGACGGTCGGAATGCCGCCCTTCATCACCGCCGGCACTGGCATGGATGCGCTGGCGCACTGCCTCGAAGCCTATTGTGCGCCGGGCTACCATCCGATGGCCGACGGCGTCGCTGTGGAAGGCATCCGGCTCGTTCTGGAAAACCTGCCAACCGCTTATGCCAATGGCAAGGACATAGCGGCGCGCGCCAACATGATGGCGGCGGCTGCGATGGGCGCGACCGCCTTCCAGAAGGGACTCGGCGCCATCCATTCGCTCTCGCATCCGATCGGCGCGCTCTACGACACGCATCACGGCATGACCAACGCCGTCTTCATGCCCTATGTGCTCGCCTTCAACCGCGACGCGATCGAGGAGCGCATCGTCCGGCTTGCCGCCTATTGCGGTGTCAGGGGCGGCTATGACGGTTTCTTCAAGACGATCCTCAGACTGCGCAAGGAACTGAAGACGCCGCACGCGCTGCCAGGGCTGATCAAGGGCCTCGACATGGATCGGAAGCGGAAGACACTCATCGCCGAGATGGCGGTCGTCGATCCGACAGCCGGTGGAAATCCCGTGAAACTGACGAAAAAGGCGGCGCTTGGCCTCCTGGAGGCGGCGCTTGCCGGAGAAGTCTGATCGGCAATAAGATGGGAGGAAGGGAACACGACGGACCAGAAAACAATAAGCCGGTATCGTGGCCGAAAGGCTCTTCGTCACGATGGTAGCGGCAAAGCACAAGCAGCATTTTTCGGGCGCGGGAGCGTCCGCGCATCGCGAACTTCATCTGGCTGTCATCTGACGGCACTACCCGCGTGAGACGCGCCGGACGGCGCATGTTTATGGGAGAGACGCAATGTTTAAATCAACCGGGTTCAAATCAACTGGACGGATACTCGCCTTCACGGCAGCCGCGCTGCTGTCGGGCACGGTTTTCGCATCGGCCGGCACGATGGACGATCTGGTCGCCGCGGCCAAGAAGGAAGGAACGTTCTCGCCGATCGCCTTGCCGCATGACTGGTGCGGATGGGGCGGCACTTTCGAGGCTTTCAAGGCGAAATATCCCTGGATGAAGATCAACGAACTCAATCCCGACGCCGGCTCGGCGGACGAGATCCAGGCGATCAAGGCCAACAAGGGCAATACGGGCCCGCAGGCGCCCGACATGGTCGATGTCGGTCTTTCGTTCGGCCCGAAGGCGACCGAGGAAGGGCTGTTCCTGCCCTATAAGGTCGCCACCTTCGACGACTTCAAAGTCAAGGATCCAGAAGGGCACTGGTATGGCGGCTATTACGGCGTGCTTTCCTTCGAGGTAAACAAGGACCTGGTCAAGAACGTGCCACAGGACTGGTCCGACCTCCTGAAGCCGGAATACGCCAACAGCGTCGCGCTCGCAGGCGATCCGCGTTCGTCCAACCAGGCCATTCTCGCCGTCTATGCCGCCGGGCTCTCAGCTACCAACGGCGATGCCGCCAAGGCGCCCAAGGCCGGGCTCGAATTCTTCAAGGAACTCAACGCGAAGGGCAATTTCGTGCCGGTCATCGGCAAGGCCTCCTCGGTGGCGCAGGGCACGACGCCGATCGTCATCCGCTGGGATTATAACGCGCTCGCCGACCGCGACACGTTGAAGGGCAATCCGCCGATCGAGGTGGTGGTGCCGAAGAGCGGCGTCGTCGCCGGCGTCTATGCCCAGGCAATCAGCGCCTTTGGACCGCATCCGAACGCCACCAAGCTGTGGATGGAATACCTCTATTCCGACGAAGGACAGGTCGGCTTCCTGAAGGGCTATTGCCATCCCGCGCGGTTCAACAAGCTCGTCGACGAGAAGAAGATCCCGCAGGAGTTGCTCGACAAGCTGCCGCCGGCCGAGCACTACGCCAAGGCCGTCTTCCCGACTCTTGACGAGCAGGAAGCAAACACCAAGGAAGTGACCGGCAACTGGGACAGCGTCGTCGGCGCCAACGTCCAGTAGGACCGTCGCAGGAACGCGGCTTCGGGCAGGGGTAGGGTAATTGCACATGCGTCATGACCCCCGCTCCGCCGCGCTTCGCGCGCCACCTCTCCCCCTCAAAAGGGGAGAGGAAGGGAGCTTGGGATTGCGGCAGGCGCTTCCTCTCCCCCGTCGGGCGGGGGAGAGGTGGTTCGCGCAGCGAACCGGAGTGGGGGTCGCAATTCATATGCGATTATTCCACAGCCAACGGGCGGGCGCCGATCGCCCGAGCAAGGAGGGCTACCTATCCCGATGACCGACGCGATCGTAGCCGCGCCAGCCAGCCAGCCGCCCCTGTCGGGCGGGCGCATGTCGTTCGCGTGGCTGGGCGTCGTGCCGTTCCTGCTTTTCGCGTTGCTCGCTCTCATCCTGCCGACGCTGGAGATCGTGATCGGCAGTTTTACCGATCAGGCCGGCAGCTTCACGCTCGCCAATATCGCCAATCTCTTCCAGCCTTCCATCCTCGCGGCCTACTGGATTTCGATCCGTATAAGCCTCGCCTCGGCTTTTCTCGGCTGTCTTTTCGGCTTCCTCATCGCGGTTGCGGTCGGGCTCGGCGGTCTGCCGCCCTGGATGCGTTCTCCCATCCTGACTTTTTCCGGCGTCGCGTCCAATTTTGCCGGCATCCCGCTCGCCTTCGCTTTCCTTGCGACGCTGGGCCGGCTTGGTCTGGTCACCGTGATCCTCAGGGACTGGTTCGGCGTGAACATCTATGCGCTCGGCTTCAACCTGCTTTCCTTCTCGGGCCTCACCATCACCTATCTGTTTTTCCAGATTCCGCTGATGGTGCTGATCGTCATGCCGGCGGTGGACGGGCTCAGGCGCGAATGGCGCGAGGCCGCCGATATCCTTGGTGCTTCCTCCTTCCAGTACTGGCGCATGGTGGCGATCCCGATCCTGTGGCCGTCGCTACTCGGCACCTTCGCGCTTCTCTTTGCCAATTCCTTCGGCGCAGTCGCCACCGCCTATGCGCTTACCGGAAGTTCCCTTTCCATCGTTCCGATCCTGCTCTTCGCCCAGATCCGGGGCGACGTTTTGCAGGATCCGCATCTCGGCTACGCGCTCGCCTTCGGCATGATCGTGGTGACCGGCATCGCCAACGGTATCTATATCTGGCTGCGCATACGCAGCGAGCGGTGGCTGAAATGAAGCGCAACAGCCTCTGGTCCTGGATCGTGCTGGTGCTGGCGGTGCTTTATTTTGCGCTGCCGCTGATCGGCACGTTCGAATTCTCTCTGAAGATGCGGCGCGGCGTCTACAGTTTCGATGCCTATCGCGTCGTGCTGAGCGACCCGCGGTTCCAGAGCACGTTCCTCTATTCGGTGACGATGGCGCTTTGCACCATCGTGCTCGGCATCATCATCGTGGTGCCGACTGCCTACTGGGTGCGGCTGAAACTGCCACGCTGGCGACCGATCATCGAGTTCATCACACTCCTGCCGCTGGTCATCCCTCCGATCGTCGTGGTCTTCGGGTACATCCGGCTCTACAATACTTCTTCCTGGCTGCCGCTCACCGGATCGGCATGGGGCACCAACGTCCTGCTCGCATTCGGCTACGCGACACTGTCGTTGCCCTATATGTACCGCGCGGTCGACACCGGCCTGCGTGCCATCGACGTCGCCACGCTGACGGAGGCCGCCCAGAGCCTCGGCGCAAGCTGGCTCACCATCATGGGGCGCGTGATCCTGCCTAATGTATCGGTCGCGGTGCTTTCGGGCGCCTTCCTGACCTTCGCGATCGTCATCGGTGAGTTCGTCATGGCCGCGCTCCTAAGCCGCCCGGCCTTCGGTCCCTACATGCAACTCCTCGGCGCCAACCGCGCTTACGAGCCGGCAGCGCTGGCCGTCATCGCCTTTGCGATCACCTGGCTGTGCATGGGGCTGATCCAGCTCGTTTCCCGTTTTTCCAAGGCCGCACCGGCGAGAATCTGAATGGCTTTTCTAGAGATCAGGAACATCCAGAAGAGTTTCGGCGCCACCCAGGTGGTCCGCGACTTCAACCTCGATGTCGAGAGCGGTGAGTTCGTTTCCTTCCTCGGCCCATCCGGCTGTGGCAAGACGACGGTACTGCGCATGGTGGCGGGCTTCGAGGAGCCTTCGTCGGGGAACATCGCCATCGGCGGCCGCGACGTGACGAGGCTGAAGCCCAACCAGCGCGATATCGGAATGGTGTTTCAGGCCTATGCGCTATTCCCCAACATGACGGTCGCGCAAAACATCGCTTTCGGGCTGAAGGTCGCGCGCGCACCGCAAGCCGAGATCAGCGAACGCGTCAAGGCGATGCTGGCACTGATCAAGCTGCCGGAACTCAGCGACCGCTATCCCTACCAGCTATCGGGCGGCCAGCAGCAGCGTGTCGCGCTCGCGCGGGCACTAGCGCCGAGGCCAAAGCTTCTGCTGCTCGACGAACCCCTGTCGGCGCTCGACGCCAAGGTGCGCGTGGCGCTGCGCGAGGAGATACGCGCGATCCAGAAGCGACTCGGCATCACCACCATTTTCGTGACGCACGACCAGGAGGAGGCGCTTTCCATTTCCGACCGGATTGCGGTCATGTATGGCGGCAAGGCCGAACAGGTCGGCACGCCTTTCGAGGTCTACAATCGCCCCGCCACCCGCTTCGTCGCCAATTTCGTCGGCACGCTCAACGTCCTTGACGGCACGGTAACGGATGCGGCGGGCGGCACCGTCAAGGTACAGACCGGGAAGGTCTCGCTCAAGGGCAGGCTGAACGGAGCGCGGACCGGCGATCACCTGTCGCTGGCACTCAGGCCCGAGGCCATCGCGCTCGGCCGCAGGCCCGGTTATGACAGCAGCCTGAAGGGCAGGATCGCAGAGGTGCATTTCCTCGGGTCGGTCATCCGTGTCCGGGTCGAACTCGGCGACAGCGTCGTCTCGCTCGACACGTTCAACAATCCGTCGAGCCCGCCACCCGTCGTTGGAGACACCGCCGAGATCAGCTTCTCGTCGGCGGACGTGAACATTCTGCATGGAGACGTTTCTGGACTGTAGCGGCGGCCCGGCATCGAACTTCACCTCGTCAAGAACGAGGTTCATGCCAATATGGACGCTGCCGGACGGCCGAAGGGCGCCGGAGAATTTACCGACCCCAATGTCGGCGCAGGTTGGGGGTACCGCCGCTACGGCGTTACAAACTGATGCCGTTGCTGGCGAACAGATTGGAGACCTTGTAGGCGGCTTCGGTTCGGTTTGTGGCTTTCAGCTTCTGCATGATGGTGCGGGTGTGAACCTTCACCGTGCTTTCGCACATGTTCAACTCATAGGCGATGATCTTGTTTGGCTTGCCTTCCCAGATCGCTTTGGCCACCTGGATTTGCCGGGAGGTGAACATTTCCGTCAGGCGCCGATCGTGCGAGGAGCTGGCATTGATCATCTCGCGCGTCGCGAAGACCGTACTCGCGGGCACAAAGACCCCGCCGGCGAGCGCAAGGTTTATGGCTTCGACACAAACCTCAACACTCACCGACGAAGGTATATAGCCCCGCACGCCATACTCGAAGGCATTGAGCATCTGCACCACGTCATCCCTGTCCGCCAGGATGATCAGCGGGGCAGAACCGGATGCCTTGATGAGCTGTTTGATATGCTCCTCCATGTGGGAATCAGCGATCTTGTCTGAACCCACATGGAAGAGCACAGCGGCCAGTGGAGGATGCCGGTCCGCCTTTTTCTGCCACTCTTCCATGGAGCTGTATGCGACCACTTCCCATGGGGCGTGGCGTGAAACCAGACTGCTGCGCAAGCACTCGCGTGCCAGAATGCGATCGTCGATCAGGAGCACTGAACCCTTCTGTACAACGGCACGGCGGACTTCTTGCTTGATGAAGCTGGGTACCGCCTGGGGCGGATCGGCATCATCGATGAATTCAGGATTGATCCCTTCGAGCGGCATGCCCACTCCGTTGGAGGATGCGGTACAGATTGAGAGGGCTGTCATGTCGAACACCTGATTTTATAGTCGGACGATCTGTTGAACGGTGTTACATTACACGCGCTCGCATATGACTTCTGTGAAATTGACTACATTTGCTGCTCCGGAACGCTTGGGGCCAAAGGACCTCGGAAAAATGTCTGGAGGCCTCTTGATGGTTGTTTGGACTTTTCGGGAGGGCTAGGCTGAACTTTATTGGGGGGCACCTGCCGACAACAATGTCCGAGGGGCAATATACCCGACAGGTCACAACAATCGCGTCCATAGACGCGGTTGGGTTTTCACGCCTGATGGGGATCGACGATGAATTCGCCGTGGCTGCGTTCGAGGAACGGCGGTCGATAATCGCTGATAGCTGCGACGCTGCGGGCGGGCGCACTTTCGGTGCCGCCGGTGACAGCATCATGGCGGAATTTGGCACGCCGATCGATGCGCTGCGCGCCGCTTTCGATTTTCAGCAGAGGATCGTCACCCTGAACAATCGCGTGTCGGACGAGATGCGCATGCAGTTCCGAGTTGGGATCAACACGGGAAATGTCATCGTCCGCGGCTCCAGCCTCTATGGTGACGACGTGAACATCGCGGCCCGTATCCAAGAACTGGCGCCCTATGACGGGCTGGCAATTTCCGAGACCACCTGGAACCACGTAAGAGACAAGGTTGCGGCGCGCTTTACCGATCTGGGCGAGCAGATGCTCAAGAATATTGCCCTTCCGGTACGGGTCTTCGTTGCAAGCAGGGAAGGCGGCGATAATGCTCGGGTCAAACCGCAAAGCACGGCTAATCCCTCTGCGCCGCCAGCTATTGCTGTCCTGCCGTTCCAGAATGAAGTAGGTCCCCAGGAATTCGATTACGTGGCCGATGGTGTCGCCGAAGATATTATCCAGGGACTATGCAGCACGCGCTGGCTCCCGGTCATCGCCAAGGAATCCAGCTTTCAGTTTCGTGACAAGGCGCTGGGCGCGCGGAGGACCGGCAGCGCACTGGGCGCGCGCTATTTGGTGGAGGGGAATATCTCTCGCACCAGCAGGCAATTTGACCTCACCATCACACTGACTGATGCCGTCAACGAAAGGTTGATCTGGTCGCGTGGGTTCCGCCGACCGATTTCGGAGCTTTCGCTGGTGAACGACGAAGTCGGCGGCATGATCGTCACTATGCTGGAGAAGGAGGTAGAACGGGCCGAGCAGGCGCGGACCTTCCAAGTACCCTGGGAAAGTCTGGAGACCTGGCAACTCGTCAGGCGGGGGCGTTGGCACATGCAGCGCCGCACCCGCGAGGACACCGCACTTGCCTTCGATTGTCTCGAGGAGGCACGCAAGAAGGAACCGAATTCCAGTGCCGTGCTCAATGAGCTGGCCTGGTGGTATTTCTGGCGCGGCTGGCTGCACTCCGGTGCCGGTGACGATATGGACAAGGTCGCGGATCTATCGCGCAAGGCATTGCTGATGGATAGCCAGAACGCCCGGCCGCATGCCCATCTGGGGATCGTGGCGATCATGCGTGGGCAGCCTAAACTGGCGATCGAGCATCTGTTCGAGGCGTTGCAGATCAACCCCAGCTTTGCTTTCGCCCACTCGGCAATGGGTAGTGCGCATCTGCTGCTGGGTGAGGCCGCCACGGCCGTTCCTATGTTCAAGACCGCGCGACGCCTGAGCCCTTTCGACATTTACGGGTTTCACAATCTGGGCGAGTTGGCCGCGGCCTATTGCTTCAACCGACAATGGGGAGAGGCCATTAATGCAGCCGAAGGGTCGCTCAGCCTGTCCCCGCAATATTTCTATGCGCGCTTCCTGAAGATCGGGGCTCTGGCGCGCAGCAATCGCATCGAAGAGGCACGAAGAGAGAGAGAACTCTTCCACACATACCATCCCGACTTTTCGCTCGAGCGGGTCGAATGGATTCCGTTCGTGGAGAGATCGGCCACCGCCTTCCTCATCGATAACTTCAACCTCGCCGAATAGGACGAAGTGCGATGCATCTCAGCCCCGGCGTGAACTGCTTCACATAATTCCGACCGATCCACGCATAAGGCCATGCTGTCCGGGGAATTCGCGATGGCGACGACCAAATACTATGATGGCGTGCGCGAGGCACAGCGCAATCAGAGGCCGGTGGCCGACATGCCACCGTTCGACATCGAGCGGCTCCGCGCAAAGGGTTTGCGCGCGAAGCTCACAAGCCGCCTTCTGGAAAATCCGCGCTGGGCGCTAGGCTTCCTTCGACGATTCTTTCCGATCCTGCGCCTCGGCAAATTCGTCTTGGTCACGCGCAACGACGACGTGCGCGAAATACTGGAACGGCAGGATGTGTTCCAGACGCCTTACGGCCTGGAAATGACCGAGATCGCCGGCGGCACCAACTTCATCCTCGGCATGCAGGATGGACCAGATTACCGGCGCATGAAATCGCATGTGCTGAGCGCCTTTCCGGTCGATGAGGTGGAGGGCATGGTACGGCCCCTGGCGGCGCGCCATGCGCAGGCAATCATGCAGCGCGCCGCGCCTCGTTTCGATGCCGTGGACGATCTCCTGCGCGTAGTGCCGGTGCGAATCTGCCGCGAATATTTCGGCATGGTGATCGACGACGAGGCCTCCTTCTCGCACTGGGCCAATGCACTGAGCGGGCTGTTTTTCGCCGACCCCGGCGCGAATCCGGTCGTACGCGAACTGGCAGTGGTCGCTGCCGACCGGGTAAAGCAAGCGATCGACCGGTCGATCGAGGCCGTGCGCGAGGGAACGGTCCCGCGTTCCACGCCGGTTGGCAGGCTCGTCGATCTGCTCGACGAGGACGATCCGCAGATCACGCTGGGTGAGATCCACGCCATCATGCTCGGCATGATCGCCGGCTTCACGCCGACCAATCTTCTGGCGAGCGGCAACTGCCTGGACGTCGTGCTTTCCAGGCCGGAAGCGCGGCGAGTTGTGGAAGAAGCCATCGCGGCTGACGACAATGCACGCCTGGAGCGTGCGATCCTGGAGGCAATGCGCTTCAAGCCGATCTGGATCGGTCCGTTCCGCTACACCGCCCATGATGCCGTCATCGCCCAGGGCACGCGGCGCGAACGGCAGATCAGGGCGGGTACATCGGTCATGCCGGCAACGCTCTCGGCGATGTTCGATCCCGAGGCGGTGCGCGAGCCGGAGCGCTTCGATATGGACCGGCCGGCGCGCGACTATCTGGTGTTCGGCCACGGCATTCATCAATGCATCGGCGCGGCAATTGCCCGAGTACAGATCGCCGAGTGCTTTCGCTCCCTGTTTTTGAAGCCCGGCCTGCGCCGGGCCGATGGTAGGGCGGGGCGTCTCACACGGCTCGGCGCCTATCCAGAGAGCCTCGTCGTCTGCTTCGATCCGGCCCCCCTTTCCAGGACCGTCGAGCACGCCATGGTGACGGCCGTGTTCGCCTGCGCGGAAGGCGTGCGCACAGACGAATTGCGCGAAAAGGTCGATGCGCTCGGCAATCCGGCTGGCGAGGCAATGAAAACCGCCCTGGACAAAAGCGGCGTCATCCATTTCGCCAGCATCGCGGTGATCGATGGGGAAGCAACGAACGGCGCAAAAGGCGCGTGTCATCTGGTCATCGAACTGTCGGGCGACGGGTCCCAGGACGAGGTGATCGGTGCTTTCGCAAAAGCAGCGGAACTCGTCCTCCGCGAACTCCTGCATGTGGCTTGCGGGCTGGACACGCGGCAGCCCGTTGACGCGTTCATTCGCCAGAACGCGCCGGTGATATCCCCCACCTTCGGCAGCAATGCGGGGCTCGTATTCTCGGGAACGCCGGGCCATTCCGTCAAGCGCATCCACGCGGAGGCCGAACTGCAAGAGGTGGCGCGAGCGGAGATCGCGGCAGCCGGCGACAATGCCGAGGCCGGAGAGATCCTGGCTTCGGTGCGGCGCGGCCTGGCTGCGCAGGGTCGTTTCGACTGGGCCTTCGAGCCCGCCGAAACGCTTCTGGAGAACCCCGGCGGCAACGTCGTCAGCGCGGTCAAGCGCACCCTGCGCGCGCCGCGCGTACTGATCGCGGTCGCCGTGACCCTGCTCGTCTGCCTTACCATCAACTACACGCTGGTGTTCGGCTATCAACCCGGCTTCTTTCGCAACCTTTTGACCCTCGGTACATCCTTTGTGCTGACGCTCATCGGCGTGAGCATGCTGATCGCCTTTATCGGCCTGATCCTTTTCTTCTATCTGCGGTATCTGGAGAAGCGGGACGTTCCAAGCAACAAGGGGGCGGACCTGCCGCTCCTGGAGGAGATCGCAAGACGTGAGAACCGTCTCGCGCAAAACCATCTGACGGCGGTTTCCTGCCTGAAGACCGGTTGGCTGCGGCGGCTATCGCTAAGGCTCTCCTTCTACCTGATCTCCATCATGGCGCGGCAGGTCTTTCGGCCCGGTTATTTGGCCGACATCAACACGATCCATTTCGCTCGATGGGTCGCACTACCGAAGACGAAGCAACTCGTCTTCCTCAGCAACTACGATGGCAGTTGGGAAAGCTATCTGGAAGATTTCATCACCAAGGCCCATGCCGGGTTGACGGGCGTGTGGAGCAACACGCTCGGGTTTCCGAGGACGCGGATGCTCTTCCGCGACGGGGCAACGGACGGTGACCGTTTCAAGCGCTGGGCGCGGGCGCAGCAGGTGCCGACCCTCTTCTGGTATGCAGCCTATCCCAGCCTCACGACCAGCCGCATACGGATCAATTCACTGATCCGGAGCGGCCTCGCCAGTGCCGAGACGGAGAGCGAGGCGCGGGACTGGCTGCGGCTCTTCGGTTCGCGTCCGCGTCCGAGCCGCACGCTCGAAACCGATGAGATCCAGTCGATCTTCTTCGGTCCTCTCGGTCCGCTCGCGAAAGCGGAAATGCTCGCCTTCCAGGTCCCGGCGGACCTGCCGCGCGCCGCGCGGCGGGACTGGTTGGCGTTTGTGCTGAAGCAAACCAGCTTCGGCTATCAGCTTTCGCCAGAGCGGGCAGTGATCACGCTCCTCGGGCCCGAGGGGTTGAGGCGGTTCGGCTTCGACACCGATGCAGGCAATGAAAGCCTCGATGGCTTTCCGGCAGCCTTCCGGCAGGGCATGGCGACGAAGGCGCGCATCCGCGTTCTCGACGATATCGGCCAGAGTGCACCGGAGCATTGGCTATGGGGTTCGGAGCAGAAGGCGGTCGACATGGTGGTCGTTTGCTATGCCGCGACCGACAAGATCCTCGATGCCGACATCCAGGGGGTATTGCAGGTGGCAGGAAAGGCCGGGGGTAAGCTGGTGGCTCAGCTTCCGCTGATGATCAAGCGGGAAGGCAAGCAGGCGATCGAGCATTTCGGCTTTGCCGACGGCATTTCACAACCCGTCGTGCGGGGCACACCACGCGCCAACAGGCATGTCGCGCCCATGCATCTCCTCGCGCCCGGCGAGTTCTTGCTCGGCTACAAGGACGAAAGCGGGTTCTATCCGCCCTCGCCCACGATTCCCGAAGCGCAGGATCGCGAGGGCATCCTACCGATGCTCGAAACCGGGCAGGAGGAGCAGCTTTTCGGCAAAAAGGAGACAATGCGGGACTTCGGCCGCAACGGCAGTTTCATGGTCATTCGCCAGCTTGAGCAGCACGTCGCCAGCTTCAGCGCCTATTGCCGGCACGCGGCGGACCTCGCGCGAAGGGAGACGGGCAATTCGAAGCTCAATCCCAAATGGGTGGCGGCGAAGATGGTCGGGCGCTGGCAGGACGGCAGTTCCCTCGTACGCAACCCTAATGGCCGCCCCGACCGCGAAGCCGACAATGATTTCGCCTTCGCCATGGAAGACCCGCAGGGCCTCAAATGCCCGCTAGGCTCGCATGTACGTCGCTCCAATCCGCGGGATTCGTTAGGGAACGACCCCGAGATTCAGCTCAGGATCAACAATCGCCACCGAATCCTTCGCTGCGGCCGCAGCTACAAGAAAGGACAGGAGGTGGGTCTTCTTTTCATGTGCCTTAATGCCGATATCGAGCGACAATACGAGTTCATGCAGCAAACCTGGGTGTCGTCGGGGTTCCTTCAGGGGCTGGCAGGCGAGAAGGATCCGACCATCGGCGCAAACGAGGGCACGGGCAGTTTCTCCATTCCAGCGGGCGAGGGACGCGTACTGTTGCGCGATTTGCCGAGCTTCGTAACCACGCGCGGCGGCGGCTATTTCTTCATGCCCAGCCGCTCGAGCCTGCGCTATCTGCTCTCGAAGCTGTAATCAGTCGTCCTCGAGATTTACGATCTCCTGCAGGCTGTGCCTCGACACCAGTCGGATCGCACCGCGTTTGATGTCGATGAATTCCCGGTTGCGCCAGGTGTTGAGCATCTTGTTGACGGATTCCCGTGTGGCGCCCAGAAAAGCGGCAAGCTCGGATTGAGAAATCCTGATCCAGCCCGCGTCGTCGGCCAGTCTTTCCCCGAGGAGCAGCAGCCGCTTGGCGAGCCGGGCCTCGACCTTGAGAAGCGCCAGGTCGTTGCGTTCGTTGTTGATCCAGCGGAGGCGCAGGCACAGGAGCTCGATCATCGCCAACGAGAGTGAGGCGTTCTCCGCCAGCTTGCGCATGAGTTGCGCGCGGCTCAAGGAGACTAGCTCACAATCGGTGAGGCAGACGGCACTCGCCGTCCGCGGTCCTCCGTCCAACGCGCCGATCTCGCCGATAAGGCTTCGCGACAGCTCGATATTGGCGACCAGTTTACGCCCGCTCATGGAATAGGTGGAAATCTCCACGGTTCCCGACAGGACCCCGTAGACACGGTCCGCAGGGTCCTCGTGCATGAAAAGATACTCGCCGGCCTTACGACCCTCGGGCTTGCAACCGCCGAACAGAAGTTCGAAATGTGCGGGGCATAAGCTGGCAGCCTCCTTGGAGGCCTTGCTATCCTGCGCGGTCCGGAGGCCGCGTGCTTCCGTGTTTTCCAAGAGATCTCACGCGATCTGACCAGTTGTTGTGCTGGATAATGGTTTGTGCCGCCTTGTCAGTCAACGCGACGCTGTCGCCGATCTCGAAGGCGTGCGATTTCTTGTCAGCGCGTCACCATCATTTTGTTCGGAGCAATGATGGCGAGATGAACCGTCAAGATCGAGGCGGGAACGAATTTGGCGACATTTGCCGGGAGGAGGTCCGCATCGACGAGAGCAGGCAATTCAACGCCTCCATCTCTATCCGATAACAGCCGCGGCCATGCTGGACGGATCATGCGTGGCGCTCGCGATCGCCAGGAACCGCTCCACCCGTCCCCGCTGATCGTTCCTGAGTCCAACGGCATGCATCTGGCATTTTGAGGCTTGCAACCACGTCACAGCGGTGCTGAACGAGCATTCGCTGCCGTATCTCCAGCGCAGCAGGCGTTTTCGTTTGACCGATCGCCTCGGACGGTTACCCGTTTCATCAACTGGGCGACTTCCGTGGCCGAGAGGATGATTTCGTAGCAATAGCGCGAGTTGTCGCGATAGCCTGATTTTCTGTGAAGCGGATCGGCAGTGATCGAGATCGCCACTTCCGCGTTGGAACGAGAAATCAGCTCTTCCCCGCTAAGTTCCTGGTCGAAAATCAGCCGATGGTTTCCTTCGCGCTTTGCCGGTCCCATCCTTACGCGCATGATCCATCCCTCCCTAGCAACCTATAGCCCTGGATTGGCGGTGCTGGTCTACAGGATCAATGACATCGGGAATGTGACCGGTTTCACGCTGGCAAGACCCTGGTCATTGGGCAAGCCCATCGCGACCTGTTGCGATGCATCCTCAGGTGGGTCTTACGTTGTTGCACGAATTTCGTTGAAGAATTAACCCGGCGCCAATGCATAAGCCCAGGGCCGCCTCGCCTTGTCGGTCAATCGGAAGGCGTGGATCCGCTCGCCTTTCTCCAGCGTCATTTCAATCTCATCTTTGCCGGCCAGCATCATCTCGCGCATCATGCTCGGGACGATGAAATCGAAGGACAAGCCGCCGGCCGTACTGACCCTCAGGGCCTCCAGATCGACCGTGACCTCACTCCTGCCGCCGCTTGCCTCCATCTCGCCTGCGATCTGGCGGACGTTTTCGATGGGCATTTCAACCGGGACAATGCCGTTGCGGAAGCAATTGTTGTAGAAGATCCCGCCGAAAGAAGGCGCGATCACTGCGCGAAAGCCCCTGTCCCGCAAGGCCTGTGGCGCCGCTTCACGCGACGACCCGCATCCGAAATTGCGATCGGCCAGGATGACCACTGCCCCCTCGAAGGGCTGCCTGTTGAGGATGAAATCAGCGGACTTCCGCCAATCGGCAAACAGGCCCTCGCCGATCCCTTCCTTGCTGGTGCGCACCAGAAAACGCGCCGGAATAATTTGATCGGTGTCGATATTGATGCGCATCAACGGCGCTGCGATGCCCTTGACCCTTATGAATTGTTCCACCGTGAACCCTCCAGAGTGACCGAGCCTTGGGAAGTCTGGGAAATAGGCGGGTAGGCCCAGGGGCGCCTCCTCCGATCCCTTTGCCGAAAGGCGGAGATTTCCGGCGTCTGGTTCAAGGTCAGTTCGATCTCGTCGAGCCCTTCCAGCATCATGCGCCTCAGCAGCTTCGGCGTGCGAAACCCGAACCGGCTGCCTCGCGGGCTCTCGACGAACTCACCTTCCAGATCGACCGTCACAAGCCTTCCGGCCGGATCCGCTTCAACCTCCTCGGATATTCCGAGCACATTGCCGATCGGCAGTTCCACCGGCAGCAGGCCGTTCCTGAAGCAATTATTGTAGAAGATGCCTCCGAAGGAAGGCGCGAGCACCGCACGGAAGCCGAAGCCGCGCAACGCCTTTGGAGCCGGTTCGCGGGAAGAGCCGCAGCCGAAATTTCGATCGGCGAGAAGAATTTGCGCCCTGTCGAACGGTGGCCGGTTCAGAATGAAATCCGGGTTCGACTTGCGATCCTCGATGTAACGCCAATGCGCGAAAAGCCCTGATCCCCATCGCTCGTAGCTCTCGTCGACGGAACGCATGATCTCCGATCCCGGGATGATCTGGTCCGTATCGATATTGATGCGAAGCAGCGGCGCCGCAATTCCGGTGACGCGGACGAACTGTTCCACGACCTGCTCAGCCTTTTTCGATCGTAGACACGTCGGCAATGACGCCCATCAGCGCCGACGCAGCGACGGTAGCGGGGCTCGCGAGATGGGTGCGGGTACGCGGTCCCTGTCTGCCCTCGAAATTGCGGTTCGTGGTGCTGATCACCCGTCGGTCGAGCAGTCGGTCATTGCCCATATGCCCGCACATGGCGCAGCCGCTCTCGTGCCACTCGAAACCCGCTTCGCGGAATATCGTATCCAGCCCCTCGGCTTCCGCCTGCGCCCGCACGCTCGTCGAGCCTGGAACACAGATCGCCTCGATGCCCGTGGCCACTTTGCGCCCCTTGAGGATGGCTGCGGCGATGCGCAGATCGGACAACCTGGCATTAGTGCAAGAGCCGATATAGGCGGTGTCGATCCTGACCCCCTTTATGGGCGAGCCCGGCGTAAGCTGGACATATTGGAGTGCCGACTCCACCAGCTTGCGCGTGCCGGGATCTTCAATGCCGGACGGATCGGGTATACGGCCGTCGATCGATACGACCTGCTGCGGGCTCGTGCCCCAGGTCACCTGCGGTCTTATCCGGCTGCAGTCGATATCGACTTCCCTGTCGAACACCGCATCCAGATCCGATGGCAGTGTCCGCCAATAGGCCTCGGCCTCGTCCCAGGCTGCACCTTTCGGAGCGAATTCCCGGTCCTTGAGGAAATCGATCGTAACGTCGTCCGGCGGCACGAAACCATATTTGGCGGAGAATTCGATCGCCATATTGCAAATCGTCAGTCGACCCTCGACCGGTAAGTCGCGGATCGCCTCGCCGGCGAATTCGACCGCATAGCCGATACCGCCATTGGCGCCGATCTCGCCGATCAGGTGCAGGATCATGTCCTTGGCATAGACGTTGGGTGGCAGCTTCCCGTTGAAGTTGATGCGCATCGTCTTCGGCTTGACCTGGGCGAGGGTCTGCGTCGCCAGCACATGCTCGCCCTCCGTCGAGCCAATGCCCCAGGCGAGCGCGCCGACGCCGCCGACCGTACAGGTGTGGCTGTCGCCGCAGACCAGCGTCAGTCCTGGCAGGGCGATAGCCAGTTCCGGCGAAACGACATGGACAATGCCTTGCCGCCGATCCCCGACATCGAAGAAGGTGAAGCCGTATTCGTGCGAGCCCCGCCTCGCCGCCTTGATCATCTCCGTTCCGGCTGGAAGATGGGAATCGCTCGGGCCGCGGCCTGGTGCGGAGTCGATCACATGGTCGATCACGGTGAAGACCTGGCTCGGGCTGGCCGGGCGTCGGCCGGAAGCCTCCAACTGGCGCATCGCGACGCTGCCGCTCATTTCATGCAGGAACAACCGGTCGATCTGCAGAAGGAAAGTGTTCTCGCCCAGGTCCGCGATGACGTGGTCGTCCCAAACCTTCTCGAAAAACGTGCGTCCCTTTGCCATATCCATACCTCCCGGCGAATTTGATCAGTGGGCTTGACCCGCGCGTCGCGGCCTGTAGGCCCAAGGCCGTTCCGCTTGATCCTGATTGCGGAATGCGGCGATTTCGGCGGCCCGGCTCAGTGTCAGGTCGATTTCATCGACGCCGGCGAGCAGCATTTCGCGCAGCACGCTTGGAGCGCGGAAAACGTAAGTCTCGCGGTCGGGGCCGGTCACCTTCTGCGCTTCGAGATCGACCGTGAGCCTGGCCTTGCCGCCGGACGCCTCCACCTGGTCCGCCAGGTGGCGGACATCTTCAATGGGAAGTTCGACAGGCAGCAATCCATTCCGGAAGCTGTTGCTGAAGAATATGCCGCCGAAGGACGGGGCGATCACTGAACGGAACCCGAAAGCGCGAAGCGCCTGCGGCGCCGATTCCCGCGAGGACCCGCAGCCGAAATTGCGGTCGGCGAGCAGGATCGCCGCATGTTTCCACGGCTCCCGGTTGAGGATGAAATCTGGATCGGGAGTACGCTTGTCCATGTCGAGATAGCGCCAGCGCGCGAACAGGCTCGACCGGTAGCCGTCCGCACGGCCGCGCAGGATCTCCGGACCGGGCGTTATCTGGTCCGTGTCGATATTGATGCGCATGAAGGGAACGGCGGTGCCGGTGATGCTTGTGAAGGATTCCATCGTCGTCGTTGCCTCAATGCACCAGGAGTTTCCGTGGATCCGCGATGCAGCCGGAAAGCGCGGAGGCTGCCACTGTCGCGGGGCTTGCCAGGTGGGTTGCGGTTTTCGGTCCCTGGCGGCCCTCGAAATTGCGGTTTGTGGTGGAGATCACCCGCTTTCCGGCGAGCCGGTCGGCTCCGCCTCCGCCGCAATAGGCGCAGCCCGATTCCTGCCATTCGAAACCGGCGTCGCGGAATATCCGATCGATGCCCTCGGCCTCGGCCTGCGCCTTCACCTGCCCTGATCCGGGTGTGCAGTATGCCGGGAATCCCTCCGGTACCTTGCGGCCTTGCAAAACAGCGGCCGCCTCGCGGAGATCGGATAACCTCGCATTGGTGCAGGAACCGATATAGGCCGCCTGGAGTGGAATGCCTTCGAGCGGTGTACCCGGCGCAAGGCCGATATAGCGCAAGGCGTTTTCCGTCAGTTCGCGCATGCCGCTGTCCTCGATGGCCGAAGGATCCGGAACGCGCCCGTCGATCGCAGCGACCTGCTGCGGGCTGGTGCCCCATGTCACCTGCGGGCGTATCTCGGTGCAGTCGATCACGACCTCCTTGTCGAAATCCGCGCCATCGTCCGTCGCAAGCATGCGCCAATAGGCGAGCGCCCGGTCCCAATCGGCGCCGCTCGGCGCGAATTCACGTCCGGCAAGATATGCGTAAGTCACGTCGTCGGGAGGCACGAATCCATATTTCGCCGAGAATTCGATCGCCATGTTGCAGATGGTGAGCCTGCCTTCGATCGGCATGGAGCGGATGGCGGACCCGGCGAATTCGACCGCATAGCCGATGCCGCCATTGGCGCCGATCGTGCCGATCAGGTGCAGGATCAGGTCTTTCGGATAGACGCCGAGCGGAATGCTCCCCTCAAAGCGGATGCGCATCGTATCGGGGCGGCGCTGCGGCAGTGTCTGGGTGGCAAGCACGTGCTTGGCCTCGGTTGAGCCGATTCCCCAGGCGAGCGCGCCGATGCCGCCGACGGTGCAGGTATGGCTGTCGCCGCAGACGAGGGTGAGGCCCGGCAACGCCACGCCGAGTTCCGGCGAGATGACGTGAACGATACCCTGTCGGGGGTCGCCCACGTCGAAGAAGGTCAGGTTGAGCGCCTTGGACAGGGTCCGTGACGTGCGGATCGCCTCGATGCCGCCGACGCGCTCGGAATCTTCCGGCCCGCGGCCCGGCCGCACGCTGATGGCATGGTCGATGACGGAAAATACCTGGTCCGGGGAGGCGACGCGCCTGCCCTCGTCTTCAAGGGATTTGAGCGCCGCGCTGCCGCTCAGTTCGTGCAGGAACAGGCGGTCGATCTGCAGAAGTGACGTCTGATCCCCGAGATCGGCGATGGCATGCGAATTCCATACCTTTTCAAAGAAGGTTCGTTCCGTCCGCATGGGTCAATGTTTCCTCGCTGGCTGCTTGTCCTTGCCCGACGAAGGGGGTGACGCCCCGCCGGTCAATATCAGTTGCCTGGAAGGCCAACAGGCGTTGTTCGCTTTCGGCGCGGAGGCGCATGATGTGGCGCCTCATCAGCAACTCGGCGCATTCGCCATCCCGATGTTCGATGGCTTCGAGTACCCGGCGATGATCCTCCCACGAAGCGGACCCGCCAAACTGCATCCATTTGTAGTGGCGTCTCCAAATCTTGAACAATCGGAAATAGTCGACATTGACCAGGCGTATCAGCCGGGAGTTGTGCGTTCCCCGCACGATGGTCATGTGGAAGTCGTGGGTGTAGGCAACAGTGTGCCCACGGGCGACCTCCTCTTCGAACGCATGCCGCAGGCCAACTATCTCCTCATTGGTCATGTTCTCCGCCGCCAAGCGCGCCGCAAGGCTTTCGAGCGATGCACGGATGACGTGGGTGTCGAGAATCTCCTTTGGTGAGTGCGTGACGATGCGCGCGCCGGCATTGGGTGAGCGCTGGACCAAATCCCGCTCTTCCAGACGACGTATCGCTTCGCGCACCGGACCACGGCTAACACCGTAGTATCGGGCCAATTCAGGCTCTGACAGTTTTTGCCCGGGAACGAGTTCGCCGGTCAGCAACTTGTCGATAATGGCGTCGAAAAGCCGCTGGACTTGCTCGCCCTCACGGCGTGTGGGCGCCTCCGTCTCTGGTCCTGTCGCGTCCACCGCGGGCTTTTCGCTTTTCACGCAATCCTCCATCGCAACCTCAAGCCTAATATACGGCCAAAATGTGTCAACACTTTTCGTGGAATATCTCGGATCGATGCAGGAAAATGCCCTTGTAGGTTATATTGCCTAGCCTTTTTTTCAAAAGTGTTGACAATCTGGGAGCGGTGCGCAACGTTGAACCTCAGACAGCCATTGGGAGGAAAACGATGGCGGGATGGAAGGGCATGTCACGCCGATTCCGCGACATGCTGAAAAGTGGGCGCACGTTCGTTCAGCCGGGCGTCTTCAATGCACAGTCGGCACAGATCGCGGAAAAAGCCGGATTCGAAACCGTCGGCGTATCCGGGTACAGCCTTTCGGCGACCCTGATCGGCAAGCCGGACGTGGGCCTCACCACCCTCACCGAGGTCGCTCAGTTGACCGGCTACATCTGCGATGCGGTGAACATCCCCGTGCTCGCCGACGCCGATACCGGCTACGGCAACGCCATCAACGCGATGCGCACCGTCGAACAGCTCATAAAATGCGGCGCCGCGGCTATGTTCATCGAGGATCAGGTCGCGCCGAAGCGCTGCGGTCATGTTTCCGGCAAGCAGATCATCACGATGGACGAAGCGGTCGGCAAGTACCGCGCAGCTGTGCGCACCCGCGACAGCCTCGACAAGGATGTCGTGCTGGTGGCGCGCTGCGACGCCCGCGGCGTCGCCGGCGGGTCGATCGAGGACACTATCCGGCGCGGCAAGGCCTATATGGACGCCGGCGTCGATGTTTTCTTCCCCGAAGGCGTGACCTCCCGGGAAGAACTTGAGCGGGTCGCGAAGGAAGTCAGTGCACCCCTGCTTTTCAACCGTACGGGTGTCTCGCCCAACCTGACCTTGGCCGACCTGAACGGGCTGGGCGTCTTCCTGGTCGCCAATCCGGGCGGCGCGATGCGCGCCGCCGCGCGCGGTATGTGGGACTACCTGCATGAATTCGCGCGCCAGGACCAGGCGCTGGACGAACGCATCAAGCGCGAGCAGGCGGACCACCCGGTGACGGACATGCATGCTTTCGTCGGCTTCCCCGACATCTGGAAGCTCGAACAGGAGTTCCTCCCCAAGGACGACCTTCGCCGAAAATACGAAGGCTCGATCGGTTTCCGGCCCTGAACGCAATGAACATAGCCCTTAACGAACCAGAGCCGGCCGGACAGGTGATTATCGAGGTTCGTGGCCTGCGGAAATGGTACCCGGTCAGCGGGCGCTCCAAGGACCCGTCCCGACGCGGCGAACGGCGCTACCTGCATGCGGTGGACGGCGTGAGCTTCACCTTGCGCCGCGGAGAAGTGCTCGGCCTCGCAGGCGAAAGCGGCTGCGGCAAGTCGACGACGGGCATGACGGTGCTGCAGTTGCACAAGCCGTCCGGCGGCGAGATCCTGTTCGACGGCAGCGACCTTGCCGCATCGCCCAGCGCGAAGAGCATGAAGGCCTTCCGGCGTCGCGCGCAGATCGTCTTCCAGAACCCGTACGAATCCCTCAACCCCCGCTTTACCGTTGCCCAGAGCGTTGGTGAACCGATCTCCATCCATTTCCGCGAACCGGCGGAGGCGCGGCGCGCGCGCGTTGTCCGTGCGATGGAGCGGGCCGGCCTTGCACCGGTAGAGGCCTATCTCGACCGCTATCCCCACCAGCTTTCCGGCGGTCAGCTCCAGCGTATCGCGATTGCGCGCGCAATATCGGTGGAACCCGAATTCCTCGTCGCCGACGAGCCGGTCTCCATGCTTGATGTCTCGATCCGGGCGGGCATCCTCAATTTGCTCAAGCACTTCTCGCGCGAGATGAAAATGGCGATCCTCTATATATCGCACGATCTCTCGACCATGCGGCACATCTGCAATCGCGTGGCGATCATGTATCTCGGCCGCATCGCCGAGATCGGCTCGACCGACCAGGTCCTGGATCATCCGCAGCACCCTTATGCCAAGGCGCTGATGGCGGCGGCTCCTGTTATGGGCGGCCGCCGTCGTCAGCGCATCCAGCTCGAAGGCAGCGTCCCCAACCCGATCGACCCGCCATCCGGCTGCCGTTTCCACACGCGCTGTCCGATGGCGTTCGATCGCTGCCGGAAAGAGGAACCCGTACTGCGCGCGGCCGCAGCCGGCAGCGAGGTGGCCTGTCACCTGTTCGACTGACTTTTGCGTCTTTGAAGGAGAAGACAATGCGCCTGAGGGACAATCTGATCAAAGAGCGGCCGAGCACAGTGCTGCGCCGGCTCTTCAACGAAAGCCCCGAACCGGTCGTGGGTGTCTACGGCTCGACGGCGCATCACGCACAACTCGTCGAGGCGACCGGATTCAGCTATTTCGGAATTTCCGGATCGAACACCTCGACCCACCTCCTCGGCCTGCCCGATGCCGGCCTTCTCACCCTCGCCGAACTGCTCGAAAACACACGACGCGTCTGCCAGGCGGTCTCGATCCCGGTTCTGGTCGATTGCGACACCGGCTTCGGCAATGCGATCAACGTCATCCGCACGGTGGACGGCATCATCCGCGCGGGCGCAGCCGCCCTCTTCATCGAAGACCAGGTGGCGCCTAAGCGGTGCGGCTTCGTCAAGGGCAAGGAGCTGATTTCCGTCGAGGAGGCGGTCGGCAAATATCGTGCCGCCTGTGATGTCCGCGACGATCTGGATCCCGACTTCATCATCATGGCGCGCACGGATGCACGCGGCGCTGTTGGAGGCGGCATGGACGAGGTCTTGCGCCGCTGCGAGGCCTATCTGAAGGCTGGCATCGACGTGATCTATGTCGAGGCGCTGCAGTCGCGGGAGGAAATACAGACGGTGCGCGATGCCTTCCCCGACGCGTTGCTCAAGGTCACGCCATGGGCCATCGATCCGCCGATCACACCGGAAGAGACGAAGGCATGGCGGCTTTGCACGACCGGCATGCACATCACCCGCATCGGTTCGGTCATGATGTACGACTTCCTGCTCGACTACAAGAAACGCGGCGAAGCCGCCTACAACGAGTTCGCCGCGCGCTACAAGAACCACCCTCTCGGCGGCTTCGGCATCTTCGATCTCACCGGTTTTCCGAAAGTGCTGGAACTGGAGCGGAAATACCTGCCGCCGGAACATCTCGAGCGCTACGAGAAGTCGATCGGCGTCTACGATCCGCGCGTCGGACACGCAGGCCGCATTGCCGGGGAACGGGAGGAAGAAACCAGGCCGGCCGCCGAATAGGACCGCGGCATCGCGCGTCGAACCGGCGTTGCGGATTCGGCAAACCTCAAGACGGGAGGATTTCATGAACGACAAGAAGAATTCAGGCGGGCCGATCGACCGCCGCACGCTCCTTCAGTTGATGGCGGCGACCGGGAGCGTCGCCGCCTTTGGCAGCGTCAGTGGCTCTCACACCGCGCATGCGGCCCCTTCGGGAGGTTCCGGGATCAGCGTCGTCAGCCCGAAATACGAGACCTTCTACAAGCATTACAGCGATTATTTCATGAACGACCCGCAATGGGTCACCTACACCTCCGCTCGTCTGAAATGGCCCGCCAAGGGTGAGCGGGTTCCCGACCTGTCCGTCGTCATTCCCAACAGCAACCCCGACTGGTTGGACGCCTTTCGCAAATGGTCGAGCGACGTTGCCAAGCTCGGCATCAAGTTCGACATCTCGCAGGCCTCACAGGCGCGGTGGCTGGAACTGATCACCGTTCATCGGCACGGCGACATGGAAACGCATCCGTCCATCCTGCGGCCGGAGCGCGTCGATCCTTCGGAATGGATCACCTCGCGCGCTTATGGCGCCGACCGCCGGAACTACGGTGAATATGTCTGCGAGGAATATGATGCGGTGATCGAGGCGCAATCGCGCGAAGGGGATTCGAAGAAGCGCCTGGAACTGGTGCGCAAGGCGCAGGCGATCCTGGCCGAGGACTATTATTCGAACGTCGTCGGCTGGGGACCCGAACTCATCGAGGCCTTTAACAGCGCCAGCTGGGACGGCGTCGTACAGGTCCGCGGTTTCGGAGTCGGCTCGCTGAACATGCCCCACTCCTATCTGAACATGACTCCCAAGGGCGATCGAAAGAGCCTGCGCTGTGGCAAGATATCGGGTTTGGAAACGACCAACCTGCTCGCCGCCACCAACAACATGCGCTCGATCGGCCGTCTGATCTACGATCGGCTCGCCTGGCTGGACAAGGATCTCAACGTGGTGCCCTGGGCCGTGGAATCCTGGGAGCGGGTAGACGATCGCACTTGGGATATGAAGCTGCGGCCGGGAATGAAATGGCACGATGGCAATCCCGTCACCATCAAGGATCTCAAATTCACGTTCGACTTCCTGCAGAAATGGGAACGCGGCATCCTGTGGACCGCCAATCGGTTCCTCGACAAGACGGAGATCAAGGACGAGGCGGGTGGCATCCTTCGCGCCACTTTCAAGCAGCCTTACGGCCAGTTCGAAAGCTATTTCCTGCAGCTCAATGTGATCCTGCCTGAGCACATCTGGGGCGACATCATGCAAAAGCAGGGCATCGGCGATGATGTCCGTCGCATTCGCATCGAGAAGCCGATCGGCAGCGGCCCGTTCAAATATGCACGGTACCGGAAGGATGCGGATCTGCAGCTCCTCGCCCACAAGGAGCATTTTGCAGCGCCGAAGGTCGACGACCTATGGATTGTCATCACGCCGACCGTCGACGGCCTGCTCGGCAAGCTGCTCAATGGCGAGATCGACCTGATCGACACGAGCGACCTGCAATTGCGCCCAAGCCAGGCGCAGCAATTCAACGGAGTAGAGGAACTGACCGTTCTCAAGACGCCGGATATCAATTGGCTGCACGTGATCAGCCGGCCGTCGATCCTGCCGTGGCGCGACTACGAATTCCGCACGGCATGGATGCACATGCTCGACCGCCAGTTCCTGATCCGCTCCCCATGGGAAGGCGCGGGCAAGGTGCCGGCTACGGATACCTTCCTGGTGCCCGGCAATCCGTGGAACAATCCGGACCTGCCGCCGATCCCCGAGTTCAACCTCGATAAGGCGCGCGATATCCTTCAGAAGGCCGGGTACTCCTGGGATGCCGACAAGCGGTTGGTCTACCCCGACACGGGCGACCAGAAGTTCCGCGAGCGCGTGAACAAGGTCCTCAAATCCCACACCTGGGGCGGACTGAAGATGATGGCCTGATGCCGAGAGAGGGCCGGCGTGATTGGAACCGGAGTTTCGAGCCCGTTCACGCCGAATCCGATGAAATACTAACCGCAAGGACCAGTCCATGACCGGATTCCAGCGTTATTTCTTCCGGCGCCTTGGTCTGATGGTGTTCGTCATCTGGTGCGTGATGACGATCATGTTCATCCTGTTCCAGAAACTGCCCGGCGATCCGACGGCCATCTTCGTCGACAACAACTTCTCGCCCGAGATGATCGCCCAGACCCGCGCGAGCTGGGGCCTCGATGATCCGTGGTACGTCCAGTATGTCCGCTATCTCTGGAACATGGCGACGTTCAATTTCGGAGCCTCGTTCTTCCAGCTCGACCCGGTGTCGAGCATCATGGCCGAAAAGCTCCGCAACACGCTCTTGATGATCGTGCCGGCGCTGATCATCAGCATCGTTGCGGGAACCATCATCGGCGCCGCGGCCGGCTGGATGCGCGGCCGCAATTTCGAGCGCATCACGGTCGGCGTATCGCTGTTCCTGCATTCGGCGCCGTCCTTCTTCGTCGGCATCCTCGTCCTCATGATCTTCTCCTACAAGCTGCGCTGGTTGCCTTCGGGCGGCATGACCGGCCTGGGCGGCCCCAATCATTTCTTGGGGATCGTCGGCTCCGGTGAATACTGGCGGCACCTGCTGCTGCCGTTGCTGGTTCTCGTGAGCCGCGAGGTCACCGGTCCGATCCTGCTGTTGAGGGCCAGCATGCTCGAGGTGAAAGGCAGCGAGTTCCTCGACATCCTCCGCGCCAAGGGCCTGCCGCCATCCGGCGTTGTGACGCATGCGACACGCAACGCCCTCCTCCCGCTGGTCACCTATATCGCCGTTATGATGGGCCTGCTGTTCCAGGGGCAGGTCCTGCTGGAGATCATCTTCTCCTGGCCCGGCATCGGCCGCGAGCTCGTGCAGGCGCTGAACGACCTCGACTACCCGGTCGCGCAGGCCGCGCTCTACATAATGGCGCTGGTGACGCTGGTGCTGAACTTCATCGCCGATCTGCTCTACGGAGTGATCGATCCCCGTGTTTCCTACGAGTAGGAGCGCGAAGATGGCGCATATACGCTTGGCATACGAGGTGACAGAACGCGCCCCCCGTATCGGCTTTCTGCGCCAGGGCTGGGACAGGATCAGCGTCATCCGCAAATATCCGACAGGTGTCGCTGGCCTGGTGCTGGTCGTGCTCTTCGTCCTCGTCGCACTGTTTGCCCCGCTGATCGCGCCTTACGGGCCTTTCGAGGTGGTCTATCGCCCGGACCAGACCCTGTTGCGCATGGCCCCGCCTAACGCGCAGGCATGGTTCGGGACGACCAATCAGGGCATGGATGTCTTCAGCCAGCTCGTCTGGGGCTCTCAGATCGCACTGACGGTCGGCCTTCTGTCCGCGTTCGGCAGCGTTGTCATCGGCACGCTTGTCGGCCTGCTTGCCGGCTATTTCGGCGGCTGGGTCGACGACGTTCTCATGCGGATAACTGACGTCGCTTTCGGCATCCCGTTCCTGCCCTTCGCCATGGTCGTCATCTCGATCCTCGACCCCAGCCTGTCGCTGGTCGTGCTTCTGGTGATCTTCTTCCTATGGCGCACCACGGCGCGGGTGATCCGGGCGCAGGTGCTTTCCCTGCGCAACCGGCCCTTCATCTGGGCGGCCAAGGCGGCGGGCGCCGGGCCGTTCAGGATACTCTTCGTTCATATCCTGCCGAACGTGATGCCGCTCAGTTTCCTCTATGTGGCGATCGGCGTTCAGACCGGGGTGATGATGGAGGCCGCCCTTTCTTTCCTCGGCTTCGGCGATCCGCACATCCAGAGCTGGGGGACCATGCTGAACGCCGCCTTCGCGGCCGGTGCCATGCGCACCGCCTGGTGGTGGGTGCTGCCGCCGGGGCTGGCGCTCTCGGCCTTCGTCATTTCCGTCTTCATGATCGGCCGGGCCTATGAGGAAATCCTCAATCCGCGGCTGCGGTCCCAGTGAGCGACGCCATGTCTCCTGTCCTCGAAATCCGCAACCTCGAAATCCGCTACGATACGGCGACCGGCTCCGCGCATGCCGTCGACGGGATTTCCTTCAGCATCGAGCCCGGTGAATATCTCGGTCTCGTTGGTGAATCCGGCTGCGGCAAGTCCACCGTCGCCAAGGCGATCCTCGGCATCCTGCCGCCGAACGGGAAGGTATCGGCCGGCGATATATTCTTCCAGGGAACGGCCCTCAATCGCTTGTCTCCCACCGACCTTAGGACCATCCGTTGGCAGAAGATCGCGTTGATCCCACAAAGCGCGATGGACGGTTTCGACCCGGTCTATACCGTTCGCCAGCAGCTCGAGGAAGCGATAACCAGTCACGTCAAGGTACCACCAGCCGAGCGGCGGAAGCGGCTGGAGGAGGTATTCGAGCTTGTCGGCATCGCCACGGGCCGCCTCGATGCCTATCCGCACCAGTTTTCCGGTGGCATGCGCCAGCGCGCCATGATCGCCATGGCGATGATCCTCGATCCGGTGCTGGTCGTTGCCGACGAGCCGACGACCGGCCTCGATGTCATTGTCCAGGATCAGATCCTACAGCGCATCCGTGACATCCATGAGCGGATGCAGAAGACCATGCTGCTGATCACGCACGACATGGCGGTGGTGGCGGAGAATTGCGACAAGATCGCCGTCATGTATGCCGGCCGCATCATGGAGTACGGCCCGAACGCTGTTTTCGAGGAACCGTTCCACCCCTATACGATGGGCCTTCGCAACGCCTTCCCGGACCTGGACGACCGGAACCGCGAGCTGATCTCGATCCCCGGCGGACCGCCAAGCCTGCTGGCGCCTCCGCGCGGCTGCAGGTTCCACGAACGGTGCCCCTTTGCGACTGCCCGATGTGCGCGCGAGGAACCCGCGCTAACGCCGGTCGGCGAAAACCATGTCGCTGCCTGTCACTATGTCGAAAAGGCCACCGAATTCCGCAAGCGGGCGGCCAATCCCAATACTTGGCGGCGCGCCGCCATAGCCGAGCCGGCTTGATCAGAACGGAAAGGAACCACCATGAAGACGACGACTAGATTGCGCCAGATGCTGGCTGAGCCCGGCATGATTGTGGCTCCGGGCTCTTACGATTGCATCTCGGCGCGGACGATCGAGCAGGCAGGCTATTCCTGCGCGTACATGACGGGCGCGGGCACGTCGATGTCGCGCGGCTTTCCCGACTACGGGCTCCTGACCATGAGTGAGATGGTCGAAAATGCGGCTGCCATCGCCCGTTCGATCGATATCCCGCTGATTTCCGATGCCGATACGGGCTATGGCAACGAACTGAACGTCACGCGCACGGTACGCGAATTCGAAGGGCGAGGCGTTGCTGGCATCCATATCGAGGACCAGGTATCGCCGAAGCGCTGTGGCCATCTCGACGGCAAGGAGGTCATCTCGCGTGACGAATATGTCGCCAAGATAAGGGCGGCCGTCGCCGCCCGCAGCGATCCCGATTTCGTCATCATCGCCCGCACCGACGCGCGCGCCGTCATGGGCCTTGACGAGGCGATCGCTCGCGCCAGGCTCGCTTGCGAGGCCGGCGCGGATGTCGGTTTCGTCGAAGCGGTGCAGTCCACCGAAGAGATGGCCGCCGTGCCGAAGCAAATCGGCAAGCCCTGCCTGCTGAACGTCGTCCAGGGCGGCAAGACCCCGCTGGTCGAACTGGAGGAAGCCAAGCGCATGGGGTATCGGCTGGCCATCCTTCCCGGCCTTCTCTTCACAGTGGCGATCGATGCGATGGACACCATCCTGGCCAACCTGAAGAAGACCGGAAAAGCGCCTCCCCGCCCTAAAAGCGCGACTGTCGCCGACACGTTCCGCCGATTCGGTACGGAGGATTGGGACCGCATCCGGCGCGGCGAACACGCGTCCTCTCTCCTGCGCATGACCGCGGCGGAATAGACGCCCCTCCAGCCCCGGTGAACCCAAAGGCCGGCAACTGCCCCCGGCCGTCTCAACTTCGACCGTCCGAGGATTTTTCCCATGAGCATGACCGCCGTCCTGGAACCCCCATCAGCGGAGGCGACCGATCCCTCCGGCCCTACCGGTCAACTTGCAGCCTGGCTTGCCGGACTGAGGATGGAACAGGTTCCCTCAGAAGTCCGCGAGCGGGCAAAACATCTCATCCTCGACGGCATCGGCTGTGCTCTGGTCGGCGCGCAACTTCCGTGGTCGCAGACGGCGGTAGAGATCGTGACCCGGATCGAAGGCCGTGGTGACAAGACGATCATAGGCTGGAGACGCACGACCGCCGGACCCGCGGCCGCGCTTCTAAACGGCACCTTCATCCAGGGGTTCGAGCTGGACGACTTTCACGCGCTCGGACCGCTCCACAGTGCCTCTGTCGTCATTCCATCATTGATGGCGTGCGCGGAACAGATCGGCTCGGTTTCCGGGCGCGACTTCCTGCTCGGCGCCGTTGCCGGCTTCGAGGTCGGACCGCGCGTGGGCATGGCGCTGCATGGCGGCCAGATGCTTTCCAGGGGCTGGCATTCCGGATCGGTTTTCGGCACGCACGCCAGCGCCGCCGCGGCCGGGAAACTGCTCGGTCTCGATGCGGCACGCTTCGAAGACGCGCTCGGCCTGGCTGGAACGCAATCCAGCGGTCTGATGGCCGCCCAGTACGAGGCGATGTGCAAGCGCATGCATCACGGCTTCAGCGCCCGCGCGGGGCTTTATGCCGCCTTTCTGGCCGAGGGCGGATATACTGGTATCAAGCGTGTCTTCGAGCGCGAGTATGGCGGCTTCCTATCCGTTTTCGGCGAGGGGCACGACCCGGATTCCTCCCGGATCGCGAGCGACCTGGGCGAAAGGTGGGAAACCGACCGCATCGTCATCAAGCCTTATGCCGCCATGGGCTCGCTTCACGCGCCTCTCGATGCGCTGTTCGAACTTGCGGCAAAACGGCCCCTGAAACCCGAAGAGATCGAAGCCGTCGATATCGACATATCGCATGCCGCCTATCACCACGGATGGTGGCGCGTGGAGCGTCCGCTTACGACGATCGGGGCGCAGATGAACGTCGGCTACGCCATCGCGGTCGCCATTCTCGACGGCGCGGCGATGGTAAAGCAGTTCTCGCCACAGCGCATCGACAGCGACGACGTCTGGGCGCTCATCCCGAAGATCACCGCGCACCATGATCCGGCTTTCGACACAGGCGGGCAGAAGAGCCGTGGCAACACGCGGCTTCGCATCCGCTTCACCGACGGCACGGAACTGGAAACGTACCGGGAAGGGTCGCGGGGCGTCATGAACCCGCTCACGAATGATGAGATCGTCGAGAAATACGAGACGCTGACCGAAGGCATCGTTTCTCCCGAGCGCCGTGACAGTATCAGAGAGACGATCCTTCACTTGGAGCAAGTGGACGACATCGGTCAGCTCGTGGCTTTGCTGGCCGCTCCCGTATCGGCTCCATTTTGAGCCTTGTGCGAAGATACAAGAGAGCCTGACGCTTCGTATCTGTGGATGCCGCTGGCGATATTTCCCGCGAGTTCCATCATGAGAACGACGGGGCGCCGTCGCGCATATGGAAAAAATGCCATGATGATCGGTTCGTCGGGCAGACATGCGCGGAGGCGCTGCGTCGACTACACTATCCACGCTGGCCGCTCGGAAAACGCCTTTGCGAAGTGGTTGACGATCGCCCGCAACTTCATCGGCATCGGCTTGACCGGTGG